>NZ_JBWYJB010000008.1:0-152051 GCF_056784015.1 Acinetobacter sp. ANC_7655 | reverse complement strand
TTGGTAAGATGATGTCGACTAGATCATCTAAGCGTGCATCCAATGCGTCTTTGTCTGCTCCTTCTGGAAGTGCATCAACTTTCGCTTGTGCATCTTCTTTAGCAGTAAGCGCATCATCACGTGCTTGAGTCAGCTCAGTAAGTTCTGTTGGCGTGATTAAACCATCTGATTCGGCATCTGCTAGTGCTTGCTCTGCCTCAGCATATGCTGCTTCAGCCGCCTCTACTGCCTCTGTTGCTTCTTCAAGTGTAATATCTTCGCCGTCTGGTACGCCATCACCATCTGCATCATTGACTTCAGGTAAGTCAATATTTACAAGAGCATCTAGACGATCTTGTAAACCATCTTTAATCGCTCCATTTGGCAATACATTTACCTTATCTTGAGCAACTTCTTTTGCATCAAGTGCAGCCTGTACTTTCTGTTCAAGAATACTGAGTTCAAGCGGGTTAATTAAGCCATCTTTTTGAGCCAAAGCTAAATTATTAAGAGCTTCAGCATATTTAGCTTCAGCTTCTTCTACAGCTGACTGCGCTTCCTGAATCGCTTCTGGTAAGCCATCTACAATGCCATCACCATCTGCGTCATTTACTTCAGGCAAACTTATGTCAGTCAGATCATCTAATCGATTTTGAAAGGCATCTTTCTGTTCCTGAACAGATTCAGGTAGAGCATTTACTTTACTTTGAGCAGTTGACTTAGCAATTTGTGCCTGCTCTAAAGCATTCTGTAAAGCATTAAGCTCTGTTGGATTAATTAATCCATCACGATTTGCAACAGTTAAAGCATTTTCAGCAGCTGCATACTTTGCTTCAGCCTCCGCAACAGCCAACTCTGCTTCAATGAGTGCTTCAGCGATATCATCTACGATACCATCATCATTTTCATCATTAATTTCAGGTAGAATGATATCCACTAAATCTTCAAGACGTTCCTGCAAAGCATCTTTTTGAGATTGAACTGATTCTGGTAATAAATTTGTTTTAGTTTCTGCTAAGGCTTTGGCACTCTCGAAAGCCTCTTTAGCTTGATCTAATTCCGCTCTTTCAGCAGGTGTAATCAGGCCGTTTTCATTCTTCTCTAAAATTAAATCTTTTAATGCTTCGTACGCTTGTTCAGCATTGGCTACAGCTTCTTCAGCATCTAGTAAAGCTTGCTCGAGATCATCTGGTACACCATCACCATTTTGATCATTAATTGCTGGCAACTCTTCATCAACCAAATCATCTAGTCGATCTTGTAAATCAGATTTTGCCTCGCCATCTACCAAGTTATCGACTTTATCTTGAGCAGCATCTTTAGCATCCTTCGCATCTTGTAATGCTTCCTCTAATTCAGCTTTTTCCTCGGGAGTAATTAACCCATCATTTAATTTATCTTCAATCAAATCTTTAAGATCTTGATAAGCTTTCTCTGCATCATTAACGAGCTGTTTTGCTTCTTCTAATTCATCGTTAATTGGTGGTTCTGGTTCCGGCGATACAGAATTAGATTTTTTATCAGAATCACTCATATTATCTGCAATAGCAACTACTCCAGCAGCTAATCCCCCTGCAATTAACCATGGAGTTAACCCTGTCAAAGCTGTACTTGAGTTTCCAGCGATAAGTGCTGAAATATCATCAATTGGATAATATTTAATAGTCGAAGCTATTTCATTGGCAGCATCTGTGAACTCAACCCAATAAAGCTGACCATTGTCATTAAATAAAATATTATGACTATTTAAGGGATCGTCAAAATAACTTTCTACAACTAATTGTTCGCCATTTTTAAAATTAATAACTAAAGAATTTCCTTCTTTCTGAAAATTTAAGACCTCTTCGATTGATGCATCAATTTTCACAATTGAGTTCTGGTTTAATACGATTTTATTAGCAGTAGTCTTTTCTAAAACCGCCCCATCGTTTTTTGATAGTATTTCTAAATTTTTCATGACGTCACCCAGTATTATTAAGATATTCTTTAACCCTCTATTTTTTTATCAGATTGAGAATCAATGTAAACGTCATAAAAAGTCAGTTGAAAATCAACAAAAATTCATAGTTAAAAAAAAATTTTTACACCCCATTCGAGATTCTTAAAGCAATGTTTTTATTGAAAATATTAATTTTTGAAAAAAATCACTATTTATAAATTAATTGTGAAAAAAATATCAATATTTATCTTTTTATATAAATTAGACACAAAATTTTTAAATATTGCAAAAAAATACCAGAAACAAAATTACACTATTAATTAATTAAAGTTACATAATAAAACCCAATGAAACAATATTTTATCTCTTGAAACAAATTAAATTTTATTTATTTTCAAACACTTATTTTTACTAATTTATTTTTCCTATATAAAACATAAGGTTGGAATTAATAGTTTATTTCAATTTTTTTATTCTTATTACTTCGAAATAACTTAAAAAATGGCCAAAAACACCATTGCAATGTGGAAGTTAAAATATATTTATAGAAATTTTCCAGCCGTTAAAATATTGTTTTATATTGATAATTTAAAAATCAGTTTTAAGTTATTAAGTTACTTTAAAATCAAAAACCGAGATTTAAATCTCGGTCTTTTAGATTCATTGATATTTTAGTTTGGAATTCTTAGAACCTGTCCCGGGAAAATATCATCGGCATTTTTAAGTAATGGTCGGTTTGCTTCAAAAATTTTGTTGTACTGATTTGCATCACCATAAAACTCTTTAGAAATTTTTGAAAGATTATCCCCTGATTTTACTGTATAGAATTTACTTTCAGGCTCTGGAGATGAAACAGTAAGTTGGTCATCGACTTGAGCAACATGATCAATATTTCCCACAGCCAAGATGATCTTTTCACGATCTGCTTGAGTTTGCACTTGTCCTTTTACAGTCGCTAAATCACTGCTTGCATTATAAGTCACAGACAGTCCTGTTACTGGTAAGCCAAGTGATTTAATATGCCCCAATAATTTATTCGCAACTTCTTGAGCAGATGGCTCTGCTGGCGTTGCTGGTGTAGCTTGTTGCTCAGCCGGTGCGGTATTTTTTTTCCCAATACCTTTCACAAAATCAAAAAGACCCATTGTTATTCTCCTATTGTTATTTCAGTTTGGTGATCAAATAATTTAGATCCCTTAATTTTTATACAGAAGAACTATACCTAACGCCGTTATCTTTCTTAAACTTAAGGTAACTTAATGTAATATTGCAATTTAATCCTTAATAAAAAAAAGCCACCATAAAGGTAGCTTTTAAGTTCGAAAAGAACTGAATCTGATGATTAAGCTAATTTCTTAGTTACATAATCGATAGCAGATTGAACAGTTGTAATTTCGTTAGAGTCTTCATCAGGAATAGTAATGTCGAAATCATTTTCGAAAGACATTACAAGCTCAACTAGATCTAGAGAGTCAGCACCTAAGTCATCCATGAAAGATGCTTCGTTTTTAATCTCTTCAGCTTTTAAGCCAAGTTGTTCAGCTACTGCTTGTTTGATACGTTGTTCGATATCGCTCACAGGAATTCTCCTCATTGCTTGTGGCGGCGTATAATGCCTATAGTTTAATTGAATCTTGATATATTTGAAAGTTTATACATCGCATTACGCCATGTATAAACCGCCATTCACGTGTAATACCGTACCAGTAATGTAACTTGCTTTATCAGAAGCAAGGAAACTTACTGCATTTGCGATATCTTGAGGCTGACCAAAACGGTTCAATGCCACTTGATCACTCATTTTTTTCTGAATTTCATCACTTAACTGTTCAGTCATCTCAGTTGCAATAAATCCAGGCGCGATACTATTGACAGTAATTTGACGACTGCCCATTTCTTTAGCCAAACTCCGGCTAAAAGCTTCAATCCCAGCCTTCGCAGCTGAATAATTTGCTTGACCTGGATTTGCAAAATGCGCAACGACAGAACTAATATTGATAATTCGTCCAAATCTCGCTTTCGTCATACCTTTCAATACACGTTTAGAGAGACGGAACACTGCTTTAAGATGAATATTTTGGATATCATCCCAATCATCTTCAGACATACGAAGCAGTAGATTATCTTTTGTGATACCTGCATTATTCACAAGAACAAGTACAGGACCAAAACTTTGTTCAATATCTGTAATGAGTGCATCAATTGCAGCTCCATCACGAACATCGAGTACTTTTCCTGCACCATGTTCAGCAAATTGTGTAGATAATTTTTCAGCACCAGAATCAGATGTAGCCGTACCTACAACAAAAAAGCCATCTTCGATCAGCTGTTGTGCAATCGCAGCACCAATACCACGGCTTGCACCTGTCACTAACGCGACTTTACGTTCCTGCGTCATGCAATTTTCCCTTCTGCAACTAATACAGTATTTAAAGCATCTTCTAAACGAGATTTAGTATCTAAAGGCAATGCTTTTTCAACATGTGCTAGACGTTTTGCTAAATTTGTTAATACATTCCCAGGACCACATTCAACAACATAGCTCACATCTTGATCAGCCAATACTTGAAGTGTTTTAGTCCATTGGACAGACTCATAAAGTTGTGATGTCAACGCTGTACGCAATTCATCAACACTGTCAGCCACTTGTGCATTGACATTTTGAATCACTGGAATGCGAGGTAATTGAATATCAACATCTGCTAAAGCTTTGGCAAACTCTGCTGCCGCTGGCTTCATTAATGAACAATGTGATGGTACTGATACTGGTAACGCAATTGCTTTTGCACCTTGCTCTTTTACCAAAGCCATTAACGCTTCAACTCGTGCAGTATCACCTGCCACCACAACTTGACCCTGTGCATTATAGTTTGCAGCCTCCACCGAACCCTCACCTTGAGCGGTGACTTGAGCACACAGTTCTACAACCTTAGCATCATCAAGACCAAGAATCGCAGCCATAGCACCTTGACCCTGAGGGACAGCATCTTGCATCAACTTACCGCGTAAGTTCACCAATTTAACTGCATCTTTTAAGCTTAAAGATTCTGCAGCAACCAATGCACTGTATTCACCCAGTGAATGTCCCGCTAAATATTTAGGAACGACACCACCAAGCTCTAACCATACACGCCATAAAGCAATGCTTGCTGTGAGCAGTACTGGTTGTGTAAATTCAGTTTGGTTTAACCCTTCACCACTTTGCGCAATGTGCCATAAATCAAAGCCGAGTGCTTCAGAAGCTTCAGCAAACGTTTCTTGCACACTACTAAACTGTTCTGCAAGCTCCGCTAACATTCCTGCTTTTTGAGAACCCTGTCCAGGAAAAACAAATGCAGTTTTGGTCGCAAGAACGGCTTGCTCGAGGCGTTTAGCAGACATATAAAAATCCTTTATTCAGAGCTTGACTATTCAATTTTGATTCATTTCGATCATCTTGAACATCAAACTCAAGTCTTAACTGATTTGATGGAGCGAAATTTATCATTAAAAAAAAGCTTTGGTAATTGCCAAATACAACAAAAAATAGAAATAAAAAAAGGGAGCTTACGCTCCCATTTTTTCTACTAAGCTTGACGCTTAATACATCACCAATTATTCAGCATCAGCTGCTTTAGCGAATAATTGGCGACCACGGTAGACACCATCTTTAGTTACGTGGTGACGACGGTGAGTTTCACCAGTCGTTTGGTCTACTGTTAATGCATTCTCGGTTAAAGCGTCATGTGAACGGCGCATGTCACGGCGAGAGCGACTTTTACGGTTTTGCTGAACGGCCATGATGGCTCCTTACAAAGATCGAAAAAATGGATCAGAACAAATTCGATTGTCTTATACCTAAGAGTATAACACAAAAATTAGTTAAGTTTACCCTTCAAAGCTGCCAAAACACCAAACGGATTATCTCGTTTTTCTTCAACAACTTCTTCTTGGGCAGGTTGATGCTTATGCTCACAAGACTCATGTCTTGGTGACAAAGGAATCAACAATAACAATTCATCTTCTATGAGAGAAAGTAAATCAGCGGTTGCAGGTGCATCAAATGAACCTTTTGTCGTTGCTTCACTCTCACCTAAGACGATGAAATCAGCATCCTCATCCAAGCGCTCTATCAGTGACTCATCATCGACTAAAGCCAGATGAAAGTCCAATTCGAGAGGTAATTCAACAGTATCCAAACAACGTTGGCATTCCATTGGAACCTTCGTTTCAACACTACCATCAAGCCAAACGATACGATGATACGCATCCATTGATAGCTTACAGTCTATATTGATCAATTGATTATCAATTGACCCAACAGCTTCACGGGATATACGAACAAAGCGCGACAATGGCAGTGTACCTGACCATGTGAAGCCCTGTTCAGCCCATTTAAACGGCTCAATCTGTGCCGGAAAGGTATTTGCTGACATAATTAAGGCGGCAATTCTACAAATTCATAAGTACTCTGTCAAAGATTAAGATACAATTTTGCACTTATTCAGACAGATCATTTGGGTTAATCAAGTCATGCATCAGTTGCAGCCGCAACCTGAAGTCACAACTTCATTACAGTTACACTATCCTTCGACCTCAAATTTGACCGATCACTTAGACCGCGTGCAACTCGCACCTTGGGTAAATCTGCAAACAGAAGCTCAACAGGTAGACTGGCTTATCTTACACTTTAATCATTGGTTTTCCCACTTAAATGTCACATTAGTCAAAGGCGACTTTGAACCTGAATACTTCCCTGCCTCAGACCAACAACCCGCTCGCATCCAATTCGCACATGGATTTTTCAATAGTGCTTTACATGAGATAAGTCATTGGACAATCGCAGGAGATCATCGTCGTACTCTTCCTGATCTTGGCTACTGGTATGCACCAGATGGTCGAACCGCTGAACAACAAGCCCTATTTGAACAAGTCGAAATTAAACCTCAAGCAATAGAATGGATGTTTGCCACAGCCTTTGGTCGAAAATTCCGCGTTTCTCTGGACAATTTAACGGGTGAAGGTGGTGATGGACAGTCTTTTAAAGACAATGTTTATGCTCAAGTACAGCGCTATTTTTCAGGTGACGCTCAGCTTCCAAGAGATGCTCAACACTTTATTCAGTGCATCTGTAAGTGTCTCAGAAGTGGCAAAACATTACATTTGGATGAATTTTCTCGTGCATCGCTAGATTAAGTCTAGTAAATATATATTCATGACATTGAAGTGCATGTCTATGCACGCAATAATACGAAAAAATAATCAGGAGAAAATAAAATGCTTCATTTAAGAGTACATCCTGACAATCCACAATCTCGACTTATTACTCAAGCAGTAGAAAGAATACGTGCAGGCGATGTCGTGGTTTATCCAACAGATGCGGCCTATGCCATCGGATGCCAAATTGGTAATAAGCAAGCAATGGAACGAATTGCTCAAATCCGTGATCTTGGTGCTAAGCATCAATATGCGATCTTATGTGCGGATCTCTCAGATATTGCAACGTATGCAAAAGTGGATAATGCAACTTATCGTCTGCTTAAAAATAATACACCTGCGATTACCACCTTTATTTTGCAAGCGACAAGTGAAGTCCCTCGTCGCTTGATGCACCCCAAAAAGAAAACCATTGGTTTACGTGTACCGAGCAACCCAGTCTGTCAAATGCTTCTTAAAGAGCTGGGTGAGCCTTTACTCACCAGCACCCTGATTCTTCCAGGTCAAACTGAGCCTTTGGATGATCCATATGAAATAGAACAACAATTAAGTAAAAGAATTGATGTTTTTATTGATAGTGGACTTGGTACATTAACCACAACAAGTATTGTTGATCTCTCAGGAAGTCAACCTGAAATTATCCGCCGTGGCGTGGGTGATGTGAGTGCTTTTGAGTAAAATGCCTCACCATTCATCTCGCTTTATTTAATTTACGCTGATTTTTCGTTATAAAATGCTTGGAGGGTCTTTATTTGTAGACCCTCTTGCGTAAAGTTGCTTGGTTCAAGCCAAGCTAAATAACTTTCTTTTAAAGTCAGCCACTCTTCATCCAACATTGAAAACCAAAGCGTGTTTCGGTTTCTTCCCTTGACCACTTTATGTTGTCTAAACATTCCTTCATATTGATAACCGAATCGTAGTGCGGCTTTTTTGGAAGCTAAGTTCAACTCATGACACTTCCACTCTATACGCCTAAATCCTAAAGTAAAACACTCATTCAACAGTAAAAATAATACTTCTGTAGCAGCTCTAGACCGTTTTAAATCTGCTGAGAAGTATACATTCCCAATTTCAACCACTCCATCATCCAACCCGATATTCATCAATGCGATCCACCCCATTGGTTTGTTCGCTATGCGAATAACATATTAAATATTCCCCTGTGTACCAAATTGTGATGAGAGTTTATATGACAAGTCTTCAATCGAAGTTGGCGCTTCGTAAGGCAAATAGGTAAAGCGTGAAATAAACTCGTCTGTAATCTTAATTGGGAATAGATTTCTCGCAAGCTCTTCAATATTTTCAATTAAATTTAAAGGATATAAATTTACATACTTTCCACTCAACGCTTTGAATGAGTTTATAGGGTGAGTACTTGAGTGAACTTTTATACCTACATTTTGTTCATATACATTTTGTTCTACTTTTTGAAAATTATTCATACTGTTTTACTTCTCATCGAATACACGCTAACAATGAATACCAGTTTACATTTATCAATTAAAACACTAAATACATCTATATAACCTTAAAAAATACTACCTATTTATTTCAAATTTTTTATCGTAAAACTGCGGATAAAGATATATTCAGCACTCGATTTAATTTAGAATACCCATATTGTTTTTATGCTATTCGAATCACTGTCCTTTTACTGATTTCGATATGTGATCTCCTGAATCGCCCAACATGCTTTTGAAAATTCGCGTGGCTAATAATTGTAATGACTCAAGCTATCCATAATCCCATGGACGCACTTCCACACATCCGTGTTTTAGATGAGTGGCAAGATACGATTCCTGAAGATTTATATATACCGCCTGCAGCATTCGAAATTCTATTAGAACATTTCGAAGGACCACTCGACTTTTTAATTTACCTCATCCAAAAAAATGGTTTCGATCTACTTCAGCTCGATATAGCTCCGATTGCAACGCAATATTTGTCATATATTGACAGTATGAAGTCACTCAATATTGAGTTAACCGCAGATTATATGGTGATGGCGGCTTTATTAGCAGATTTAAAATCACGCTTACTGCTGCCTAAACCTAAATCAATTCAAATTGAAAAAGATCCAAAACAAGAATTAATAGATCGTTTAGAGACATATTTAAGGATCAAGCAAGCTGCTGAGCGTCTCGGTCAAATGCCTATTTTGGACCGTGATACTTTTCTACCCAACGTTAGCCTTGGACAAATTAATAAAGTAAATGAAGGTTATGAAGCCTCTCTTCTGCGCGATGCTATGTTTTGTATTTTTAATCGCCCAGAGCCTGTTACACACCAGATTACTCAAGAACCTGTTTTGCTTGAAGAACGTATTGCCTATATTGAACAGATGACAAAATCAGGTGAGGTTTTGAAATTTGATCAACTTTTAAAACCAAGTCAAGGTCGCATGGGGTTAGTGGTGACGTTTATGGCAATATTAGAGCTAACACGTCAGCAAAAAGTTCAAATTATTGCATCAGGTATTGAAGCCCCGCTGGCAATTCAAGGGGTAATGATATGACCATTGATCAATCAAACTCCTTTCAAGTTGATGAGTTACACCACGAAGTGCTCATGCAGCTCGAAGCTATTATTTTTGCCAGTGAAGCGCCTGTTTCTATTGCACGCTTAAAAGAGGCATTTCAAAACCAATTTTCCAAACAACAACTGCGCGCCTATTTACAACAGCTTGCAGTGTTACAACACGGTCGTTCAATTGAGCTGACTGAAACAGCTCAAGGTTTTCGCTTTCAAGTTCGTGCTAAGTATCGACAAGTGATTGCACAAACTTGGCCAGAACGTCCAACTAAATTATCACCATCATTGTTAGAAACTCTAGCAGTGATTGCTTATCATCAGCCCGTTACCCGAGCCGATATTGAGCAAATTCGAGGAGTCACGAATAACAGTCAGCAACTCAGAACGTTATTCGATTGGAACTGGATTAAAGAGTCTGGTTTCCGGGAACTTCCAGGAAGACCCGCGTTGTTGGTTACAACGCCACAATTTTTAAATGCTTTTGGTTTAAGTGATTTAAATCAACTGCCTCCCCTACAGGATGCCAAGGAAGCTTTTATGGCATTGGATGCTCACGCACCCAAGTCGTAAATAGGTGAACTGTTGATGATTATTTCTAAGGTTATGCTGTTATGAGTGAAAAATTGCAAAAGGTATTGGCACGTGTAGGTTTGGGTTCTCGCCGCTATATGGAAGAAGTCATTGCTGCCGGTCGTGTTAGTGTCAACGGTCAAGTTGCTCAAGTAGGTGAACGTATCGAACCAACCGATGAGCTTCGTATCGATGGTCGTAAAGTACAGTTCCAAATTGAAGATGAAATCCGTCGTCGTGTATTGATTTACTACAAACCTGAAGGTGAAATCTGTTCACGTAACGACCCTGAAAATCGCCCAACTGTATTTGATCAATTACCATCAATTCCGGGTGATCGTTGGGTCATGGTTGGTCGTTTAGATATCAACTCAACAGGATTATTACTTTTCACAAACGATGGCGAGCTTGCAAACCGCTTAATGCATCCATCTAGTGAAATTGAACGCGAATACGCTGTACGTGTGATGGGTGAAGTGACCCCTCAACTGAAAAAGAACATGACAGATGGTGTCATGCTCGATGATGGTCCAGCAAAATTTGAGTCATTCTCTGAAATTGGTGGTGAAGGGATTAACCGTTGGTATCAAGTGGTTGTAAAAGAAGGACGTAACCGTGAAGTACGCCGCATCTTTGAATCACAAGGCTTGAAAGTCAGCCGTCTATTACGTACACGTTATGGTACAGTCATTCTGCCACGTGAATTACGTACAGGTCGTTGGATTGAACTTGATAAAAATGACATTGATAACTTAACTAAGTCTGTTGAGCTCAAACCACGTCAAGGTACTGGTCTTTACGGTATGGCGAAACGCCGCAATGAACGTATGCAAGAGAAACCACTTGCAGCACGTCGTGGTGGTTATTTACGCCAACAACGCCGTGACGAAGGCGAGCATCAAGAACCACGCCGTGACTTCCGTCAAGGTGGTGCTGATCAAAGCCGCAGTGATAATCGATTTAACAATCGCGCACCGCGTCAAGAAGGCTCAGAAAACCGTTTCAATGCACGTGCGCCACGTCAAGAAGGCTTTGAGAATCGATTCAACAATCGTGCCCCTCGCACTGAAAATCAGGATTTCCGCAATAAGCGTCCTGAAAACAAAGGTGAAGTAAACGGCAATTCTGTTGATTACAAACCACGTAATGAAAATAAATTTGGTCAACGCAAACCTTTTGGTATTAACAAAGGCTTTAAGAAGTTCTAATTTTTTAAATCCCTAAAAAAACCGCTCAATAGAGCGGTTTTTTTCATTTATTCAATAAAAGGAATATCAATCCATTTAGCAGATGGAAAATGTTGCGATAAATACTTTTTTAAGTAGGCAGATGTATCACGTGAAATAAGCTCAGCGTCAGATTCAGCATTCAAATTATATGCTAGAGCATATAACTCAAGCCCACGATGCTTCAGTGCCTCTAAGCTCAACAAAGTATGGTTGATGCTTCCCAAACGCCCCGAACTCACCAAAATTATGGGATATTTTTTATCCACTAAATAATCAATGGTTAAATATTGTGTTGTTAGAGGGACCATCAAGCCACCCGCCCCTTCAAGCAAAACAACTTCATATGAAGAGGACAACTGTTGAGTCGCTTGTTCAATTTTAGCGAAATCAATACTTCGCCCATCTATACGTGTCGCTAAGTGAGGCGATGCAGGATAACTGAAAATTTCAGGCATAGTGAGTTTTTGAGTATCTTCCTCTAACCAACCACATCCCATAATTTCACGATGTTTTTCAATATCTTCAGAAACATCCACATTACCCGTTTGAATTAATTTCTGAGTAATGACATTCCGCCCTTGTTCACGCCAAATTTTTGCCAAATAACCAGTGACGTATGTTTTTCCAATTCCAGTATCAATACCGCTCACAAAGTAGATTTGAGCACTCATGACTTACTCCGTGCGATAAAAAATATAGGGTGATACGTTAAAGGATAGACAAGATTCTCTTGCTCATCAGTCGCAATAAATTGTCGGTAACCTAGATAAAACTGATTCAAACTTTCCTTCGTCCAACGAAACCCCTGTGAGGTTGCAGTCACACCTGTGGCCTGTAAATGTTTTAGGACCAATTTTGGGTGCGCGAAGTGTAATTGAGCCAATTGTTGTTCACAGTGCATCACTTCAAATCCGTTCTGCTCTAGTAAGCTTTTAATTTGGCTTTGATCAAAATATTTTAATCCTTGTCCAGTTAAGGATTTAATTTCTTTTAAGTTCTGAGGCCCATAAGTTGAAAAGCAAAAATAACCATTGGGCTTTAAAGCCGAATAAATTTTCTGTATCAATCTTTCAAACTCAGACATCCACTGTAATGCAGAGCTTGAGGCACATAAATCAAGGTCTTTGGGTAACTCAATTTTTTCGACATCACCAATACGCCACTCGACAGGCTGATGATGACTGATGGTATGCTCAACATCAGCATATAAATCATTCAAAATGACTTGATCCATTTTAAAATGATGAAACATCTCTTGAGTTAGATTTCCAGTTCCACATCCAATTTCAAATACTTTAGCAAGCTCAGAAGATGAAACATAAAGACGCATCAGCTCGCTTAAATGCTTCGCTACATTTTGTTGAATACGTGCCTGATCTGCATAAGTCCAATGCGATTTTGCAAATCGAGTAGCAATCATTTCTTTTTGAATAAATTTGTTCAACATAGAGTCATTCATAATTGTTCTTTCAACCGCTCCAATTCATCTTGATTCAGCTGAGAATTCATACAAATTCTCAGGCGTGAACTTCCTTGTGGAACCGTTGGTGGCCGAACCGGCAAAATATAAAAACCAGATTGTTGTAATTGTTGTGCGCGCTCAAGTGCACGCTGAGAATCACCTAAAATTAAAGGAATAATCTGCGAGCTTGAAGGACATTCGTAACCTTGCTCAAGAATATATTGACGCAGTTGCAGACTCAAATCACTTAAATGAGCACGTTGCTCCTGCATTTTTTTCATTTTATTCCAAATAAAATGCGTCCAAGCCATGTTGATGGGTGGTTGTGCGGTACTAAAAATCAAAGAGCGCATTTTGTTGATTAAATAATCTTTTAAGATTGGATGACACACAATGTATCCACCAACAGATGCGAGTGCTTTCCCAAATGTTCCTACCAAGAAATCGATATCATCTATGACAGCATATTGTTCAGCGCAACCGAGTCCTTGCTTCCCCCGAACACCAATAGCATGTGCTTCATCTACATATAACATGATTTTACTGAACTGATATTTCAGACTCACCAACGCAGTTAAATCAGTTTCATCACCATCCATACTAAAAATTGATTCAGTTACCACAATGATTCTTTGATACAAGGGATCATCATGATATTGCTCGATCAATTGCTTTAAATGAAGCAGATCATTATGTCGATAACGTATCAGCTTCGCTTTACTTAAGCGAATCCCATCAATCATGCTGGCGTGAATCAATTTATCCGAAAGAATTAAAGTCTGACTATCAGCAATCGCAGGCAAAATACCAATATTCATGTGATAGCCACTGTTGAATAACAGGACTGCCCTTTGATTGAATGATTGACTCATGTCATCTTCAAATTGCTCATATTCAGGATAATTTCCTGTGAGTAATCTTGAAGATGAAGAGCTCATTCTTTTTGAATCTACTGAACAATGATCAAAAAATGCTTCTCTTATTTGTAGATCTGACGCAATTCCTAAATAATCATTACTCGATAGATTCAACATTCTTTGTTGCTGAAGCTCAACCCATTTTCCATGCTGAACGATGGATTTAAACTGCCGAAAATTTCCAGTTTGTTTTAATGAGTCTAACTGCTCTGCGTAGTGGTCCAACAGATTCATCTCATTTCCTCTGCAAGTTCCATCACAACACTTACCAACTGCGTTAATAATTCAGTGAGTTCGACATCTGAAATCACAAAAGGTGGCATGACATAAACTAATTTTCCAAAAGGACGAATCCACACGCCTCGTTCTACGAAACGCTGTTGCAGCGTTTTCATATCAACATTTTGTTTAAGCTCAACAACACCGATAGCACCGAGCACACGAACATCTTGAATATGCGCTTGATCATCTAATCTATGTAAATAATGTTTTAGAATTTGCTCTATTCTTTGAATATTGGACTGCCAATCTTGTGACAATAAAAGCTCAGTACTCTTTAAGGCGACAGCACAAGCCAAGGGGTTCGCCATAAATGTAGGTCCATGCATAAATACGCCAGCTTCACCAGAGCTGATCACTTCAGCGACATGTCGTGTGGTCAGTGTTGCAGATAAAGTCATATACCCACCGGTCAGCGCCTTACCAATACACATGATGTCTGGTTCAACTTGAGCGTGTTCCCAAGCAAATAATTTACCTGTTCGCCCAAACCCCGTGGCAATTTCATCAAATATCATTAACACCTGATATTGATCGCATAGCCTCTTGGCTTCGCGTAAATATTCAGGATGATAGAAACGCATGCCTCCAGCACCTTGCACAATCGGCTCAACAATCATGGCAGCGATAGTGGCATGATGGTTTTTTAAAGTTTCTGCCAATACAAGAATATCTGCTGGATTCCAATCTTCATCAAATCGAGTCTGCGGTGCAGGAACAAAATAACGAGAAGGCAAGCTAGAACCAAAGACCTGATGCATCCCTGTGACGGGATCACAAACTGACATTGCATTCCATGTATCACCATGATAACCAGAACGCGTCGTGATAAAACTGGTTTTATCTTTCTTATCTTGTGCGGTCCAATATTGAACTGCCATTTTCAATGCGACTTCAACGGCGACAGAACCTGAGTCCGCATAGAATATTTTATCTAATTGAGGTGGGGTAATTTTTAATAACGTTTTCCCTAATTCAATCGCAGGATCATGAGTAAGCCCACCAAACATAATGTGTGACATGTGCTGCAATTGATCCGACACAGCTTGATTAAGTTGAGGATGGTTATACCCGTGAATGGCACACCACCAAGATGACATACCATCAATGAGTTGACGACCATCTTCAAGTTCAATCATCACCCCTGTAGCCTTTTTCACTTTATATGTCGGCAGTGGGTTTAACATCGAAGTATAAGGGTGCCATAAGTGTGATAAATCGAATTCGTCAACCATCCTGGAAGAGTGTCCTTATTAATCTAGACAGAGCATAACGCGAATTATTTTTGTTATGAATTGCCTGATTAGACAATATTCATCAGGATTTCTCATTCTTTCTTAGATATTGAACGATTTTGTCACTTAGTTGTGTAGCTCTAAAAATTGAAAAGCAGTGAGAACCTGGGATAATTTCGAATTTAAAAAACTTTGCATCTATCTTTCGGATATTATCTAGAACTTTGCTACTAACTAATCCATCATCATCAGCAAATACATGTAATTGTTTTCCGACATAATTTTTCAATATCTCGACAGTATTAAGATGATATAGTAAATCCAAGCCCTGCTTTTTTAAATCTAGCTCTTCACTCGTAATTGAATTTTGCAAAGATTGCCAATCTTGTTTAGCAGTTTGGCTGCCCTGTGAGACCAGATAACAAAATCGCTTTAAAGTGGTCATGGGGTCATTTTCAAAAGATTCTCTAAAACTTTGAAAAGTAGAAAGCGGCATACCTGTAGACCAGCGTTCATTGGCAACAAAGCAAGGATTCGATGCTAAAGTAATTAACGTTTTTGCCTGACCTGAAAGCTCGAAAACCTTTTGGGTGAGCAACGTTGCTAATTGCCCGCCTAAAGACCACCCTATAATGACATCGACTTTTTTAGCTAACTCTACATGTTTAGATAATTCCACAGGATCGAGTGCATTAAAGATATTAATCAGATCGATTTGAAATCCTGCCATATCCAAAGTAGTTTTTAAGTTTTCAAGTGGTTTTGTTCCGAGTCCCCAACCGGTAATTAATAAGATTTTACTCATGATTGCCAATCCTTAGCTGATCGTTTTCGGTCAGTATATAAAGCCAAGCACAATAACTCATTGAGCAAATCATTCAATTTCACTTTGATTTTTAGATAATTATTAAAAATGATTCAATTCAGACAAAACTCAGGTATAAAAAAACCCAGCCTTGCTGGGTTTTAACTTACATTTGAGACTGAATATAGTTTTGTAAACCGATCAGTTCAATTAAGCGAAGCTGTTTTTCTAACCAATAGGTATGATCTTCTTCGGTATCCGACATTTGTTGACGCAACATATCACGTGTCACGTAATCGCCTTTTTCCTCGCAAAGCTTTACACCTTGCGCTAATTTTTCACGCACTTCGTACTCAAGCTTTAAATCTGCTTTTAAACATGAAACGACGTCTTCACCTACTTCAATATCATCACGATTCATATTCGGTGTGCCTTCTAGGAATAAGACACGGCGAATAATAGCATCAGCATGTTGTGCTTCTTCTTGCATTTCATGATCGATACGCTCAAAAATCTTAGTGAGACCCCAATCTTCATACATACGTGAATGAATGAGATATTGATCACGAGCAGCCAGTTCACCACCGATCAACATATTTAAGTAATCTACGACTTCTGGATTGCCACGCATTTCAATCACTCCATTCTTTAATAGCAACATTATGAACAATCAGAGCTTATTTTGCAAAAAATATAATGTGTAAGTTTATGATTTTTATATAATTAAAATGAGAAACATACGCATTTGCAGTTTGAATCACTTATTTTTTACTTAAAAAATAACCCCTTGCATACAGTTAAAAAAATTCGAGAGCAGTTTTAATCAAATTTTAGCTCTATTTAATTTTGTAACCAATCGAAGTGACTCTCATTACATTTGAGTTGATGTTGAAAATGATCAAGGACAAATCCTTTTTTTAATTTTAGAATGAATCTATTTGACCATCAGGCAATAACAATGATGACGACTACTGCCCCGATTTTGGTGACAGGTGCAACTGGCTATATTGCTGGTTGGGTAATTAAACAATTATTAGAACAAGGATACACCGTTCACGCCACTGTACGAGACTTAACTAAAAGTTCAAGTTTTCAACATTTAGAACAAATCGCATCTCAAACTTCAGGCGCTTTAAAGTTATTTCAAGCAAATCTCTTAGAAGAAGGCTCGTTTGATGAAGCAATGAAAGACTGTGAAATTGTGATCCATATGGCGTCACCTTTTTTAGTGACTAATTTTAAAGATCCAATCACAGACTTGATTGACCCTGCACTAAAAGGTACGACCAATGTACTGAGCAGTGTCAATCGTACAGATACAGTAAAACGTGTCGTTGTCACATCTAGTATTGCTTCAACTTATGGCGATGCAGTGGATATTTTGAAAACTGAGCATAACCAGTTTGAAGAAAGCCATTGGAATACCACTAGTAGTGCCGAACACCAACCTTATTTTTACTCTAAAGTCGCAGCAGAACGTAAAGCATGGGATATGCAAAAGGCACAATCTCGATGGGATTTAGTGTGTATCAATCCCTCATTGGTTGTTGGACCATCACTCACACCTTCTACGCAATCTGGAAGTGTTGAAGTCATTCAACAATTTGGAAATGGCATGACTTTATTTGGTGTTCCTCCAATGTGGAATGGGTTAGTCGATGTTCGAGATGTCGCTCATGCGCATATCCAAGCAGCACTTCACCCTAAAGCACATGGACGATATATTATTAATGCTAAAACGATGACCCTACTCGAAATGGGTAAAACATTACGACAACATTTTGGTGGACGCTATCCTTTCCCACGAATGATTGCCCCCAAGTTTTTATTCAAATTACTCGCTCCTCTGTTTGGCTATACGCGAAAATTCGTTGACTTGAATGTGGGTTACCCCATTTATTTCAATGCTGAGCGTAGTAAGCAAGAATTAGGCATGCAATATCGTGACGTTGAGACAAGTATCGTAGAACATTTTCAACAGCTACTTGACGATGGCATTATCAAAAAACGTGGTTAATATCTAATTACTCGAGAAAAAAGGGCATCTATTGATGCCCTTTGTTATGTGCAAGATACACTTAAGACTCAGGTTCAGTGAGCTGACCATGCTGGATCATAAATGCAATAAACTCAGCTTCATTCATCACCGGAATACCTAGTTTTTCTGCTTTTTCAAGTTTGGAACCTGCCTTTTCACCAGCAACCAAGCATTTCGTTTTACTGGATACACTACCACTCACACGTGCACCTAATGCCTGTAAGAGTTGAGTCGCTTCATCTCGCCCCATACTGCTTAAAGTACCAGTCACCACCCAGCTCTCACCATTTAAAGGTTGTCTAGTCGGTGCTATCGGTGCATCCCAATGAATTCCAGCCTCAATTAATCGATTTAATACTTCAATATTATGTTCAGCTTTGAAAAAGTCTAATATCCATTCTGCAGTAATATCACCTACATCAGGGGTTTTCTTTAATGCTTCTAAATCAGCAGATTTCAGCGCATCTAAAGTCTGGAAGGTATTGGCTAACATTCGAGCCGTAGTCTCGCCTACTCCTCGAATGCCTAGTGCGTAAATAAATGCCGCTAATGTTGTTTTTTTACTACTTTCAATTGAGTCGATGAGATTTTGTACAGATTTCTCACCCATTTTTTCAATAGTCAATAATTTTTCACGATGCTCGTGCAAGTGATAAATATCTGCAACATCTTTGAGGAGTTCAAGATGTAATAAAGACTCAACCCAACGATCACCCAAACCTTCGATGTCCATTGCTTTACGTGATACAAAATGACGGATCGCCTCTATACGCTGTGCCGCACAATAAAGCCCACCAGAACATCGTGCTAAAGCTTCGCCTTCAGGCATCACAACTGGAGAAGCACATACAGGACATTGTTCTGGCAATTGAATTTCAGTGGTTTCTAGAGGTCGAAATTCTGGCCAAACCTTTTCAACTTTAGGAATAACATCTCCGCTACGATAGACACTCACCGTATCTCCAACGCGCACGTCCAAGCGATGTATTTCACCAATATTATGTAAAGTCACGTTTGATACTGTGACTCCGCCTACCGATACAGGATTTAATCGCGCTACAGGCGTTAAAGTACCTGTACGCCCTACCTGCCAATTAATATTTTCAACCGTTGTTAGCGCAGCCACTGCAGGGAACTTATATGCTGTTGCCCATCGAGGTTCACGACTTAAAAAGCCTAATTGTTGTTGTTGCTTCAAATCATTGACTTTGATCACCATCCCGTCAATTTCAACTGACAGGTTTGGACGCTCCTGATTTACAGATTCATACGCCGCTTGAACCTCTTCAATACTGTCACAAACAAAATGTTTTTCCCCAACAGCAAAGCCCAACTGTTCAAGCCAATTTAAGCTCTCTGACATCGTGCTCAGACCATGATGTGGCATGCATTGCGCAATACCATAAGCATAGAATGCAAGTGGTCGTGATGCTGCTATGGTCGGATCAAGTTGACGCAAACTCCCTGCTGCTGCATTTCTTGGGTTAGCAAAAGTTTTCTCACCTTTGGTCTCATTTTCAGCATTTAACTTTACAAATCCAGCTTTAGGCATTAGTACTTCGCCACGAACTTCTAACAACGCTGGTGGTACACCTTGAGACATCATGAGTACTTTAGGCAAATTACGAATTGTTTTTACATTTTGGGTTATGACTTCTCCTGTTTCACCATCCCCACGTGTAACCGCTCGAATCAACACACCGTGTTCATACCATAGCGAGATCGCAAGCCCATCAAATTTAAGTTCGACGTCGTATTGGATTTTTTGGTTCGGTAAACGCTCTTCAATACGACGTGCGAAGGCAAATAACTCTTCTTGATTAAAAACATTGCCCAAAGACAACATTGGAACAGTATGTGTAATATTTTCAAACTTAGATAAAGGTTTATCACCCACTTTATTGGTCGGTGTATCCGCCTGTACTAAATCAGGATATTGTTCTTCTAAGTTTTTTAGTTGATGAAACAATTGATCATATTCACTGTCTTCAATTGTCGGCTGATCCATCACATAATAAGCATGGTTATGCCGAGCCAGTAATTGAATGAGTTGGCGCATTTGCGCAACGACAGCGTTCTGATCCATATTTTCACCATATAAAAAGGCGGAAAATTCCGCCCAATAATTTCAACCTAAACAGTATAAATGACTTTACACAAATACAGTAAGTCACCTAGGAATTAAACCGCCTGACCTGATCTATAGTCGATTGCTTTATGGCGCCAGTGTTCTTTTAACTGCGGTGTAAATTCAAGATTATTTTCATCATAGACGGTACCATCTGTTTCACGGGCAATAAGCCCTGCAATACTAACCATACTGTCATAGCCTTTTTGAACATTATGATGCGGTAATGCTAAGAAGAATGCTAAACCTTGGACTTGTTCACCAGATAATGTTTCTAAATCAAAACCTGCAGGACCCTGATCTGTGATTCTGAGTACGGAAAACAGCAATGGGCTGACTGCATCAGGAGTTTCATAACGATGGAAACAGTTCATTTCGCCAAAGCGCAATCCATATTTCATTAATACTTTCAAAGCTTTATCACCAGAAAGTGCTTTTCGAGGGTTCGGATACATATTCAAACTAATAATGTATTCGGCATTTGCTAAAGCACTTTCATCATCAAAACGTTGCTGTTCATGTAAATGCACATCCAAGATGCTGCTTTCTTCTTCAAATTCTTTGATTTCAGCAGTTTGAATATTCGGATTTAATACAAAACTTGGCTCAACTTTTTTCGAGTCTTCAATTGTAGTTTCTACGATTGAATCTTTGGAAATAAGATCTGCACTTTGAGTGTCTGTTACACCATCAATCGACTGAGCTTTACTCTCGACTGTTTCTGTATTTTTTTCTAGTGGGTCAGTCTCAGTGCTGTCCGAGTTTTTACTGGAGTCGAGCAGAGATTTACTTTCTTTCTCTGCAAGGTCTACCGAAGTATTCAGTTGCACTGTATCTACCACTTCTACAGTTTTTTGAATATTTTCAGGCGTCTTTGTAGCATGCTGATCAGCTGTTTGATCCACTCGAGCCACATCACTCGCTTCAATGTCTTTCAAACTTGGCTCTACACGCTCAGAAGAAGCCAATGGTGCGGCTTGCGCCTGTAAAAGACTACGAACATGACGAGGAATGACGGGTTGATTACATTGTTCATTTATATGTAATTCAGCATCTAATGACGGTGCTGCATCACTCGGCTTGCGCAGGATCATAAACAACCCTATGCAACAGATCACGATTGCGATCACAATTCCGATAATGGTACTGATTTCCATATTAAGACTCCGCAGCTAAACCGTATTCTTTCGCTTCTTCTAGATCAACAGTGACTAACTTCGATGTTCCTGGCTCAGGCATTGTTACACCGATTAAGTCAGTAGCCATCGTCATCGCAACTTTATTGTGTGTAATGTAAATGAATTGAACCTGTTCAGAAAGCTCTTTTACTAAATTACAAAAACGTCCAACATTTGCATCATCTAACGGTGCATCAACCTCATCCAATACACAAAATGGTGCTGGATTCAGTCGAAATATAGCAAAAACTAATGCTAGTGCTGTTAGTGCTTTTTCACCGCCTGATAACAATGCTAAAGAACTATTTCGCTTTCCTGGTGGTCGAGCCATTAGCTTTACACCAGATTGCCAATCATCTTCTAAACTTAAACTTGCTTCACCACCATTAAACACCTTTGGGAATAAGTTTTGCAATTTCGCATTTACTTGATCAAAGGTAGTCATGAATAGCTTTTTAGTTTCTTGATCAATGCTTTTCATCGCATCTTTTAATTGTGCGACTGTTTTTTCAAGATCTTCAATTTGATGGCTCAAATCTTCATAGCGCTTTGATACTTCTTCATACTCTTCTGAAGCTGCTAAGTTCACAGCGCCTATTTTGTCAAACTGACGCTGTGCTTGCTCTAACTGCTGTTGGTGCTGAGTCAGATCGATTGGCACATTTTCTAATAATTCAGCATTAAGCTCTTTTAATTGTTCAGCATAATGTTGTAAATCAGATTTAGCCACTTGCCATGCTAAACGCTTCTCTTCTAACTGGGTTCTAAAGTGCTCATCACTTTGCTGATGATTTAATCGTAGCTCCGTCAATTTTTGTTGCTTAGACTGTATTTCATTAAGTTCGACTTGCCATGAGGACCAAGTCTTTTGTAACTTTTCAGTCTGCTGCTTTTGAACCTCATATTGGCTTTGCAAAGTGGGTAATTCTAATTGAATCGGATCCACGAAATTTTTAGCTTGTGTAATTTGAGTGATGATCTGCTGATATTGCGTTTTTAGAAAACTTGCATCTTTTTCCAACAGCTCAATTTGTTGCTGATTTTGCGTATGAGTACGGCGGTTTGTTTCTAACTCTTGTTGTTTTTTGTAGACTAAGTCCTGAAGATGCTCAACCTGATCATTCAATTCTTCAACTTGAAACTCTAAGGTTTTGTAGTGTGGAAGATTGTGTTCAATTTTAAGCATCAATGCATGTAAATCGATTTCCAAATCATCTTTTTGCATCGCATCTTCTTCAAGCTGCGCATCAAGTTGAGCAATTTGTGACTCGATGTGTAGATTTTGCGACTCGAAAGCCTGCTGAGCCATTTGCTGTTTTGCAATCTTCACTTCAACTTGGTGAGCAAGGGCTTGATGATTTTTTAACGCTTTTTGCAACTCCGTACATTCACTATTTTTTTGTTCAAGCTTTAATTGCATCTCAGCGAGTTCGAGCGTCATTGACTCATGCGCTTTCACCATTTGTGTCAACTCTGAATCAATTTCATCTAATCGAATTCGGTGGCTAAGTGCTCCTTGAGCATCTTGACTCGACTCATCAAAGTACAGACCAATCATCCAGTCAGGACCAATATGATAGCCATCCAAACTTAAAATAGACTCACCTTGTTTTAATTGAGGCTGTAATTGAAGCGCCTGCTCAAAATCTTGAGCTATCGCAACGTTTAACCATAATGAGTTTTGGGGGAAATCAATCCAGCTCGCTAATGTGGGTAAACCAAGTACAGTCCCAGATACATCTTGCTGCATAACTTTTAATTGACGGGCAGATTCGGTCTGAAATAAATCTTCACTCTTTAACGTATTCGCATGCAGCCACTTTGACAGAAATTTTTCGACCAATGCTGCAAACGGTTTCGCCTGATCTTTTAGCTTCAAAATTTGCATTAAAGGGTCATTGCTCTTCGATGCATGTCGACTGACTTTCACCACAAGCTGTTGTAATTGTTTTTGTTCAGATTTCAAAATCTGGATGTGTGAATTCAAATCTGTGCATTTACTTTTTTGCTCAGTCAATGAGATTTGATCACGTTTCAATTGAGTTTCTAATTTCTCAATTCTTTCTTCTAGACGAACGATTTCAATCTGTACATCATGTTTTTCATGCAGGAGATTGTCAATATCATCCTGTTCATACTGTGCTTGATTTTGAGATTTTTGTACGAGCAAAGTTTGTTTTTGCTGCTCAATTCGAAGCACATTTTTAGCCAATTGATCACTCTGCGCCAACATTTGTGCACGTTGCTGTTGTTGCTTTTCAACCAATGCTTTTATTTCAGAAAATGATTTTTGCGCTTCAAGTTGCTTTGCCTTCAGCTCATTGAATTGTTGTAAATCAAGCTGTGCATTTGATTCAGTATCACTCAATGTTGTTGCTTGATGTTCTTGCTGGAGGATCAAATCTTCCAACTGAATATCAATCAGTTGCATCCGCTCTTTGGTTTGTATTTTTTGCTCTTCAAGCTGCTTTAAAGTTAAAGTATTTTGAGCAAACAATTGCTGTTTTTGATCCAAATTGGCTTGTAATTCAGCCAGCTTTTTTTCAGCTTGTTGCCATTCTTGCTGAAGTGGTGTGGATTGTTGCATTAATCGCTGAAATAACTCATTTGTTGCTGTTAAATCATGCTCAACAGTGGTGAGTTCAGAACGAACAAGCTTAAATTGCTCACCCAATTCAGTCATTTCAGTTGTATATTCTTGTTGAATTCGTTCACTTTGATGGCATTGAAATGAAAGTATCTCAACTTTCAAAGTTCGAATTTCAGTCTCTAAGGCTTTATATTGAAGTGCAGCTTCTGCTTGACGCTTTAGTGTCTTTAATTGGGATTTTAATTCAACAGCAATGTCATTTAGACGACTTAAATTTTGATTAGTATGTTCTAAATGTTGCATCGTCTCACGACGACGTGCTTGATAACGTGATACTCCAGCAGCTTCTTCGATATAAACACGCATTTCATCTGGTTTTGCATCGACCAAACGATTAATCATGCCTTGTTCAATAATCGCATACGAACGAGGACCTAAGCCTGTTCCTAAAAAAATATCTGTAATATCACGGCGGCGGCATTTTGTGCCATTGAGAAAATATTCAGATTTACCATCGCGATTGACTTGGCGACGTACCGCCAACTCACTATAAGCGTTGTATGCTCCACCTAGTTTGCCATAGGTGTTTTCGAAGCGTAATTCTACACTGGCCATTCCCACTGGTTTACGCTTTGCTGTCCCAGTAAAAATGACATCCTGCATACTTCCACCACGTAACTGGCGTGCGCTTGACTCTCCCATCACCCATCGGATTGCATCGATGACGTTGGATTTACCACAACCATTTGGTCCCACGACTGCGGTACGGTTGGCTTTAAATTGTAAGGTGCTGCTATCCGCAAAAGATTTAAAGCCAGAGAGTTTTAAGCTGCTTAATCGCATAGTGTCCTGATTATCTGCGCGATCTCCGCGCCCAAGCTAGTTCAATTTGTTTCATTCGTGTCAGTGACTCTAACACTAGATTGCGCAAGTGTCGGCAAAAATCTTCCATAAATAAAGTAGCTTGTTGTGATTTTCGGATCAAAATTGCATCGATCACGAGCTTAATTAATTCAAGTGCTTCTTGGAGCTCTCTACGCGAAGTATTTAAGGTTAAAAAATAACTACGACGTATAGATGGCAACAGTTCGCGATAAAACTTCATTAAGTATGGGTTGGCTACCATATCTTGTTGCTTAGCTAAAAATTGAAATACACCATCGTAAAATTTTTCAGTATTACTTTGTTTAACTTGTTCAATTAAATATTGCAAAAGTTGCTGAAGCGCCTCAGCTTCATGATTACGCCAAGTTTCACTCATACGCTGGACGATCTGCCCTAACATAAGAGCACTCGTATCAAATAAAGCTCGCACTTGTTGGGCAGACATTTCTGACACAATTGCGCCGCGTCTTGGATAAATTTCAATTAAATGCGTGCGTTCAAGTAATAATAAAGCTTCACGTACCGAACCTCGACTCACGTCTAATTCTTTAGCGATACGCAATTCTTGTATACGTTCACCTTCGACCAATTCGCCACTAATAATCTGTTCACTTATATGTCTGGCTATTTGCTCTGAAAGGCTGTCCACTTCTTCCAATTGCATAATATTCCTATTTATTTTTTTACTCACACTTCATCAAGCATGATGCTATTTTATTGTTTTTATACCAATAGCATCATACTGACTATGTCTTTGTCTGACAATTTATCAAATTTTTAAGTCAATACACATCACTATTTTTGAGAGTTATTTGGCATATTTTTCTCAAAATACGCCTTGATAAATAAAATAGATACCTACAGTTGTAAGCAAAGCTGCAAAACATTTTTTCAACATCGCTGCTGACAGTTTATGTGCAACTTTTGCTCCTACTTTTGCGGTGATAAAACTCATTACACTAATGCCAATGAATGCATAAACATGAACATATCCAATGGCATTTTCGATTTCAGCAGGTGCTTTTTGTCCGTAGAACATAAATCCAAATGCACCTGCTAAAGCAATCGGCAGTCCACATGCAGCAGATGTTGCAACAGCTTTTTGCATCACCACCCCATGATGATTCAAATAAGGTACGGTTAAACTTCCTCCACCGATCCCAAAAATTGCTGAAGCCACCCCAATTCCACTTCCCGCAGCCAATTGAGCAGGTACAGAAGGTAGTTGCTTAGATTGATCGACCACCACATTAGCTCCACGGAACATACGGTATGCAACCCAAATTGCGAAACAACCGATAATCAATTGCAGCACTGGTCCAGAGATAATACTGGCCAATCCAGCACCAAAAAATGAACCCAGTACCAAACCTGGCGCTAAATTTTTAAATACTGACCATAACACTGCACCTTTTTTATGGTGTGCCATAACCGAGCTAATCGATGTGACCACAATCGTAGCTAATGATGTTCCAAGCGCCATGTGCATAATGACAGTTGGGTCATAACCCATTTGGGTAAATACAATAAATAAAATGGGTACGATGATTAATCCACCGCCCACGCCAAACAACCCTGCAGTAAAACCAGCGATTGCACCAATAGCTAAATATATGATTAACTCCATAAATCTTTTACTCTTCTCAGATTCAACATGGATTTAGAGACTCGCCACCTCAGTCAGCTTTTAACTGAAGCTCAACAACTTCCAGAAGTTTTACTGTTAAAACAGAGCACCACTTCAACCAATGATGAAGTACGTGCACTCATCAAAAAAGGTGTACAGGGGATTCTTGTATGCAGTGAGACTCAAACTCAGGGACGTGGACAACATCAACGACAATGGGTTTCCCCAGTCGGGAATATTTATTTAAGCACATTGCTAGAAACCAAAACACCCTTAGATGGTCGACTATCCCTTGAAATTGCACTTAATATTTTGCAAATTCCTTCATTTAAGTCATTGGATCATTTACAAATCAAATGGCCAAATGACCTTTATAGTGTGCAAGGTAAATGGGGTGGTATTTTGGTAGAGCCTGTAACCCCACATCAGGCGATTGTTGGCGTTGGTGTTAATTTATTGCCTGTTTCTGATGCAGCAATCGAACAGCAAACCACCTCCATTATGCAATTGGGTTTAGCTCATCCAAATCGAATTAAGATTATTTCAGAACTTTATCTCGCCATCATGCAAGCCGGACAATGGTTTGAGCACGGAAGTTATAATCTCTCAGGACGTTTCAATCACTATGCTGCTTTTATGAATCAGACTGTAGAGTTTGAGCAAGTGAATAAAACAGTACAAGGTATCTTTAAAGGTATTGGAGATGATGGTCGAATTAATATTTTGACTGAACAAGGTTTAATCGGTTTGTATCAAGGGCGTTTACGCTTAAAAAAATAAAGAAAAGATAGGTCAGCGAATACATGATGAAACGTCTTTGGTTAGATATAGGCAATACGCGTTTAAAATATTGGATTACGGAAGGTGAGCAAATCTTAGAGCATGTGGCGGAGCTTCATCTACAATCTCCTGCGGACTTAATGTTGGGTCTCATCCAACACTTTAAATCTCAAAACCTATCAGAAGTCGGTATCTCATCTGTTCAAGACAAGAAAAATAACGATCGTATACTCAAAATTTTAAAACTGCTAGATATCCCAATTGTCGTTGCTAAAGTTCATCAAGAATATGCAGGACTTCAATGCGGATATACAGAACCGAATCAATTGGGTATCGATCGTTGGCTACAAGTTCTAGCGGTCGTCACCGATCCTCAAGAGAAATATTGCGTGATCAGTTGTGGAACGGCCTTAACGATTGATTTAGCAGATGGATTTAAACATTTAGGTGGATATATCGTACCAAATCTCTATCTACAGCGAGATTCACTTATTCAAAATACCAAAGGGATCAAAATCCCTGATGCTGCATTTGATGAGTTAAGTCCTGGGCAAAATACAATGGATGCTGTTCATCATGGTATTTTATTGGGATTGGTCAGTATGATCGAAAAAGTTTTAATAACATCACCAAGAAAATTAATCCTTACAGGTGGAGATGCAGCACTTTTTGCTCAATATTTACAATCTTATGACCCGAAAATTGAAACCGATTTATTATTAAAAGGCTTACAACGCTATCTTGCTGTCACGCAACAGAAAACATAACTTGGTCATCAGGTCTGCTGAACTGAGTGTCTCTTAAAACAAAAAATTATTCACTCAGTGTCAGTACACACATCCAAAATACAAAAAAACAGGCTGAACAACATGAATAACAGGACGTTAAACGTTTGGAATATCGCGAAGAAACTGCCCTTTGGGAAAATACTTTTCAATCAAGTGATCCAACTCAAAGCACCTTATTTCAAGTCGATTCGCACGAAAATTATTGAATTGAGACCAGATTTTTGTCAGGTCCAGATGTCTAAAGAAAAAAGGGTTTTAAATCACCTCGATAGTGTACATGCGATCGCATTGTGTAATTTGGCAGAGCTTACTGGTGGTCTAATGACAGAAGTCACTCTTCCACCAAGCCATCGATGGATACCCGATGGTATGCAAGTCAACTATATTAAAAAAGCAACGACCGATTTAACAGCAGTTGCTTACCCTCTGACGCCAATTCAAACGGGTCAATCCATACCAAATAGATTTGTAGCGTGTATCGAAGTCCATGATCAAAACCAAGCGCTTGTCTTTAGAGCAGAAATCAATATGTGGGTGACATCACGTTAAACACGTCAGTGAGAGCTTATAGCTTCTGAATTAATCTCGAATAATCTCAGCCCAGACCTCAGGCAATGCCGTACAACCTTCTGAATCAATAAAATGGCCTTGATGTTCAGCAGCAACGACATGTGCATCAATACTTTCAGCTTGCTGGAAACTAAATTTAGGCAGAACGCGCTCATCACCTTCAGAATAAATGACCACGCGATCATGAACTTGGCCACGAATGAGTTCAAAATCTATATCAGCAGCATCAATAAATGGATTGACTTGCTCAAGCCGCCCTAAACGTCCATTGAAACCAGCAACTAGAATTAATTTTTTGATTTTTTGGTTTAAAAGCACTTGGCTTAAGTAATGTAAAGTTGCAATACACCCGAGACTGTGAGCAACAAAAATTGTTTGATCATCAATTTGAGCTATTTGCTCTTTCATTTGTTGTTCCCACGTTCCTAATTGTGGCGTCTCAGAAGGATCTAATCTCAATACTTTTAATGGAATACCATACTGATCAGCTTGTTGCTGTATCCATGGAAACCAATTTTCTTCAGGGCTTGCCGTATATCCATGCACAACATAAACCTGTGTCATTTTCTTGCACTCTTGACTGTATTCTCAACATCATGAATTGATTATTTTTTAAACTAAATAGTAAGTTTGCAAAATTATGTAGCATGAAAAAAGGCGCCACAGCGCCTTTTTAAATTTTGGGAATTATTTTGGATCTTTTCCACCAAATAACGGACCAACGCCACCGCCGCCACCAAATTTCTTTTGCATACCGCTTAATGATTTCATCATTTTCGCCATACCCGATGGATTCGCAAATTTTTTCATCATTTTTGCCATTTGGGCATGTTGTTTGATCAGCTTATTGACTTCAGCAACATCCATACCACAACCTGCTGCGATACGTTTTTTACGACTTGGATTCATCAAGTCAGGATTGCGACGCTCTTTGATGGTCATCGATTGAATAATCGCTTCCATTTTCTTCACTTGCTTTTCAGGATTTGCTTGAGCAATCGCATCCTGAATTCCTGAGTTACTCATGCCAGGCAACTTGTCTAAGAAGCCCATCATACCGCCCATTTTATTCATTTGTTCAAACTGCATCAGCATATCTTCAAAGTTGAAGCTGCCGCCTTTTTGCAGTTTTTTCGCCATTTTTTCAGCTTTTTCTTTGTCGACTTTGCGTTCAAGCTCTTCGACCAAAGAAAGAACATCACCCATACCTAAGATACGTTGTGCCACACGCTCAGGATGGAATGGTTCAAGGGCATCGAGTTTCTCCCCCATCCCCAAGAATTTAATAGGCTTACCAGTAATTGCACGAACAGAAAGTGCCGCACCACCACGCGCATCACCATCAGTTTTTGTAAGAATCACACCGGTTAAAGGCAATGCATCATTGAATGCTTTTGCTGTATTTGCAGCATCCTGACCGGTCATTGCATCTACAACGAACAGTGTTTCTGTAGGATTAATCGCTGCATGCAATTCTTTAATTTCGCCCATCATATCGTCATCGATATGTAAACGACCTGCAGTATCGACAATCAATACATCCGCAAATTGAATTTTGGCTTGTTCAATTGCTCGGTTTGCAATCGTAATTGGCTTTTCATCAGCACTTGATTCAAAGAAAATCGCGCCGACTTCACCTGCTACAGTCTGGAGCTGCTTAATCGCTGCAGGACGATAGACGTCGGCAGAAACCATTGCGACTTTTTTCTTTTGTCGCTCTTGTAAAAAACGAGCTAATTTTGCAGCAGTCGTCGTTTTACCTGCACCTTGTAAACCAGCCAATAAAACAACAACGGGAGGCTTTGCAGCAAGATCAAGACTTTCATTTGCCTCACCCATCATTTTGGTGAGTTCATCATGAACAATTTTGACGAATGCTTGGCCTGGAGATAACTGTGACATCACCTCTTGACCTAATGCCTCTTCCTTAACTTTCGCGATAAATTCACGAGTTACAGGAAGTGCAACATCGGCTTCAAGAAGTGCCATACGCACTTCACGTAACGTATCTTTAATATTGTCTTCGGTCAGTTGCCCAGAGCCAGTAACATTTCTTAAACTCTGCGTGAGTCGTTCTGTTAAGGTATCAAACATTGCAAAATCCGCTTAAAATGGTTGTTGCAAAAAAATCTTTCTTAAAATAGAAAATTTATGCATAAGATGCTATAGGATACTGTAGTTCGTTTGGAATTTATATCTTATTAGATGAATATTCAGCATCCATAAAAAGGTTTGACATGATTAGCCTCCCTTTGGTTTACACAATTTTAGCATTGATCGCCTATACCACTGCCTTTTGGTATTTATTTACCCATTTAATGACTAAACGTGTCCCTAATCATTGGTTTATCAGTCTCGTAGCTGGATTAGGCTTGATCTTGCATGCTGTCGTCTTATTGATAGATATGAAAACGCCTTTCGGCATTAACTATAACGTTTTTAATCTCCTTTCATTTACTTCAGCACTCATGCTGTTATTGAGCCTGCTTTATAGCACTTATCGACCTGTACTTGCGCTAAATCTGATTGGAATACCAGTAGCTGCATTGGGTTTAATTTTAGGCTATTCCCTGAGCCAGCCTATACTTACACTTAAACAGAACACGTTTGGACTTGATGTCCATATTATTTTGTCACTCTCAGCTTATGCAGTGCTATTAATGGCAACAATTCACGCAGTTTTGTTGTGGTTACAAGATCGTGAGTTAAAAAACAAACAGAAACATCGTGTTTGGGTAAATCTATTACCCTCCTATCAAGCAATGGAATCTCTGTTATTCGATATGCTTGTTACAGGTTTCATTTTATTAAGTACTGCACTTATCTTCGGCTTTTTTACGATTGATGATTTTTTTGCACAACATTTGGCACATAAAACAGCATTTAGTATTGTCTCTTGGTTTGTTTACGGTGCACTTTTATTTGGACATTATCGTTTTGGTTGGCGCGGTCAAAAAGCGAGACGCTTTACCATTATTGGTTTTATTTTACTTGCAATAGGCTTTATTGGATCAAAATTTGTATTAGAAATGATTCTAGGAAAATAACAATTATGTGATTTAAATCACAATAAATAATAATAACGAAATAAATATCACATCATATTAAATTTTATATATTTTAAATACATTTAAAATATATATAAATAAATTTTAAGTATAAATAAAATTTTCATATTGTAAATAGTAATAAAAATCAATTACTTAAAGCAAAAAACTACATTAAACCTTTATGATGATTTAATAAATAATAGTTAATATTATTTGAATTATTTAATTAATTAATATTAATAATCTGCTCATCGCTTAATACCCCCCATTAATCTCCTATAAGTTGTTATTATTTAGGTTAGTAACTAATGTTACAGTTAGTAAATGGATATTTTTGATGATTATTTTGGGGTATGTATGAAATTGCAAAAAGGTTTTACCTTAATCGAATTAATGATCGTCATCATTATTGTTGCAATCTTGGCCGCAATTGCAGTACCTAGTTATCAAAACTACGTCACCAAAGCAAAAATCAAAGAAGCTCAATCGAATTTAATCGCACTTTCATTAGGTGCTGAAAATGCATATCAAAGAACACTAAACTACCCTAAAGAAACCTTATCAAATACCAATGCAGTAAAAACTAAATTTACAACTTGGAATCCAAGTTCTGATTCATTTAATTTTACGTACACTTCATCAGATGGTGTGAATTATGCGGTTCAGGCAATAGGAACTGAAGCAAGAGTTTTAGGTTGTACATTAACACTCAAAAATGATGGAACTCGTACCGTGTCCGGTTGTGGTTCATATACTGACTGGGTGAAATAATATGCAAAATACTGGTTATAGAAAACAACTTGGTTTCACGCTGATCGAACTAATGATTACGATCGTTGTACTGGCTATTTTGTTATTTGTAGGTACTTCTTTAACCAGAGCTTGGGTTGATCAAAGTCATGTTGATGAAGCGCTAGCAGGTATTAAAAATGCGACTTATCAAGCCCGTTCTGCAGCAATTCGAAACACGAATAATCAAGAGTCTTCACTTGCAGCAACATCTGTTTGTATAGATAAAACCCATCAAGAAATTAGAGTCATTCGTGTTGCTAAAGACAGTACTGATGCGTGTTCAACAAGTGACGGCAACTCGCCTGACCAAAACTATATCCTTCAAAAAATCCCCTATGCATCGAATGTATTTTTCAAAGTAAACAATACAGAGTTTTATTGTCTATCTTTTAACTCGAATGGGATGTTGGTTGCTGCAAGTTCAGCATCAGCAACGTGCAATTCAAATTTAAATTTAACCGTTACAGTTGAGAAGAATAATGAATCAGCAAACATTCAAATCAACTAATCAACGTGGTTTCACATTGTTGGAGTCTCTTGTTGGTTTACTTATATTCTCGATTATTGTTTTTGGTAGCGGTTTAGCAATCAGCAAAATGTTGAACACGCAACGATATATGAACATTGACAATATAGTGATAAACGAACTGCAAAATCGCTTACAAACCATCACTATATCAACTGACTCAACTGATGTTTGTGCTTCATTCAATAACCAATCTACCGAAAGTAAATCGTTCACATTAAATGGTAATACCTACTACATTTATTGCAATTTGAATTCTGAAAATATTAGTGAAACGAGCGGTGTCGCAGGTACAAAAATTACATGGCCTGTGTTAGCTGCTAGTACAAATCAATCTAATGCCAAGACCTGCGCTGAAGACAGTATGGAAGGCTTAGATTGTTATCGAGTCGGGAGATAAATCATGAGTCAAAAAGGATTTACGCTCGTTGAGTTGATGGTTGGATTAGTCATTGCAATGTTATGCATGCTAATGATGCTCATGCTTTTTAAACAGACGACTCAAATTGGTATTAGTTCTTCTCGTGATTCGGAATACGATGCTCAAATACGAACAGCATTATCAGTTGCACAGAAGCTCGTTCAAAATGCAGGCTATGGTTCAGGAAAAACATCAGATATTGCTGTAGGAGTGGACACTCAAAATTTACCTGCTGTTTTCTGGCGAATGAATCCAGATCCTGTAACAAGCTTAATGTCTGCAAATACAACGATTAATTACAACTGTGAAGCATTAACTCAAGAAAAAGAAGGTGATACATATCGCTTAATCTTTCTTAAAAAGAATAACTGTGGGTCTGAAGCAGTATTAAATATAGAAACTTTTAGCCAACCTGACGAAAAACAGCATATTGTTTCCTTTAAGACCTTAGAAACAGGCACCGTTTTTAACTTTGTATTAACACCGGGAAATTGTACACCTTTTGGAATTGATAAAAACAACTCCAAAGGTACGCGCCAACTGACGATTACTGCTAATCGTCAATACGCAGATGAAATGCAAAATTCAAACATTGGTCAAACAGTGAGTAATACCGTTTGTCTTAATAACATTGTTAACCTTTAAGAGCGAGATTAAAGATGAATAGTTTAAGAAAGCAGCAAGGCATGGCCACTATTCTTTTGGTCTTGCTCATCGGGCTTACAGTGATGATCATAACATCGACTGTTGCAAAATCACTGATCTCCAACAAAGAAGCAAATGTTGCTGCGCATGCACAAACCAATGTACAACTCATGGGATGGTCAGGTGTAAGCGCCTTTCGTGAATATTTATTAAAAAAATATAAGGATACCGATATTAATGACTTTCGCCAAAGCTTATTAAATACAGGTGAAATTCAGCTTTTAAATGATGATACCAACCAACGTTATGTCACGGTTGAAGTAAAAGATGTAAAAGGTTGCAATGGTTTAACCAATAACCCAGATGGTTCTACTGGAACCAAATGTATTGTCATCGCAAATATTCTGTCGAAAAGTGGGTCAGCTCAATCAGCTACTACGATACAAGCAATCTATGATCTTGCAGCAGACCTGATTAAGTACAAGAGTGTTATTAATTTCACTGGTCAAACATTTATGTCTGGCACTACTATTTCCGGCGAAGATCCAACTAAACCAGATGAATATGTCGAACTGAATGTCGATGGTGGTAGCCTGTCCTTACAAGCTGGTTTCAAAATCCAAAATATCAAAAACTTAACTATTAACGTTAAGAAAGACAAAGATGGTAAAGGTGGAAATGTCTATATTGATTGTTTAATTGATGCCTGTGGTACAAGAAATGGGGCTGTAATTAACATCAATGCTGAGGGCTATGTTCATATTATTAACGGCGGAAATTTTGGCAATATTTCATCTGGTGAGTGGGTTAAACTGTTAACCAATGTCAAAGCAGAAAATATTAAAGCAATTGGTGATGTCACACTTTCTCTTGGTTCTAAGGCTCAAAATATTTCCACTGACGGAAATATTAGTCTTACAGAAGGAGGCTATGCTGCAAACTTACATACCAATAAAGATGTAACACTACGCACGAATGTCGAAGTGTCTTCTATCACCACACACCAAGGGAATGTCAATATTTCCGTTTCTAGTAAAGTCAACGGAAATGTTATGGCAGGTGGCAACGTAACAATGATCGGAACTAGTGTTGTTACGGGTGATATTACCTCAGGCGGGAAAGTTAATATTTCTAGTAGTGACGTTAAAGGCAGTGTAAGAGCTAAAGAGTTTATCGATCTTGATACCCTCTCTAAAATTGAACAATCGGCCTATGCTCACAATCAGTCGCAACAAGGGGTTGGCGCGTACAAGGCGGGAGTCCGCTTAAGTACAAGTTGGATTGGTGGAAATGTGTATTCTAACGGTCCATTACGCTTACTAGATGGTCTTATTACTGAAGATGTAAAAGGTGATGTCTATCTTGCCAACTTTAGTGCTTCAAACCAGAATGGTGTAGTTGAAGGATTTAAGAATGCAATTAGTGGAAAAATTTATGAAAAACTCACAAGCATCCCTCAGCTCAGTACTTTTCCAGATATTCCTAAATACGATGTTTCTGAAACCATAGCCAGTATTCAAGAAGCAATTCAAAATATGACGTTTGAAACCAGAGTCGATGTTCGTCAATATCGAAATGATGCAAACTATATTTTCGTACGTGAATATGGCGCTGCTCGCGTATATTTAAATCATCTTCGCAATGAGAGCTCTAAAATCACTTACATGTATGAGTATGATGCTACTAATAATATTCACAAACAGTTTGCTGTAGATGCTTCAGGAAATAAAACTCAAATCATGAAAATTGACCCTGAGAACTCAAACTCAGGCTCACGAGGTTTCTATTTAGGGAAATACACCTTGAATAGCAAAGATTATGTGGGTGCTATTTGTGAAACTATTCATGAAGAACAGATCATGACCAATAGTTTAGGTCTACGTACTGACCATAAAAGCGGTTATTGTACAAGTCAAATTATTGGATATCTTCCACGTGTCAGTTTAGATTTTAATGGTCTTGATGGTAAAGACCGAACTATATTTGGTTGGCCTAAAGATTACGATTATACATTACCAGACACTTGGTATATTCGTTCAATGGATACATCTACATTCGATAACGCAAGTTTTGCTCCAGGTATTCTGTATTTCGAAGGTAAATTAATTATTTCTGGTAAAGCGAATCTTGCGGCGGATAGTACTGATTCTGTATTCACCAATACATTCCTTGCTGAAGGTGATATTGATGCGATTGCGATGTCTCCTCGCATTTATTCGCCTCGTAATATTACGCGAAATCCAAATGCAACAGATGCCTTAATTTGTTCACGTAACTTAGGCACTACGTCTAATACTAAGTTTAGTGTTAGTCCACCTGCAACAACACCTGCAACTTTATCGAACAAATTCTTGACGCCAGTGAATTTGTGCCAAGATGCGAATACGATGTATAAAAACACCAATAGATTACCTAACGGTACACTTGATACAGTGACTATTGATAATAAAGAAATAACAAAGTTAGAACTTGGTTTAGTTGCCTTGATGTCTAATCAAGTTGTGCGTATTGGTGCATGTGCACAAATTTATGGTGACGTATTAGCAAGAAGTAATGTTGAAGGTAGTGCAGCATGTGGTATCGGTGAAAAAAATGGAATCTTTGGTAATATCAGCTCTCAAGGTGTCCCACCGTATACTAGTGTTCAACAACACAATACAATGGGTGCTGGTACAAATATTTATATTCCCAAAAATGAATATAAAAATTTAAATAAAGTTGACGATGTGAATGCAAATGATTTCATCGCCATTAAAAATGCAGACCTACAATGGGCTAAATATCAATAATTGGAAGCGAATAGCCCAAACATAAGTTTGGGCTTTTTTTTGTGTGAAATTTCTGACTAGACAAGCTATACAAAACACCGTATAACACCGTTTTTCCCATATTCAGGTGACCATGTGAAACTCGTTTTAGCACCAATGGAAGGTTTAACTGATCCCATCATGCGTGATGTTCTCACACATGTCGGCAGCTTCGACTGGTGTGTAACTGAGTTTATCCGTGTCACTGATTCTGTCCTTCCAGATCACATCTATCATTCTTACTGTCCCGAATTATTCAACGATGGCAAAACAGCAGCAGGAACACCCGTTCATGTTCAATTTTTAGGGAATAATCCAACCATGTTGGCTGCCAATGCCGTTCGAGCGGTGGAGTTAGGTGCACCTGCAATTGATATGAATTTTGGATGTCCAGCTAAAACAGTAAACAGGCATCGAGGTGGTTCTGTATTATTGGATGAACCTGAAACAGTGTATCAACTGGTTAAAGCTGTACGTGATGCAGTGCCTGCTGAAATACCAGTTTCAGCAAAAATGCGTTTAGGTTATATGGATCGTAATTTCACCCTGGAAAATGCACATGCTATAGAAGATGCTGGTGCCGCTTGGGTGACCGTTCATGCACGAACAAAAGCAGATGGCTATACCCCACCCGCTTTTTGGGATCAACTTCAACCCATTCGTCATGCGCTTAGCATTAATGTGATAGCCAATGGTGAAATCTGGAATAACCAAGATGCGCGCCAGTGTTTACTAGAGTCAGGTTGTGAAGATCTAATGATTGGTCGTGCAGCAGTGACAACACCCGATGTCACACAATGCATCCGACAAAATAAAGACGAAGCGATACTACAATGGAGCGATTTAATTACACTCCAAATTCGCTTCTTAAATGGTTCATATAAAAAAGAAATGAATATGGTCGGACGTTATAAACAATGGCTAGGTATGATGTCTAAACATTATCCTGAAGCAAAACTGTTATGGGATGAAGTGAAACGTCTGAAACAAGTAGATGAAATCATTGCTAAGCTCAATCATTTTCAAAACATTATGCCAACTGTCTAATTTCTAAATTCTAGAATGAATAACTCCGAACTTCACCTTGAAAATTCAGACAGTCTTGAACGCGAGTGCGTTGAACCTCAGACAGTTGCTCTGGACTAAACCATGCATATTCCGTATGTTCCTCAGAGAGTTGAATTTGGGCATTATTTTCAATCACGCATCTAAAGATAAAGGTATGTGAGTTTACCTGTGCGTGATAGTAGACCCCAGATAAATATTGGATGCTTACATCACAACCTATTTCTTCTTTACACTCTCTGAGCAAAGCTTGATGTATGGTTTCACCTTGATCTAAACCACCACCTGGCAACCCCCAACTGTAATTGGCATAGTTTGCTTTCAGTAATAAGACTTGTCCCTCTGGGTTGGTGATCACCGCATGAGAACTCAAACGATAAAAATCATAAAATCCCATGACACGTCTCCAGAATTTAACTCATTCATGAAAGATAACATTGTTTAAGCCCATCTAAATGCTCAAGATTCGCTAAACCACTAGCCTTAATTTAGATTTATCCTTCAAGATGATAGCCTTTCCCGTTGCTAAGTCTACAGGCATAGAAATATGTTGGTGTACCATTACCCACTGTTCATTGGTTTTTTGTAGACATAGTGTTGTACGACACCAAGGCATTTGCAGCTGACCTTTTAAGGCTTTATGTTCCACTTTAGAGTGACAATGTAATACAACCAAATGATCACTCGCATGCACTTTTACATCACGGCGAGTGATTTGCATTCCATCGAAGAAATAGGGACTAAATTTTTGCCATTCTTTTCGATAAGCTTCAGCTCCCTCAAGTTGAGTGCTGACATCAAACATACTTACATTTTGTGCACATTTTTCGATTAACGCATCAACATTATTACTCACCAATGCTGAATCCCACTCTTTTAATTGCGCTAATACTTCATGAGCAGCAACAACATTACCCTCAATCTGAATAGACATGATCTGACCTTATTGTTATTAGTGTGACGAAGTTAACACTTTTATAGGAAAACTGTAATGTTATTTTGTGCCAAGCAAAGAATTTTTTATTCTAATTTGTATCTAAAATTCAATTTAAATTGATAAAAAACAACCATTATTTATTAAAACTTATCATTATGATCAGATTAAAACCAACGACGAGTTATTATCACATAAAAAAATTGGCCCCAGTTTCACTGAAGCCATTATAAAAGCTTATGCTTTCTTTACATATTCGGACTTAAGTTTCATTGCGCCAAAACCATCTACTTTACAATCAATATCATGACCATCCGTTGCATCTGGCAATAAACGAATACTTTTTGCTTTAGTACCGACTTTGATTACGGATGATGAACCTTTAATTTTTAAATCTTTGATAACCGTTACGGTATCACCATCTGCAAGAAGATTGCCATTTGCATCTTTGATCTGAACCACTTCTTCGAGTGTCTCTCCTTCTTTCCATTCATGTGAACATTCTGGGCAGATCAAGAGGTCCCCATCTTCATAAGTATATTCAGAGGAACATTTTGGGCAATTTGGCAAAGACATAAAAAAATCCAAAAAATTAAAAAAATTTTGCTCAATATACCACTTTCATCTAGCGAATAGAAAAAAACCTTAAATTTTATAAGGTTTAAATAAAAAAAACCTAAGTTCAATCACTTAGGTTCTTTTATTGGCTCTAGCCTTTTTTAGCTTTGAAACTCATCTTCTATATCTTCATCATCATATACATATGCCATACATCCCCATCCATCATACTCACCGTCATAGTCATTGGCTATTTTGGTAAACCACTCTTCTAAATCCACAATATCTGAGTACTCTGGCTCCATATACACATAAATCGTGATAATCCATTCTGCGGATTCAGACTCTTCATCAATAAATAAACTGATCTTTTGTTCTTCCTGAAGCAAGAACAAGGCACATTTTTCAGCTTTGTCTTTAGAGCTAAAAGCAATTGAGTACTCAATCTCATGCGGCTCGCTTAAATCATCTCCATCCTGGAACATTTGCCACAGTACATCGCCATTATCATCATTTGGAAATTGTTCTAAATCACGGCTCATACGTTCATCCTTATTGTGGTTATTGCGTATACAATATCCTAGAGTAGCCTATATTTATTTCATTTTGGAGAAGAATTCATTAGAAATTGTTCTTAACTTTATATGATCGTAATTGTTAAATTTTAGTTAGGCACTCACAATACGTATTTTGCTTGAAGCGTTTCATTCAAAATGGAACTTCACTCACAATTTTAATTTCAATACCACTCAACGGTTGTTGAAACTCTAAATAACTCGCATGCAAAGCCATACGCCCTAAATCACTGAGTTTAGGGTTTGGATGATAGAGTTTATCACCTGTGATCGGATGACCTATGGCTTGCATATGTACGCGTAATTGATGTGAACGCCCCGTAATTGGCGTCAACAAGACACGACTCACATCTAAATGCGCATCATAAGCGACCAATTCAAACAGTGTTAAGGCTGATTTTCCAAGTTCAAAATGAACGATTTGTCTCGGTCTGTTTTCCCAGTCCGTAATTAAAGGCAAGTCTACTTGTCCCTGTTGTGGAATTTTACCTTGCACCAGTGCCACATAATTTTTTTTCACGGTGCGCGCTTGGAACATTTTGCTCACAGCCACTTCAGCATCACGATGTTTTGCAAACATCAAAATTCCAGAGGTTGCCATATCTAAACGATGGGTAATTTTTGCATTTGGATATTGAGCTATCACTCTTAAATAGGCACTGTCATGATGTTCAGGCAAGCGTCCTGGCACAGACAATAATCCTGCTGGTTTATCAATGACCACCAAATCATCATCTTCATAGACGATGTTAAGTGGACCTTGAGGTGGCATATATACAAAATTATCGTCTAAAGGCATGTGAACAGAGCATTTCTTTGGGATGCGGAAAAATAGCAACTGATCAACTCAGTGTCAATTTATAAGATGAGCGATTTGAGAATTGAGAATTGAGAATTGAGAATTGAGAATTGAGAATTGAGAATTGAGAATTGAGAATTGAGAATTGAGAATTGAGAATTGAGAATTATAATTTTTTTTTTAAGAGAATTTTGAGGGTGTCAGGGAAAACATGTTGTTTACTTCAACTATTATAACTTTGTAAGTTATAACCCTATTGCCTATAAACTTCTGATTTATAGCGTCCTAAGCCGAATCAAGACCTTTTGGGTAAGTACTACACGCACGTTGTACGCAACTGGTAGCAATCTACTCTTTTCGATCCCGTCACACCCTTGAGATATATAATAGCGAGACTGCGTCGGGATTAATTTCCTAAGATTAACGAATTTCAGCATCAAATAAAAAAATATTTCATGTCACCTTATAAATATAATATTTTTTCCCAAATAGGCTCATTGATACACTTTTTTTAGCGTTTTTGAGCTAAATATTGCAATTAAAATTCAAGCTGACCTTCCATTTTAGAGAGTTGCTTGAATCCAAGATGCAATGCTCCACCACAACATCATGGCAAACATGCCACACATAAGATTAGCGAGTACTTTCTGTAGTTGAGATAATTCAGATTTGTAAATTTTGAGGTTAATCACATACGCAACGATGCCCAGTACCGCTCCTACTGCGCCACCAATGAGTAACAGTAAAATTGGCCAGCCTGCCATCAAATGAACTTTAACACCTAAAGACGTTTTATCATTTTCAGCTATGCTGCTCATTTCCATGTAATTCTTCCTCTTGCAATCATTTTTACTTCAAATGATCATGCAAAGTTCGCACCAACCTCATTAAAAAAACTATTCAAAATTGAGCTCATCAAAGTCCTTGATTTTGCACAGATAGATTGGTGAATAATTCACTTTGGACCAGGTATGCTTAAATTTTTCCTGAAGATCCCGATCTGCCAAATTGATATTTTGTGAATGCTTTTTTTGATGACTGAGAAAATTAATACTTACTCTATAATCAGTATACGGGCCATGATTACTAGAAAGATCATAACCAATCAAACGCATATCCTGCTGCTCTAAACGAAACTTGTAACTCCAATAGCCATAACGACCGTGTCCATAATGGATCCCCAGAATATTCTTGCGGATATCAACACTGAGTTCTGGCGGAAAATAAACACCACCCTCTTCATTTTCCGATGAAAATGCAGTCAGATTCTGCATCAGTTTTTGGTATATGAATTGGTTCTGTAATAGCACCAGAATGCCACGTCGGTTACGATCCAGCTTGCCCTGAACAGGATGGTTCACCCACCCTTTGGGATCAATTTTTTTTACAATCAGTACGGCATCCTTTTGGCCATCCTGATTCAAATCACCTTCTACGGCATCGAACAGAAAATATTGGTCTGGAATAAAGTCCTTAAATTTTTTGGCTTGCTGTTGAAGTCTGATTTCTTCCAGACTTAGTGGTTTCTGCTGTGGAGTGTTCGCCAATAATGGTACTGAAGCAATAGAACATGCCATAAGTATTGCGACTGATATACCATGACGCTTTAATATTTTTAGCACAGGCATCTGCTGAGCTCCTTTATAATTTTTATAATGTTTTTAGCCAATATAATTTTTAGATGAATTGGAATGGTAATCGTGATTCAACATATTTTTATGATGTTTCATTAAGATTTTAAAGGGGAGTTTCGGCATTCTTTACCATGCGTCTTTTCTGACGAATCCAGCGTACTGCCCAAACCACACCAATTAGTAAAACGATCACTACCAATACAGGTATAAAGAATGACAATACGGAAATCACCAATGCGCTGACCCACTCACCTGTAGAAACCACAGGATTTGCCACGCCACCCGTGGTTGCGGTCGATACGCCCCGTGCTGCCACTGTCCCAAGTTGCACTGCTCCTGCTGTTCCACCACCGACGATGATTGCGGCAGCCCAACTTGCAAATTGCGACATTTCGCCAGAGCTTACCGCCATGGTCGTCAATGTTCCAGCCACCATCGCGGCAGGTGTTGCAATGGTGTCGAGTAAGTTGTCTACCCATGGGATGTAATAAGCACCTATTTCACACAGTGTGGCAAAGCCGAGTGCAAAACAGACCGATGGCATCGCCAACCATTCAAAGCCTTTGATGGGTTCAAAAATGCCCATAATAGCGGCAATACTCATCACCAATAAGGGAACAAATACGCGGAAGCCACATGCAGCACTCAATCCTATACCAAGACATAAACCGAGTATTGTTTCCATAGCAAACCTTTTTATTAATATGTTTTTAATTTTCTTAAGGTAACAAAAAAGCCCTATGGTGTAATAGGGCTTTTGTTTAAAACAGTGGTGTCTGTTTTAGTGTGTTTGCTTGAGCGAATTATTTTTTAAATTGATTGCTTAAGCATTTGGTACACGGTGGTAAACGATCAGTACCAATTTCTAAGTAAGCACGATGCCCACATTGAACGCAAAAATAGAAACCTGTTCCCGGTTTAGAGCCAGCTGTAACCATTTTTGTTCTCCGTATATTTTTAGAAATGGTGAACCCAATATACTCCACTAATGATGATGTTTTATTGTCCATTTCGACAGATGATGTTGTCGATTGGGCAATATGACACCAGAAATCTAAATTTACATAAGAGAATATTTTTATTATCTTTGACAAGGTTCTAAGTTATAAAATACAAATTAAAAGTTTAATTTTTACCATAGTATTCATCTAATAGTTTCCGTGTAATTGATAATACTTTTGAGTCCTTTCTTACCTTAGACGAATTTATAAGACTGGTTACAAGACCATTTTTGAACGTCAAATTGTTTAGTTCATATTTTTCAACTAGGTCAAACCAGTTAGCTAAAGGTTTACTTGAAAATAATTTACCCATAATTCTTGCATCACTAGGTAAAACATTTTCTAAATAATATTGCCAACGATCATTAGTTATTTTATCTAAAATTTTAAATGCTTCACTTCTAGCATTCCAAGAAGTACCATATTCATTGCCTAGAACAACACATAGTAATGCAGTGAGACATGCGGGTAATGCTGGTGAAGGAATAGTTGTTCCCAATTTACCTAACTCGCGTACAGGCGCTAACTCGTTGTAGAAATTATTTAGACCATCATGAGCTCTTAAAACTGCTGAAGCAGCCTTAACAAAAGTATCGCTTCGTAAATTCTCTGGAACAAAGTCAAATCCTTTAACTTTTGACAATACACTTTTGAGGCCAGCTACTGATGATGTTTTACCTTCCGCATAGGTTTCTGCATAGGTATACCCCACCTGCCATTTTTCTGCATCTCTTAATTGCATCCAAATCAATGGAATTATTGTATTTATATTGGCCAAAGCATGTTCTAAATTAGCACCTACATTCTTTTTAGCTGCATTCATCAATACATTTATCGTTAACTTAAGAAAAAAATAAGGAGAACTTTTCAACATTTCAATTCGTTGATCAGTAAAGTGAAGACTCTCTTCTTCTAAAGCCGCTCTAAATTCCACAAATTTCTTAGCGACTTCAACTCTAGGTTTACCTAATACAGCTTTAATGCATGCTTTTAATGAGCCTAATGCTTCATTAACATCAATTTCTTCAAGATCAGATTCATCTGAATCTAGTTGTGAAAAATGAGTAATAAGCTCATGTGTATGCTGTAATCTTAAGGCTTCTGTTTTAGTAATGATCCCAAGTTCTTCGGCTAAACGAATAGACTCCCTAGGAGTTAAAATATCATCAATATCATCATCTTCATCAAGATCCGAACGATTTAACATTTCCCCTATTAACGTAACACCTACTGTTGAAAGCTCTTTTTTTAATGCAGTTAGTGTTTTACCCCATAAATAATTAATACCCATCTCAAAATGTCCAGCATCGAAAGCAGATACAATTTGTCTCTTATCTTTATTACTTAGCTGGACAGCATAATTTGAAATTTCTAAAGCTGTTGATACATTCGATGGAATAATTTCACGAATCTCTTGTTGCCATAAATTTAAATCAGTCATTACTAACTCCAAAAAAATCTGACCACCCATCTTGTGATTGCATAAATACAGCCTTTAAACCTTTATCAACTTTACTACTCAAAAATCCAAATGCTCTTTTTCTAGCTCCACCAATAACATTATCATTTTTTTTTGGCTTAACAAAAAAGTTATATCCTAATAACTTAGCTTTATCATCAAATAATATAATTCCATCAGAGTTCAACATCCCTTTAAGTAACGTAGCTTTACTTTCAATATGTGAAGATTCAATTTGCTGCTTCTTAAGTCTTGAAATCAGAAGTGGAAAATCAATAGGCTCTTCTAGCACTATTCCATCTTCTTTTAAAAAGGCTGGTGTTTTATTCATTCCTGTAACAGCAATGATACATCCATGAGATTCTCTCAATGAATTAAATAATATTTTTTTGAGAAAACTTATTGTTGCTTCTTTTTGATCCTCATTGACATTTGAAGAGATCACAGAGACTAGGTTATCTATAAAATATAAAGGTGGTTTAGAATCTTCTTTACGATGATCTAGAAAAATATAATGCGAATCCCCCTTATTAGATCTCACCTCAACACATTCATCTGCAACCTGATGTACCTTAACAACTCTCAAACTTTCGTTGGCGTCCGAACTTAATAAAACATCATCTACTAATACTGATATTGGACTTTCAGCACCTCTAAATAATCCATATTGCAATTTTTCAGCATCATTATTTATGTAAATTAACCACCCATCAGTAGCTAATGGAGCACACTTCTTTAGAACAGCTTTAATACCATCAACATTTAGATCTGCTTCACCTATTTTTAAACTATCTCCTCCTGGTAATAAATTTTTTAAAGTATTTATCTCATTTGTTAGATAGACTTTAGGACTTAACTTAACACCTTCTTCTTGATATCTAGCAAGTTTAACGATTAGTTCAACTAGATGAAGTGTGTTATTAAAAATATGTAATCCCGATGACTGACAAAACTCAGCAACACCACCTATAAGTTGCGTCCTAAAAGTAATATTTTCAGGCATTAGTATTCCCTAAATAATAGTTTTAAATAAAAGAGTCCCTAAATTCAGGTAAAAGCATATTTTCTTATGCTTTTACCTACTAATTATCAAACGTTCCCTTCTAAAAAGTCCTGTGCAAAGCGTTGCAACACACCACCCGCTTCATATACAGAAACCTCTTCCTCAGTGTCCAAACGACACGTTACAGGCACTTCAATCGTTTGATTTTTACCATCCGCCGTTGAGCGCTCAATAACTAAAGTCAAAGTCGAACGAGGTGCAATATTCCCAATCACGCTATACAGCTCTGTACCATCCAAACCTAAAGTTTTACGGTCAGTTCCTGCCTTAAACTCAAGCGGTAACACACCCATACCGACCAAGTTGGTACGGTGAATACGTTCAAAACCTTCAGCTACAATGGCTTCTACACCTGCAAGGCGTACACCTTTCGCAGCCCAGTCACGGCTAGAACCTTGACCGTAGTCTTTACCTGCAACAATGATCAAAGGCTGTTTACGGTTCATGTAGGTTTCAATGGCTTCCCACATACGCATTACTTCGCCTTCAGGCTCTACACGCGCTTTTGAACCTTGCTTAATCGTACCGTCCGAACGTACCACCATTTCGTTATACAATTTCGGATTGGCAAAGGTCGCACGTTGTGCCGTTAAATGGTCACCACGGTGCGTTGCGTATGAGTTAAAGTCTTCCTCAGGCACGCCCATTTTATGTAGATATTCACCTGCTGCCGAATCCATCATAATCGCATTCGATGGTGATAAATGATCCGTTGTAATGTTATCGCCTAAAATCGCAAGCGGACGCATATTGGCTAAAGTACGTGGTGCTGCAAGTGCGCCTTCCCAATATGGCGGACGGCGGATATAAGTACTTTGCGGACGCCAATCATACAGTGGGCTTGCAGCTTGAACTTTCTCACCCAAATCAAACATTGGAATATACACTTTCTTAAATTGCTCAGGTTTAACCGCAACTTTCACCAATGCATCAATTTCTTCATCTGATGGCCAAATGTCTTTGAGATAAATTGGGTTGCCATCTTTATCATGACCTAAAGCATCCGTTTCAATGTCAAAACGAATTGTACCTGCAATCGCATATGCAACTACGAGCGGAGGCGATGCCAAGAATGCTTGTTTTGCATACGGGTGGATACGACCATCGAAGTTACGGTTACCTGATAAAACAGCCGTTGCGTAGAGGTCACGGTCGATAATTTCTTGCTGGATTTTTGGATCTAGCGCACCTGACATCCCGTTACAAGTCGTACATGCATACGCCACGATACCAAAACCAAGTTTTTCTAAATCACCGAGTACACCTGCTTCTTCTAAATACAATGCTGCGGCTTTAGAACCCGGTGCAAAAGATGATTTCACCCACGGCTTACGCACTAAGCCTAGTTCATTCGCTTTACGAGCAAGCAAGCCAGCTGCAACCGTATTACGTGGGTTAGAGGTATTGGTACATGATGTAATAGCAGCGATGATGATTGCACCATCAGGCATTAAGCCTTCTGCTTCTTGCGCACGAGCAGCGTCTAAATTACCTGCAATACCTTTGGCTTTTAAATCGCTTGTTGATACACGCGCATGTGGGTTTGATGGCCCTGCAATATTACGAGTTACGGTTGATAAATCAAAACGAAGTACACGTGGGTACTCAGCTTTGGTCATATCACTTGCCCAAAGACCAATTTCTTTGGCATAGCTTTCAACAAGTTTCACTTGTTCAGGCTCACGACCTGTCAGCGTTAAATAATCAATGGTGTTTTGGTCGATATAGAACATCGCAGCCGTTGCACCATATTCAGGGGTCATATTCGAGATCGTTGCACGGTCACCAATCGACATGGTGTCTGCACCTTCACCAAAGAACTCTAAATAAGCACCGACTACACGCTCTTTACGCAAGAACTCTGTTAAAGCCAATACGATATCAGTTGCCGTAATGCCCGGCTTACGCTGACCAACAAGCTCTACACCAATAATGTCAGGTAAACGCATCCAAGATGCACGACCAAGCATCACGTTTTCAGCTTCTAAGCCACCGACACCAATTGAAATGACACCTAAAGCATCCGTATGTGGTGTATGTGAATCTGTACCCACACACGTATCAGGGAAAGCCACGCCACCACGGTTTTGAATCACTGGAGACATTTTCTCCAAGTTGATTTGATGCATGATGCCATTACCCGCAGGAATCACATCAACATTTTCAAAGGCAGTTTTGGTCCACTCAATAAAATGGAAACGGTCTTCATTACGACGATCTTCCACCGCACGGTTTTTCTCAAATGCATCAGGATCAAAACCACCGTACTCGACTGCGAGTGAGTGATCGACAATCAGCTGAGTTGGTACCACGGGATTGACTTTAGATGGGTCTCCACCTTGATCGGCAATCGCATCACGCAAGCCTGCGAGATCGACAAGAGCCGTTTGGCCTAAAATGTCATGACACACGACACGTGCTGGATACCAAGGAAAGTCATGGTCTTGTTTGTTAAAAATTAATTCTTTAAGAGACTGCTCTAAAATTGCAGGGTCGCAACGGCGTACCAATTGCTCTGCAAGCACTTTAGAAGTATATGGGAGTTTTGCGTATGCGCCTGGCTGAATATCTTCAACGGCTTGACGCACATCATAATATTCGAGCTGGGTACCTTGCAGTGGTTTACGGTAGTTGTTATTCATCGCGTTCCTGCCTTGCCTTGAGCATCTTTTTTCTAAACTTTCTAAACATTTTGTTGTTGATGAGACTTCATCATTTGTGATGGCATAGTACACTGCTGAAAGTCAATTTCCCAAATCTTATATATTTCATCGACTTAGGTATAAAAAATAGGGTTTTTGAAATATTTTGTTTCAAATAACGCAGATAAATAAGCAGTTATGTGCTTTTTTTTGAAAAATAGTGGAAAATTGGGATAATTCTTTAGTATTAGATTCAGATTCGAGCATAGAAAATGAACAATTTATCTTTCTCCTCATTTACGCTTAATGGCGTGGATGCTCAAAAATTTTTACAAGGTCAAGTGACGTTGCATGTTGAACGCCTTGAGGAAAATATCACGCGCTACACAGCAATTTGTGATTTAAAAGGTCGAATTCACTTTGGTTTATGGTTAACAAAGCTGAATCCTGAAAGCTTTGTCATTGTCACCACTCAAGATCAAGCTGAAGAATTTTCCAAACACATTAAAAAATTCGGTGCTTTTTCCAAAATGAAACTTGAAGAAGCTAGTCAGGTCTATCCTACGCTTCAAGGTGACACCACAACGTTCTCAGCAGAAGTAACAGATATTGCCGCTTGGCAAGTTCAGGCTATTCAACAGGGTCACGCTTACATTGATCAAGCCATTGAACACGTGTTCCAACCCCAAGAACTTCGTTTACATCAACGTGAAGGCGTTCACTATGACAAAGGTTGTTACTTGGGTCAGGAAGTCATTGCACGCTTATGGTTTAAAGCCAAACCGAAAGCGTGGTTACATCTGATTCAAGGTACAGGTGCTGTGCCTGCAGAAGCGGAACAACTCGATAAAAGCGTACAAGTGGTCAATAGTGCTGCATTTGAAAATGGTTATATCGCTTTGGTGGTGGCACGCCCTGAAGCATTAGCAGAGTTAGACGTGACTGTTTTAGATTTGCCTGAGTATTTAAATGGTGATGTGGCTAGACCACAGTAAAATAATCTAAAAAAAACCTCCATTTAGGAGGTTTTTTATTAACCATTAGGCTGAGGATTTGGAACATATTTCCGGTAAATAATCAGGTTTAATATGACCAATACCGCACAACACCAGTACATAAATTCAAAGCTCCATTGTGCGATAACTAATCCCATCACAACTGAACCAACTGCCAGACCAATATCAAAACAAATAAAGAATGTTGATATTGCATGCCCCATCCGATGTTTATCTACGGTTTGAATGGTGAGCGTTTGCAAACAAGGAAATACTGAACCATATCCAATTCCAATAAAAATTGCAGATAACCACAACATCCATTGATCATTGACCAATGTTACGACCATAAGCCCAATCGCAAAAAATATAAAAGAAGGAACAATAACAGCACTCGGACCTTGACGGTCATAAATTTTACCGACCCAAGGTCTTACAATTAACATCGACGCCGCAAACAATATAAAAAATACACTGGTGTACGCCAGCAGTTGTTTGCTCTCACTATAAACCGTAATAAAACTGGTAATACTCGAGTAAGCAAAAGCTGTAAGTAAAGCAACACCACTTACAGCAAAAACTTTAGGCTCAAGAAAATCGTCTAGCTTAAAACCTTTTTTATTCATTTTATGTTGCTGAGGTATCTGATTCGCTGGAATATTTAATAACCAGCTAAAAATTAGACCTAAACTGATGAGCACCGCGAGAGCACCGAATAAAATTTGGAAGCTATAAAATTGAATCATGGTAAGCGCAATTAACGGTCCAAATACCACACCTAGGTTAGTGGACATCACATAATAGCCCATGCCTTCACCTTTACGATGCTCAGGAATGAAGTCATTCGCGACTGGAACAGCCACAGTGGTCAACACACTAAACCATATCCCATGTAAAAATCGTATAAGCAACAATGACCACATGTTATCAATGAATAAATAAGCAAATGCAAAGACCGCAAAAAACGTGCTCGATCCACGCATAGTGAGTCGCTTACCCATTTTTTGAATGATCATACCTGAAAATGGTCGTACTGCTATTGATGAGGCGAGAAAAAGCGTTAACGCTAATCCTGCTTCTTCAACTGATCCCGCTAAGTCCTTCACAATGTAAATCGGAAGGACAGCCAACATGGCAAAGTAGTAAATAAAAACAAATAAATTATTTAATACACACAAGATAAATGAACGATTCCAAAGTCGCTCGGTGGTTACACTCATGAAAATCTACTCTTGTCGCATTAATGTTTGGGCTTGAGGGCGTAATGGATCTAAACTCAGTTTGACCAATTGACGGATATAGTGCTCATCAGGCAAATGATTAAAGAAAATAATTTGGTAATGAATAGGACCATACAGTCGATCAAGTACCAAATCATAGTGATCATGTTCTATCAGCTCCCCCACCTCAATCGCCTGTTGGATCAGTTGATGCAGTTGAACTCGTTTAGGTAACAAATATTGCTTGAAGAATGTTGCAGCCAATTCACGATGATTCGCCATAACCACCAACATCGCACGTCCCACTGGATGATCTAAAGCCTTAGCCAAACGAAGCAATTGTTGATTAAGATTTTGTTCAAGATCGAATTCTGGCTCAAACTCAAAAATTGAGAGTGTGAGCTCCTTAAACGTGTCTAGAACCAATTCAGATTTATGTGACCACCATCGATAAATAGTCGACTTTCCCACCCCAGCACGTGAAGCAATGTCTTCTACTGTCAGTTGGTGATATTCCACTTCATTCAAAGCCTGTTTGACTGAAGCTAAAATACATGATCGGCGTCGTGCACTTTTGTCATCGACTGTCATGAAATCCTCACTAATAAAACGATACGTTTCGTATCGTTTTATAATAGAGTTTTTTTATTGATAAAGATATGAAAATAAGACCAAGGCGTTAGATGGAATAGATTTTAACTGTCAATCGATTGAGAGATGACTCATAAAAAACCTCCTATATCGCTAGGAGGTTTTTTTCTAAAAGCCATGAAATAATTTATTCATATCCTTCACCACATAATCTTTAAAATGAAATGCTCTCGCGTGTTTAGCATCAAACTTTACGGTTAAATCACCTTTTTGGAATACATACACTCGATTCTCCTGACTCACCAAATACTGCTCGCCAAGTTTCAATAAGAGCGCATCTATCTTTTGTTCATCTGGGATTGAATCATCTTGAAAAACTTTATCGTAATTACGTTTAATGCCTTTTATAAACATCGTTGAACACCTCATTGCACAATGCGTATTTAAGCAAAACCATCGAAGAACTACTAGTGGATTAAAATTTTGGTTAAATCCATATATTCAAGGCTGAACAACATAAATCCAGTGTCGTTTATATGCTTATACTGCAATACACACACTTTATTCACAAAGCGAAGCTAAATTTGAAGGATGTATACATATTCTATATTTACATTCACATAATTCGGACTATGATGAAATGGTGTAAAACTCTATTTACATCAAATAAATAGGGTTGCTTTTAAGATAGGTATAAAACAATTATGAAAAAAATATTATGTGGTGCTTTACTCGCTGTTGCCACCTCATTTAGCTTCGCTGCCGCACCAGTCGATCCTGCATTCAGCAAAGTACAGGAACTGATTCAAGCAAAGAATTACAATGCGGCCTACCAAGAACTTGAACGCTTATCAAAAGCAGGGAATCCTCAAGCGACTTATAACTTGGCATATCTCACTCAAGCTGGTCAAGGAACCAAACAAGACAACAAAAAAGCAGTACAACTTTATGAACAAGCTGGCACTGCAGGCTATCCTTTAGCCAATTATGTATTGGCGCAAAACTATGCCACTGGCGGCTTGGGTCTGACCAAAAATGAAAAAAAATCTCGTGAATACTTAGATAAAGCTGCAGCTCAAGGTTTTGAAGATGCGATTGTTGAATCTGCTGTTCTACTGTTTTCTGAAGGCAAAGAACAATCTGATAAGCTCGCGTTGCAAAAACTTGATCCTTTAATTAAGAAAGGAAGTTATCCAGCCATTCATGCTCGTGCTTTATACGATATTTCATTAGGCTTTAAGACCAAAACTGAAGCGCCTGTGAAAAAAGGTTTAGCGAGCATTCAAGATTTAGGTAAAAAAGGATACATCCCTGCGCTTATGGCCATTGGTAACATGTTCGTAAACGGAAATATCGTTCCGCAAAACCTACCTGAGGCAAAAAAAATATTTAGTGCTTTAGCAGATGAAAATATTCCTCAAGCCAAAGAAAATCTAGCGATCGTGAACAAACTGATTGCTGAGAATGCAAAAAAACCTGCAGCAAATACGAAAGCTAAATCATAAGCATTAATTTAAATTTTAAACCGCTGCTCAAATACAAAAACCCTATCACGAGATAGGGTTTTCTTATATGAAAAGGATATTTATGATTACATTTTAGGTTTTACTCAATTACCACCATAAAATAATTAATCCAGCAGTCACAATAAATCCAATGACTGTACTCATCAATAAAGGTGTAATTGCACGATCATTGAGCCCATATGCTTGTCCCAACATTCCAAATAATGCAGGTGTAGGTAAAGCTGCAATCAATGTCCCTACATACACGATATCCATTGGTGCTTGAGCAATAAATCGTAGAGTCAAATACATGAGTATTGGAAAAATAAAGTTGGACGATAGAACAATATAAAGACTCTGCTGATTGACATATTTTAGGGTTAAACCTGCGATGCTTCCGCCAATCACAAATAACGCCAAAGGAGATGCCGTCTGACCAATCATTAAGAAAACTTGATCTATATAATGCGGCAGTTTAACCTGAAAAACCGCGCACACAATTCCGATTACCACACCAATAAACAATGGATTTTTACATAGGATTATAAAGTTATTTTTTAATGTATTGAGTAGTGCTTGCTGATTTTGAGCTTGCAATCCCGCAATAAATAAAGCTGCTGGAACAAGAAAAACACTTTCGATAATTACGATTAAAGAAGTAAAGGCAAGCGCGATATGACCAATCAATAGACTTAAAATGGCCGTACCAAGTAGTCCAGTATTAGACATTGACGCTCCAATTGAGAGAATGGCAGCATCACTTAAATTGTTTTTAAAATGCTTTACCAAAATCCATAAAGCGATTGCAAATACAAAGGCAGTCACCACAATATAACTGTAGAAAAGTTCAGGTTGCCATATCGCATCAAGATCTTTTGATGAAAGCGCTTGTAAAAATAGAGCAGGTAAAGCGACTCGAATGACGAATGTACCAACAATAGAGACTTGTTCCTTGCTAAGTAAATTCAGTTTAACCGAGGCATATCCCGAAAAAAGCAGTAAAAAAATCGGAATAATGACCGATAAAACCATGACTTAGCATCCCTAGCTATTGTATGAGTTAGTCAAATTATCATACAACAGCCGTCATTACCCAGGATGACTTTTTAAGTATACCTTTATGCCTATTTTATCTATCAGCATATGGCTTAAATAATGATTTCACATCATGCGGTTGGCATCGTAAATATTGCGGACTAATTTCAACCTCTGCTTTTAATTGAGCAGCAGCATGCCATGGCCATCTTGGATTAAATAGTATTGCCCTTGCGAGCCCGATTGCATCAGCTTTGCCTTGTTGTAAGACATCTTCCGCCTGTTGAGGTTCAGTGATCAGCCCAACAGCAATCACTGGAATGTCTACGTGTTTCTTGATTGCTTCCGCAAATGGAACTTGGTAATTAGGACCAATCTGAATATTTTGATCGACATGTAATCCACCAGATGATGCATGGATATAAACTGCACCAAGTTTTTCTAATGCCTTTGACAACCCAATTGAGTCATCAATATTCCACCCCTTTTCTTGCTCCATCCAGTCTGTTGCAGACAAACGAACACCGATTGGATAGTTGTCTGGAACAGCATTTTTGATCGCCTGAAAAACCTCTAAAGTCAAACGGATGCGGTTCTCAAAACTCCCACCATATTCATCTGTTCTTCGATTAGATAAAGGGGACATAAATTGATGTAATAGATAACCATGAGCCGCGTGGACTTCGATGAGATCAAAACCTGCATCTACGGATCTGACTGCTGCAGTTGCAAAGTCATCGATAATTTTTTTGATTTCCTCGATACTTAATTCATGAGGTGCCTGATCATCTGGATTAAATGGTAAATCACTTGCAGATACCGTTTGCCAGCCATGTTCATGATTCGATGAGAATTGACCACGTCCCATCCATGGTTTATCAGTTGAAGCTTTACGTCCCGCGTGCGCTAACTGAATGGCGATTGGCGTTGGAGCAATCGATTTTACCTTATCAATCAATGCTTTTAATTGCGCACGTTGTAAATCATTCCACAACCCTAAATCTGCAAAGCTGATACGACCTACAGCTTGTACCGCAGTTGCTTCAATAATATATAATCCAGCACCCGACAATGCATAACTCGCCCATTGTTGCTCATGCCAAAAACTATGCTCCCCTGCTTCATTCGCAGAATACTGACACATGGGAGCAATAATAATTCTATTTTTGAGTGATAAATTTCCGAATTGAATTGGCTCAAATAATTTTGCCACACTGAATCTCCCTGATTTTAAATTGATTTATTTGTAGCAGTGTACAACGCATTTACGTGATAAATCATCTAAGTTCATTTCATCATTGAATGCTTTAAAAAACATTTTAAAACTTAACCATGAAGGCACTAGATGGATTGTGTATCATATTCTGTTCAAGCGTAATATCTTGTAGTTCACTCGATGCTGCTTGCAATATCCTCATTTAACCCAATATTTTTCTACTCGCCCATTTAACAGAGTTTCCATGCCTGAATTACCTGAAGTTGAAACCACGAAAACCAGCTTGCTCCCTTTGCTGAATCAAAAAGTACTTTCTGTTCAAGTCAATAATTCAAGTCTGAGATGGCCTATACCAAATGATGTAAATCAATTGGTCGGTCAACGACTGATAGGGCTAACACGTCGATCCAAATATATTTTGGCACAATTTGAAAATGTGACCATGTTATGGCACTTGGGAATGTCAGGAAGCTTTCGTTTGTGTGATTCACGTGATGCGTTGAGAAAGCATGATCATTTCATCATACAATTCGATGATATCCAATTACGCTACCACGATCCTCGTCGTTTTGGTTGCATTTTATGGCTAGATGATCATGCTCAAACCAAACTTTTAGATACGCTTGGCCCTGAACCTTTAAGTGAAGCTTTCAATGCGGACTATCTAGAGCAGAAATTTAAAAATAAGAGTGTTGCAGTCAAAGTTGCAATTATGGATAACCACATTGTTGTGGGTGTTGGAAATATTTATGCAACTGAAAGTCTGTTTAATTTGGGCATTCACCCTGCACAACCCGCTTCAAGTCTTACACGGCTACAAATTGAAAAATTTGTCATTGAAATCAAACGAATTCTTAAACAAGCAATTGATTTAGGCGGATCTACTTTACGTGATTACACCAATGCCATGGGCGAAAATGGCTATTTTCAACAAACGCTATTGGCTTATGGGCGCGCTGGTGAAATGTGCATCAACTGTGAAACAACTTTAGAAAATATTAAACTCGGGCAACGTGCTTCTGTTTTTTGCCCTGAGTGTCAACCGATTAAGCGACCTCAAGCCTCAAAGAATCCTGTATCAAAGGTAAAATCCAAATGAAATCAGCAATTGTTCGGCATATTTTAGTCAAAGATAAAGACCTGTGTATCCAACTTAAACAAAAGCTTAAAGACGGTGCTGATTTTGCTAAAATTGCTAAGCAACACTCAACTTGTCCCTCAGGAAAAAAAGGAGGGGAATTAGGTGAGGTTAAGAAAGGACAATTGGTTGGTCCTATCGATAAGGCAGTTTTTAGTTTGGCTGAACGTGAATTACATGGACCAATTAAGAGTCAATTCGGCTGGCATTTACTCGAAATTAAATTTCGTATGGATTTTTAAACTTCCTGGATTTCCCTCTCCTTTTAGGAGATGAGAAGCATCGCTTCGCAAGGGAGAGCTAAGAATCAATACCTCCCGGCCTCCCTTTGACAAAGGGGGATTTCGGGCGATTTTAAAAAAATGATGAGATATAAAAAACGGCGCATTTAGCGCCGTTTTCATTGTAAAAGCATTAACCTTTACGTTTTAATTCGTCACGAATTTCACGAAGTAATTCGATATCTTCTGGGGTAGCTTCAGGTGCTGGAGCTTCCTCTTCTTGCTTACGACGCATTTTATTCATCAATTTCACTAACCAGAATACCACCCATGCAAGCAGGATGAAGTTGATGAGAATCGTCAAGAAATTACCGTAAGCCAAAACATTTAAACCTGCTTCTTGAGCAGCAGCAAGCGTTGTAAGGTTATTTGGATTATCGCCCAATACAACAAACCAGTTTGAATAATCTACATCACCGCCTAAGATCCAACTGATAATTGGCATGATGACATCTTTAACCATTGAATCGATGATTTTACCAAACGCCCCACCAATGATCACGCCGACTGCCAGATCCATTACATTGCCTTTTACGGCAAATTCTTTAAACTCTTTAATAATGCTCATTTTTTCTCCAAAATTTTTCTATGCATTAATGTGACATAATATACATTATTCTTAATGATATTTCCGTCTAAACTCGTTGGTTTTCCACCAAAATCATAAGTATCTCTGTTTAAATAAACAAGATCTTGTCCAAATCAACTACAACAATTCAACAACTTTTATTTCATATCTTAAATGATGTAGTCAAGATATAAAAAAACCGCTCTTTTGAGCGGTTTTTTTATTTAAATCAATTAAGATTTATTACGTTTACGTTCGTTTTCAGTCAACCAACGCTTACGAATACGAATTGATTTAGGTGTAACTTCAACAAGCTCATCATCTTGAATAAATTCAAGTGCTTGTTCTAACGTATATTCAATCGCAGGAACAAGTGTTAATGCATCATCAGTACCTGATGCACGAACGTTTGTTAATTGTTTCGCTTTAGTTGGGTTTACAACCATATCGTCAGAACGAGAGTTAATACCAATGATCATACCTTCGTAAACTTCTAACTGAGGTTTAGCGAATAGACGACCACGGTCTTGTAAACTGAACAATGCATAGCCCAAGCATGTACCTTGAACCATAGAAATCAACACACCGTTTTGACGTTTTGCAACAGAACCTTGTTTCATTGGTCCATAGTGCGAGAAACTTGAGGTCATGATACCAGTACCTGAAGTCATGGTCATGAATTCTGAACGGAAACCAATCAAGCCACGTGAAGGTACAGTTGCTTCAATACGAATACGACCTTTACCGTCGACTTCCATATTGGTCATTTCACCTTTACGGTTACCCATTTGTTCCATCACAGCACCTTGATGCTGTTCTTCTACGTCAAATGTTACGTTTTCGTATGGCTCTTGCATTTCGCCGTCAATCTCTTTCAAGATTACTTGCGGACGAGATACACCCATCTCGAAGCCTTCACGACGCATGTTTTCGATCAATACCGAAAGGTGAAGTTCACCGCGGCCCGACACTTTAAAACGGTCAGGACTGTCAGTATCTTCTACACGAAGTGCTACGTTGTGAATCAATTCGCGGTCAAGACGTTCACGGATGTTACGTGAGGTCACAAACTTACCTTCTTTACCGGCGAATGGTGAGTTGTTAACTTGGAATGTCATCGATACTGTAGGCTCATCTACAGAAAGCGGTGGCAATGCTTCAACATGTTTAGGATCACAAATCGTGTCAGAGATATGAAGTTCGTCCATACCTGTTACACATACGATGTCACCTGCAGAAGCAGATTCAACGTCGATACGCTCTAAACCATGGTAACCCATGATTTTTAAGATACGACCGTTACGTGTTTTACCATCTTTGTCGATTACCGTTACAGGTGTGTTCAATTTCACTGAACCACGTTGGATACGACCAACACCAATAACACCAACGAAGCTGTTATAGTCAAGTGAAGACACTTGCATTTGGAATGGACCATCAACATCCACTGCTGGCGGCTCAACGATGTCTACGATTGTTTGGAACAACGGAGTCATGTCTTCAGCCAATTCTTCTGGTGAAGGACCTGCTACACCACGAAGACCAGATGCATAAACCACAGGGAAGTCTAACTGTTCGTCAGTACCACCAAGGTTATCAAATAAATCGAATACTTGATCGATTACCCAGTCAGGACGCGCATTAGGCTTGTCAACTTTGTTGATAATTACGATTGGTTTCAAACCACGTGCGAACGCTTTTTGCGTTACGAAACGAGTTTGTGGCATTGGACCTTCTTGTGAGTCTACCAAAAGAAGTACACAGTCAACCATCGACATTACACGTTCAACTTCACCACCGAAGTCGGCGTGTCCCGGGGTATCCACGATATTGATACGGTATTCAGTATCAGTACGTTTATCTAACCATTTGATTGCAGTGTTTTTTGCAAGAATGGTAATACCACGTTCACTTTCAATAGCGCCTGAATCCATGACACGCTCGATCTCACCCGCGCGTTCACCCAAAGCACCTGATTGTTGTAAAAGTTTGTCGACAAGAGTCGTTTTACCATGGTCGACGTGTGCGATGATGGCAATATTACGGAGAGTTTTAATATCTGACATGTAAATTCGATACGCTTTAAATTTGAGGGCAAATTATACAGAAAAATCCTAAACTTTTATAGTGACTGTTTCTTTACAATTTCATTTTTTTTTGACGAATGGTTATGTTTCGGTTTTGTAAACGCATGTAACTCGATTAGAATGTCGGCACTTTCGCTTAATCTAGATGGTATAGACCATGTCTGCTCCCGACCAATCTCAAGAACCGAAACTCGATCTTGTTTATGGTTTAGACGATAAACCAAAACCGTTCATCGCTTTTCTCGCTGCCATTCAGCATTTACTTGCCATTATTGTTCCGATTGTTACTCCTGGTCTATTGATCTGTTTGGCTTTAGGTGTTTCTAAAGAAGATACAAACATGATCCTCTCCATGTCATTGGTGATTTCAGGTATTGCGACATTCTTACAAAGTAAAAAGGTTGGTCCTTTCGGTGCAGGCTTACTGATTGTTCAAGGTACAAGTTTTAACTTTATCGGTCCTATTATTGGGATTGGCTCAGCAATGGTTGCCGCAGGAACTCCAGTTGAAACTGTTATGGGTTCAATTTTTGGTGTCGTGATTGCAGGCTCATTCATTGAAATGGGCGTTTCACGCATATTACCATGGGTGAAAAAACTCATTACTCCACTTGTGACTGGTATTGTTGTACTTCTCATTGGCTTAACCTTGATTAAAGAAGGTTTAATCTCAATGGGTGGTGGTTACCAAGCGATGGGGAATAATACTTTTGCCAATACAGACAATCTCATTATGTCTTGTACTGTTTTGGCATTAATCATTCTCTTAAACCGCTTAAATGTTACATGGGTCAAGAGTAGTGCGATATTAATTGCACTGATCGTAGGTTATGCGTTAGCAGGCTTCATGGGCCATTTAGATTTTTCTGGCTTAGAAAATGCACCTTTGGTTCAAATCCCTACACCAATGCACTTTGGCTTAGACTTCTCTTGGAGTTTATTTATACCAATGGCATTTATTTATCTGGTTACTTCATTAGAAGCGATTGGTGATATCACCGCGACCTCTAAATTGTCTAATCAGCCTGTTGATGGTCCGAAATGGATGGAGCGTATTAAAGGTGGTGTACTCGTCAACGGTGCAAACTCCTTACTCGCAGGCTTATTTAATACTTTCCCGAGTTCTGTTTTTGCTCAAAACAACGGAGTAATCCAATTAACTGGTGTTGCTAGTCGCCATGTGGGTATATGGATCGCCGCGCTATTAGTTATTTTGGGTTTACTACCAGCAGTGGCTGCCATCATCCAAGCTGTTCCTCAAGCTGTACTGGGGGGCGCTGTCATGGTGATGTTTGGGGCTGTTGCAGCATCAGGGATTAATATCCTTTCTGGTATTCAGCTTGACCGCCGTGCATTGCTTATTATTGCAATTTCACTTGCTCTTGGTTTAGGTGTTGCTCAAGTTCCACAGATTCTTGAACATATGCCTGAACTCATTCGTAATATATTTAGCTCTGGTGTAGCAACTGGCGGCATTGCAGCCTTGATCTTGAACTTCGTTCTACCTGAAGCAAAGAAATAATTTAGATTGAATCAAAGACTGCCCAGCATTGTCTGGGCTCTTTTATTCTGTGGAGAAATATATGGTTCCTCAAAGTGAAGTTGTTATTCGTCAACATAACTTTCTGAAAGGTCGAATATTATTAGTCAATGCACCAACTGATGACTTAAGCACTCAGCTCGATAAAAATATTCAGGCTTCAGTATGGACATGGAATTATAACGACTTTCTATTTTTCCAAAATCAAAATATTCCTGTTCATTTTGGGACGGATATGCCTGAAGCAGAATATGATCAAGTTATTGTTTTTGTGCCTAAAGCCAAAGAGCTTTTGAATTACTTACTACACAGTGTGGTATTAAAACTCGGTCTTGGTGCATCAATTTTTCTTGTCGGTGAAAAGAAAGGTGGCGTTGAACGAGCAGCAAAACAACTCGTTCCATTTGGCAAATGTGTCAAACTTGATAGCGCTCGTCATTGTCAAATGTGGCAATTAATTATCGATCAGACTCCTACGCCTCGAACTTTAGAAAATTGGGCTCAACAATATACAATTCCAACACCGAATGGCGAATTACAGATTTATGCTTTACCTGGTGTATTTAGTCAAAATAAACTTGATATTGGTACAGCTGTATTTCTCCCCTACCTCAATCGAGTGAGTTCAGGTAAAATCGCTGACTTCGGTTGTGGTGCTGGCATTATCAGTGCATATTTAGCCAAATTGAATCCCCAAAATCGTATTTTTGCGCTTGATGTGGATGCTTTTGCGCTCGCCTCCACCCGCCTAACATTTGAAAAAAATAATTTGTCACCAGAACAGCTCGAAATCAAAGCTGTGACTGGCATTGAAGATGCGCCACTATTTTTACATGCCATCGTCAGTAACCCTCCTTTCCACCAGGGTATATACACTGATTACAATGCGAGTGAGAATCTTTGTAAGACATCACGTCGCCATCTAAAATCTGGTGGTGAACTTTGGATCGTGGCAAATCGTTTTTTAAACTACCCAATTCTCATTGAGCAAAATTTTGGTCAATGTGAAACTTTGACTGATCAACAAGGCTTTAAAGTACTGTTTGCAAGTACTCAAAAGAAATCATAAGGAACTTTCGATGAGCGAAACCGGTCAACTTAAGCGAAAGCTTGGAGCACGCCATCTTAATATGATCGCCATTGGTGGTTCTATCGGTACAGGACTATTCCTAGCTTCGGGTGCAACAATTGCCAATGCGGGCCCTGGTGGTGCATTACTTGCCTATTGTTTAATTGGCGTAATGATTTACTTCCTCATGACCAGCTTAGGCGAACTCGCAACACACAATCCAACATCAGGTGCTTTCTTCACCTATGGCACCAAATATGTCGAAGGTGGGTTTGGATTCGCACTAGGCTGGAACTATTGGTACAACTGGGCGATAACCGTCGCATTTGAACTTGTTGCAGTTCAATTCATCATGAAATTTTGGTTTCCTGATATCCCAGGTTTCTATTGGAGTGCCATTTTCCTTGCTATCGTTTTTGGTATTAACGCCTTAACAGTCAAAGGTTTTGGTGAGTCTGAGTTCTTTTTCTCACTCATTAAAGTTCTTGCCATCATTGCATTTATCATCATTGGTATTTTCATGATTGCCAAAATCATGATGACACCCAATGTTGCAACTTTCGCAAATTGGTCAAAGGGTGAAGCGCCATTTGTAGGTGGTTTGTCAGCATTAATTGGTGTCGCGATGATCGCAGGATTCTCATTTCAAGGTACTGAAATGGTTGGTGTTGCCGCTGGTGAGTCGAAAGATCCGAAGAAAACCATTCCTATTGCGATTAAACAGATCTTCTGGCGTATTCTCTTATTCTATATCGTTTGTATTTTTATTATCGGTACATTGATTGCGTATGATGATCCTCGTCTAATGCAAGCTGCTTCAGATGAGAATATTGCATTATCACCTTTTACTTTACTCTATGAACAAGCAGGCTTTGCTTTCGCTGCAAGTGTCATGAATGCAGTCATTCTTACGGCTATCCTTTCTGCCGGAAATTCAGGAATGTACTCTTCCACACGAATGCTGTTTGATATGGCAAAAAATGGAAGTGCACCCAAAGTTTTCTCCAAACTTGATGGTCGCGGTGTACCAATGAATGCACTTTATGCTACGACAGCAATCGCAGCACTATGCTTCTTGACGACATTTATTGGTGAAGAGGAAGTATTTAATTGGCTTCTGAATATGTCTGGTATGTGTGGCTTTATCGTATGGCTCGGTATCGCAATCTCTCATTACCGATTCAGGAAAGGCTATTTGGCTCAAGGATATAAGTTAGAAGATTTAGCATATCGTGCAAAATTTTTCCCTTTTGCACCGTGGTTCGCTTTTATTTTGTGTGCAATCGTTGTGTTAGGTCAAAATTATCAAGCCGTACTTGATGGGGAGTGGATCGCAGTAGTCTCCACATATATTGGGATCTTCTTATTCTTAGCAATATGGCTAGTTTATAAGTTCAAGTACAAAACCAAGTTGATTCAATATCAAGATATGGATGTAAAACCAATTCAAGTCGATCAAGACTAATAAAATAAAAAAACAGCTCAAATTGAGCTGTTTTTTTATTGTTAGATTATGATCTTATTGTATTTTTAAGATTAAATTCACTCGACGATTCAATGCTCGACCCTCTTCTGTCGTGTTATCCGCAATTGGCTGATTTGGGCCATAGCCTTGTGTCGAAATCTGTTTAGGATCAACATTATATTGCATCACCAATTCATTACGCACAGCATTTGCTCGCTCAAGAGATACTTTTTGATTCGCTGATACTGACCCTCGATTATCTGTATGTCCATCCACTTGAAGTATAAAACTTTTATTCTGCGCCAAAACTTTTGAAGCTACTGTTAAATAAGGTTGATACCGAACATCAATTTGACGGGAATTGTGATTAAAGTAGAGCGGTAAACCTTGTTTTAATTCATTTAATATCTTTTGATCCAAGTCTTGTACACCAGTAGTTGATTGCATCTTTGTCGTTGTGCAAGCCGTCAAAGTTAAAGCAATGCATAAGCTTGCTATTAAACTATATTTCATCTTTATTCTCATTGTGTTGTTCATTATATTTTGTGAAATATATCACATTATTTAAAAAAGAGTTAAAAAAAACAGCTCCGAAGAGCTGTTCTTAATAATCAATTAAAGATTATTGTGCTGCTTGAGGTTGAGCAACTACTGTACGGCTACCAGAAATCGTAGCGAATACACGACGGTTCATCGCACGACCTTCTTTAGTTGCGTTGTCAGCAATTGGTTGATCCCAAGCAAAACCTTGAGTCGCTAAACGAGAAGCGTCAATGTTGTATTCGCTTACAAGAGCAGATTTCACAGAGTTAGCACGAGCTAAAGATAAACGTTCGTTCAACGCACGTGGACCAGTATTATCAGTGTGACCTTCAATACGAGCAGTTGCATTTGGATATTCGTTTAATTTTTCAGCTACTTTAGCAATTTCAGGCTTGTACTGATCTTTGATGTTAGACTTGTTCGTATCGAAGAATACGCGAAGTTCCATGTTAAGATCTTCAGTCAACTCTTGTGGAGCTGGTTGAACTGGAGCTGGAGCTGGTTGAACTGGAGCAACTTCTACTACTTCAGCAGCAGGCTTCAAGTGACCGCCTAAAACTACGTTAAGACCAGCAAGTGCTGTGTAGTTCCAGAAATCTTCGTCGATGTTATAAGTTGCACGAGCTTCTGTACGAAGAGATAGAGCATCATTTAAGCGCCAGAAAGCACCTACACCTGCATTACCTAAAGTACCTTCGTCATCTTTAAGATTTACACCATCGTATTCATATTTGTAGTGACCAGCACCCAAAAGAACGTATGGCTTAATTTTGCTGTCATAGTTCTTAGTGATTAAATCAGAAGTAACATAGAAGTTACCATTGATTTGAGTTTGCTTGTACTCGCCAACATCATTACCAGTAATTGTGCCTTCGATATCACCTTTTACTTGGTTATATTCAGCTTCAAAACCCAACCATGGAGTAAGTTCAATACCTAACGCAGCACCAACGAATAAATCGTCTTGTAATTCGATAATGCTGTCAGATAAGTGATCAGCAGCACCGTTGTTGTGTTGAGTGTCTTGGAATGTGTAACCCACTAATAGTGGAGTAACAGTTACACCAGCATTAGCAGCAGCGAATGGAGCAGCAACAAGCATAGCAAGTGCGATACGACTCAATTTCATGGATATCCTCCAGAGATAACAATTGTTTTTCAAGCTCAGCCTAAAATAATTATGGCTTCCTGAGATAGGCTTTTTTATACCCCAGTATTTTTTTTAAGCTACTCATGTTGAATCATACAAACACTTAAAGTGAATTCCAAGTGTTTGATTACTTTAATCAAGTAAATTATTGACAAAATTACTTACAATTTCCGTTGTAATTCGGTAATTTTTTACTCAATTTATCCGCATGAATAACTTATCTTTTCATTTTTGGTATATTAACAGCATTCAAAGGTGATAGTAATCATTTTTTAGCACTTCAGCTTATAATATAACTTCACCAAGATTATCTATAAATTCAAATAATTAACAAATACTAGAAGCTTTAAAATGTATTCCTATTGTAAATCTCTTGCTTTTACCCTTTTAGAACTCATTTTCACGATCGTCATTATTAGTATTCTTGTGATGATAGCACTCCCTCATTATCATGAATTTCGTGAAAATCAAGAAAGGGCGCAAATTCTTAGCACGGTACGGCAAGCCATCAGCCAAGCTAAAGCCAATGCTGTAAGTTACCGAAGCCCTGTGATTATCTGTGCTTCTCAAGATTTAAAATCGTGTAAGAACAGTCAATGGCATAAAGGGTTTATCATCTTTCTAGATCAGAATCACAATCAACAATTCGATCCTCACGAAAAGCTTATTCAAGCAACTTCGACAGATTACCAATATGGTGATTTCAGTTGGAAAGGTGGTGTTACCAGCAAGAATACGATCACCTTCCAACCAGACTCTGGTTTACCACGTGGATCAATAGGACATTTTAAATACTGTGCACATTCAAATAAATCAAATCTAATCGTTAGACTTTCAATGATGGGACAGACTCGTCTTGAAGAAACTAAGACATGTGAATGACAACTTATCAGTCACATTTTACACACTATAGCCAATATTAATTGGCCTGATATTACATATACTCAAGCTGTAAAACAAAGCTAAATAAATTGGAGAGAATAATGACTGATATCGTCATCCTTAATGGTGCACGTACGGCAATGGGCGGCTTTCAGGGAAGTTTATCAAGTGTGACTGCACCAGAACTGGGTGCAGTGACCATTAAAGAGGCTATCTCACGCTCGGGTTTGCAGCCAGCAGACATTGAAGAAGTCATTATGGGTTGCGTTTTGCCTGCAGGTTTAAAACAAGGCCCTGCTCGCCAAGCCATGCGCAAAGCTGGACTACCTGACTCGACAGGTGCAGTGACAATCAATAAATTATGTGGGTCAGGCATGAAAGCTGTGATGCAAGCAGCTGATATGATTAAAGCTGGTTCAGCAAATTTTGTGGTTGCAGGCGGTATGGAGTCTATGACCAACGCTCCTTACGTCTTACCTAAAGCACGTGGTGGTTACCGCATGGGTCATGGTGAAATCAAAGATCATATGTTCTTCGATGGTTTAGAAGATGCTGAAACTGGTCGTTTGATGGGCTCATTTGCTCAAGATATGGCCAACACTAAAGGCTATACCCGTGAGCAAATGGATGACTTTGCAATACGTTCATTAAAGCGTGCTCAAACTGCGATTACTGAAGGCTACTTCAACGATGAAATCGTCCCTGTTACTGTGTCAACTCGTAAAGGAGATGTCGTTGTAGATAAAGATGAGCAACCTTTTAACGCAAACATCGATAAAATACCAACACTTCGCCCAGCTTTTGCTAAAGATGGTACGATCACTGCTGCCAATGCCAGCTCGATCTCTGATGGTGCTTCAGCCTTGGTTATCAGTTCATCTGAACAAGCACATACAAAGGGTTTAAATCCTTTAGCCAAAATTGTGGCATATGCCTCTAATTCACAACATCCCTCTGAGTTTACGATTGCACCAGTCGGTGCAATCCAAAAGGTTCTCGATAAAACAGGTTGGAATGTCGCAGAAGTCGACCTTTGGGAAATCAACGAAGCTTTTGCAATGGTCACAATGTGTCCTATTGATGAGTTCAAACTCGACCCTGAAAAAGTAAATATCAACGGCGGAGCATGTGCTTTAGGACATCCAGTAGGATCTACAGGTTCACGGATTATTTTAACGTTAATCCATGCACTTAAACGCACAGGTGGTCAACGTGGTATTGCTGCGCTTTGTATCGGTGGTGGCGAAGCAACTGCAGTGGCGATTGAGTTAATCTAAAGCGTCTAAAGCCCCTATTTTTCAAAGAGGGGCTTGAGGGAGATTTAAATGATCAATCCTCCCCTAAACCCTTCTTGACTAAAGGAGGGTAAATAAAAAAGCCTCTACTTAGCTAGAGGCTTTTTTATAATCTCAATTCAAAGCATAGCTTTGAATTATTAGACTTAAAGAATTTCTTTACGTAGTTGCTCTGGAGATTTCATTGACAATAAGCCTGGTGCAACGTCAAATGCAGTTTTCGCGCCATATTGACCCATTTGATTCATGCGGTAGCATGCACGTGCATAAGCCACAAGTACACTTGCAGTAAACTCAGGATTGCTATCTAATTTCAACGAAAACTCCATTACTTGAGTCTGCTCTGCACTACTATTACCACTGCGAATGACAAATCCACCGTGGGGCATACGATTATGCTCGTTACGAAGCGTTTCTTCATCAATGAAGTTCACAGTCGTGTTGTACTCTGCAAAATAGTCTGGCATGGTCACAATCGCCTGCTTTACAGCTTCAGCGTCAGCACCATTTTCAAGCACAACATAACATTCACGAGTATGTTTTTCTTTAGTGGTTAATATAGGACGTGAACCACTACGAACTTTATCAATCGCATCTTGTGATGGAATAGTATATTGAATACCTGCTTTAACACCCGCCACACGGCGAATCGCATCTGAGTGACCTTGACTCAAACCCTTACCCCAGAAAGTATAGGTTTCACCATCTGGTAATAATGCCTCACCAAATAAACGATTAATTGAGAACATGCCTGGATCCCATCCAATCGAAATCATTGCCGTTTTTTTGTTAGCAAGTGCAGGCTCATTCACTGCTTCAAAAAACTCAGGAATACGTGCATGCGTATCAAAACTATCTACTGTGTTGAATTTACTTGCCAATTCTGGTGTTTGTTTTGGAAGATCATCTTTAGATCCACCACATAAGATCAACACATCAATTTTGTCTTGAAGGTCATTTAAGTCATCCATATGAAAAACTTTCGTGTCACTAAAGCAAGGAGACACTGATTCAGGTGCACGGCGTGTAAAAATTCCCACAAGCTCTAAATCTGGGTTCTTTTGAATTGACGTTTCAACGCCACGACCGAGGTTGCCATAACCGACAATACCAATACGAATCAAATTTTGCATAACAACTGCTTCACTATTTAAATGATGGCAAGATCACTAGACTGAGTACTAAACATATACCGCAAAACAGTCTGATTGAATGGAGAAAAACCCGCACCAAAAATGATCAAATGAATACTAACATACTACAATAAACTGCACTTTTTTGGAGCAAATTTATCATTTAAATCAGTGTTAATCGATCAATTGAATCATATAAAAAACCGCTGCACTAAAGGCTTTGTCGCTATATATTTCTGAATGAATTAAAAAAATCTGCTCTAAATAGACATATGATTAAACTTTGACCTTCTATGTGTCATTTTGAATAGCGCTTAGGCTGAACTATGAATACCTAAATCTTGTTTCCATTAAATAAAAAAAGCTGAACCTAAGTTCAGCTTTTTTATCACTTAATAAAATTAAGCACCCGTTTGATAATTTGGTTTTGGTACAGCAGTCGACGCTTGATAAGGTTGAGTAAAGTCGTTTAAACCTGCCGCTGCTTCTGCAATGTCTTTACCTTCTTTAATCACGAAAGTATCGAAACCAGCACGCTTCATGTAGTTCAACACGTCTTTGAATACATCACCTGTTGCACGAAGTTCGCCTTGGAAGCCTTGGCGACGTAACAATGCGGCAAATGAATACCCACGACCATCATTAAAACCTGCAAACTCAATAAAAATTGCATCAAGCTGATCAAGTGGGAATTCATTGTTTTCAGGTGAGGCATCTACGGTTAGGTAAAGTGCTTTTTTACCTGAAACATTGGCAAGCTGGTCTAACTGCTCCACCGTTAAAACCACATCACCTTGTGGCAATACGCCATCTTCACCAATCAGTTGATAAGTATTGTCTGCAATCGTGCCATCCTTAGAGAGCACTTGTAGTGCGGTATTAAGCATATGCACGCTCCTTAAATGGTTGAATTCCTACACGACGGTAAGTATCAATGAACTCTTCACCTTCTTGACGTAAATCAAGATAAGTGTTCAAAATTTCTTCCACCACATCTGGTACTTTTTCAGCAGCAAATGATGGTCCTAAGATGTCACCGATTGAGGCATCATGGTCTGCATTACCACCCAATGTAATTTGGTAGAATTCTGCGCCTTTCTTGTCGACACCTAAAATACCAATATTACCCACATGGTGATGACCACAGGCATTCATACAACCTGAGATGTTCAAGTCTAATTTACCTAAGTTGTAAATCGTATCTAAATCATCAAAACGGCGTGAAATCGCTTCAGAAATCGGAATAGATTTCGCATTTGCCAACGAACAGAAATCACCACCTGGACAGCAGATAATGTCAGTTAAGAAACCAATGTGCGCGCGAGCCAAGTTATTCTTTTCAAGAATCGTCCAAAGCTCAAATAAATCTTTTTGCGGTACATCGACAAGGGCAATGTTTTGCTCATGCGTGGTACGCAATTCACCAAAAGTGTACTTATCTGCAAGATCAGCAATCAAGTTCATTTCTTCAGTGGTCACGTCACCTGGTGCAACGCCTGCACGTTTCAATGAAATTGTTACGATGCGGTAACCTTTCACTTTGTGTGCATTGGTATTGATGTTAAACCACTGTTTGAATTTCGGATGTGCAGCAAACAGTTCTGAGAAATCTTCATCTGCATAATCTTGGTACGCAAATGGTGTAAAGTTCTGGTCCATTTTCGCCAGAGTATCTGCATCAACTTTTAAAGTTTTAATTGTATGTGCAAATTCAGCTTCAACTTTTTCAGCAAAAACTTCAGGTGTTAAAGCTTTTACCAAGATTTTGATACGAGCTTTATATTTGTTATCACGACGACCGTGTAAGTTATACACACGAAGTACTGCTTCTAAGTAAGCAATAAGGTCTTCACGTGGTAACCACTCTTTGATCACAGCACCAATGATCGGTGTACGACCTAAACCACCGCCAACCATGATTTTGTAGCCCATTTCTCCCGCTTCATTGCGAACGATATACACTCCGATATCATGAAATGCCGTTGCAGCACGGTCGATTTCAGCAAGTGCAGAAACTGCGATCTTGAACTTACGTGGCAAGAATGCAAATTCTGGATGGAAAGTTGACCACTGACGAATCAACTCACATGTCGGTCTTGGATCTTCAATTTCACCAGCAACGACACCTGCATATTGGTCTGTTGTTGTATTACGAATACAGTTACCAGATGTTTGAATCGCATGCATTTGAACTGATGCCAACTCTTGCAACATGTCTGGCACATTTTCTAATGCTGGCCAGTTAAATTGAAAGTTTTGACGAGTAGAAACGTGTGCATAACCACGGTCATACGCTTTAGCGAGTTCAGCAATTTTACGAAGCTGTTTAGAGTTCATCAAACCATAAGGTACAGCGACGCGAAGCATCGGCGCATAACGCTGAACATATAATCCATTTTGTAAACGTAATGGACGATATTCATCTTCAGTAAGCTTTCCAGCTAAATAACGTTCCGTTTGATCACGGAATTGTGCAACACGTTCATTGATCAGTTGCTGATCGAAATCAGTATATAAATACATGGCGTACAGCTAGTAGTTTAATTTTAACGAAGCACAGCATAGCTTTTATTCATCTATCAATAAAATGCGTTTTTTACATATTTAATAGCGGTTTTATTGATATGTAATCACTCGAATCACTGATATATAGACAAGCTCTGGATTTCAGCACTTATTCCACATAAAGATTTTATTTAGCCATTCTTAGCACATAAATTCATATAGATAGTAAATTTGTTCTTTATTAAAAATTATCCGATCGTGATGTATGTATTTTCCCAGTACCCTTCTTTAAATTGACCCTCAATCAATTGCACATAACGACCATGCACATGATCAATGGCAATACAATCATCAATGTCCAAAACCCGATCTGTATGCTGTTTTTGCCAATCTTTTCCAAAGAATGATTTTCCACGCTCTTTAGCCGATGCAGTATTTAAAGCGGGTACTAATACATAACGATGTAGCTCTCCGAACTCATTAACGTGGTACCCACCCAAATTAATCAACCAGAGTTTCATTTCGTTTTCATTAGGAGCTGCATCTGTAAAATGGATTTGGAATTGCTGCTCATTATATTCCACTCCATTTACCTTCGCCCAAGCATCAATATGTAAGCCTTTCTGCTCACCAAACCAAGCATTTTTGAGTTGAGGATAGACTTCTTCTAGTGAATCCCCAACAGCCAAAACCACATCATGCACTTCAGTATTGGCACGTGCATGACGACCACCGAGCATTACAAGAAATAGGCTTGGCATGGTTGATTTCCTTTGGCTTTGACAAGACCATTAATCATACCTGAATTTGGATTTGCCACTACTGAAAAGAATGGATTGGCTGTGTTACTGATTTTTATACAGGGTTTAAAGATTAACCTGACCAATTCAACGATAATGGATACGTGGTGGCGACATGGATGTCCCCCGTTGAGCAGTATTACAAGAATGTAATATCTGCTCAACAGAAAGCCTTCGGTTACTTTGGGCTTTTCCAAAGTAACGTAAAAGTAAGTCCATGAAATAGCTCTTCAAATCTGAATCTCAAATAGATTCACACTCCAAACTGCCTTACTTTTTTTCGGTAAAAGTAACAAAATCATTTTGTATTTCTGATGATACTTGCCTGTATCACAGAAATACAGACGACATCCGTGTCACCGATCCAAAAATCAAATTTTAGGAAAATATTTTAGCTTTTCTAGAGCGCATAAAAAAATCGCATCCAATGGCTTAAATGCGATTTTCTAAATAGCACCTCTCCCCTTACGAAGCAGTGCTTACCATTCCAAAGGGAGAGGCTTAAAGGGTGAATTACATCTCTACCATTTCCACGCCATCAATGCGTGCAACTGTCATTAAGTCTTTATCACCACGACCTGAAACCGTCGCAATAATAATTTGATCTTTAGACATCGTTGGAGCCAACTTAGTCACATATGCCATCGCATGCGAACTTTCAAGTGCAGGAATAATACCTTCAATCTTAGTTAAGTCACGGAAGCCTTGTAATGCTTCATTGTCATTAATTGGAACATACTCAACACGCTTCATATCTTTTAAGAAGCTATGCTCTGGGCCTACACCAGGATAATCCAAACCTGCTGAAATTGAGTGTGTTTCAATAATCTGACCTTGCGCATCTGACATCAGATAAGTACGGTTACCATGCAGCACACCAACATGACCAGCATTTAATGGAGCAGAGTGTTTGCCAGTTTCAATACCGTAACCAGCAGCTTCAACACCGTACATTTTCACCTCTTGATCATTCAGGAATGGATAGAACAAGCCCATCGCATTTGAACCACCGCCGACACAAGCAACCAATGCATCTGGTAGACGACCTGCTTGCTCTTGAATTTGACGGCGTGCTTCACGACCAATGATCGATTGGAAATCACGTACCAATTGAGGATATGGATGTGGACCTGCAACTGTACCAATCACGTAATAGGTAGAATCGACATTTGTTACCCAATCACGCATGGCTTCATTCATGGCATCTTTTAATGTTTTAGAACCACTTTCGACAGGAACAACAGTCGCGCCCAATAAACGCATACGATATACATTCATCGCTTGGCGTTTCACATCATCTGCACCCATGTATACAACACATTCAAGCCCTAAACGCGCTGCGATGGTCGCTGTTGCCACACCATGTTGACCTGCACCAGTCTCAGCAATAATACGTTTTTTGCCTGATAACTTCGCCAGTAAAGCCTGACCAATCGTGTTATTTACTTTATGGGAGCCAGTATGGTTCAAGTCTTCTCGTTTTAAATAGATTTGTGCACCACCCAACTCCTTTGACCATCGCTCAGCATAATAAAGCGGACTTGGACGACCTACATAAAAAGCGAGGTCACGGTCGAATTCTGCCAAAAACTGTTCGTCATTTTTCATTCGGAAATACAGTTGCTCTAGATCTTCTAGTGCAGCCATTAGAGTTTCTGACACAAAACGTCCGCCATGGATACCGAAATGCCCTTTTGCATCAGGGTATTGGGTATAGTCAATCACTTGATCTTGTTGATTAACGGTTTGCTGATCCACGATGGACTCCTTGCATAAAGCGTTCTACGAGTTGTTGGTCTTTTATACCTTTTGCGGACTCTACACCGCCGCTCACATCCACAGCATATGCTTGTGTTGTAAGAATTGCTTGCTCGATATTGTCAGGGTTTAGTCCTCCTGCCAAGATCAATGGAATATTTAATTTTGGAAATGTTGTCCAATCAAAGCTGTGGCCTGTTCCGCCCTTTAAATCTGGATGCCATGCATCCAACAACACAGCACTCGCACCAAACTTTTGATATTTATTGATTTCTTCAACGATATCTAGTTCTGGTTTTACTTGAATTGCTTTATACCAGCGGCGACCCACTGCTTGAGCAATTTGTTTGCACTGTTCTGGACTTTCATCGCCATGAAACTGCAAAATATCTAAAGGGACTTTTTTAAGTATGTTTTGGATCTCTTCGGCTGAACTATTAACAAATAATCCAACTGATTGCACATAAGCAGGAATCGCTTGAACCAACAGTGATGCTTGCTCAACATCTACGTGTCTTGGACTTGGTGGAAAAAACACAAATCCTATAGCATCCGCACCAGCTTGCACAACAGCTTGGACATCTTCTAATCGGGTAATTCCGCATATTTTTGCACGAGTTCGCATCTATTCTAGCTCTAATCCACCCTCATCATAGCCGATCTATCATTTTTGGGCGCTTCATTGTAAAGCAATTTTTTCATCTTGCGTAAAGTTCACTCAGAATATTCGGTGTGAAGATTGTTTAAATGAGAAGCGCTCTTTATACTGCGCTCAAATTGCAACAAGTCAAAGCAATCGCTTTAGGGAAGTTGGTGAAAATCCAACACTGCCCCCGCAACGGTAAAAAATGAAAAGCATTTCTCAATAGATTTCTGATTTTTAGAGATTTACACCACTGCATGTCATATGTGGGAAGGTGGAAATGTAAGTAATCCAGTTACTACATTTGAGTCCGGATACCTGCTTGTTGTGTTCTTCCACTCAATCATTCACGGGGAAGTGAATGTATGGAGCACGTTATGTCTATTCAATGTCAACCAACAGCTTTGGTTGGTGCAATCGCTATTGCGATGGGTTTTACTACATCAGTTTTTGCTCAAGAACAAACAACTTCTAATGCAACTTTAGAAACTATTGTAATCACAGCTACTCGCTCAGAAGAAAAGCTTGAAAACGTACCTGCACGTATTTCAATTATCCAGCCACAGATTCTCGAACAGTCACCAATTAAAGCTCTGCCAGACCTACTTAAAACAGATCCTAGCATTAACGTGGTTCAATCTGGCGGTTACGGTCAACAAACTTCAATTTTTTTACGAGGCACGAATTCAAATCAAACTCTAGTGCTACGTGACGGCGTCCGCTTAAATACAGCGACAACTGGTGCTGCCTCTATTCCATTTTTAGACACCACTGATCTTAAACAAATTGAAGTTCTAAAAGGTCCAGCATCTGTACTTTATGGAACTGATGCAATTGGAGGGGTGGTTCAATTTGTCACGCGCACACCAGAAAAAACTACAGCTTTTATTACAGGTGAAATTGGTGAAAATAACACCTATAAATCGATTGTTGGCGCAGATTTAGCTGAAAATGGCATCTATGCACAAGTTCGAGGTCAAATATTAGAAACTGACGGTACGCCAGTATTTAATATGAATGATAAACGTAACTATAGCTTTGATCAAAAAGGTTATAGTGCCAAGTTTGGTATAGATCAAAAACGTTATGCTGCATCTTTAGATTTCAGTCAGAACTCAGGAAATGGGGAATACAACAACTGGGGTACATTCTCAAGTCAAGATTTTGAAAATGAAATCATAAATGCAAAGGGACGCATTAACCCAACTGATCAGCTTGAAGTTCATGCACGTTTATCCCAATTTAAAGATGATTTGGAGCAAGTAACTTCTAATAGTTTTGTACACAGTACAACTCAAGAGGCTGAGCTTTATAGCAAATGGAATTTTGTACCAGCCCAAAATATTCTAGTTGGTGTGACCCAACGTAATACTGAAGCTAAAACCGATGCATTAAACGAAGATATTAATTCAACAGGTTACTATATTCAGCATCAATATCAAGCCGATGGCTTGAGTACGCAAGCTGGCATCCGCTTAGAAGACAATGAAAAGTTTGGTTCACACACAGTCATGCAGGGTGCACTCAGATACCAATTGCTTCCTACAACAAGTATTTACACCAATGTTGGCACTGCATTTAAAGCACCTACATTAAATGATCTATATGCCTATGGTGGTAATGAACAACTTAAGCCAGAAGAAAGCATTTCTTATGAAATTGGTATTGATCAAAAACTCCCACTTAATATTTCATTGGGTGCTTCTGCTTTCTATACCAAAGTTGATAATCTAATTAATTCAATCTGCGTCAGTACTTGTGATGGCGATTGGGTGAATACGTTCCCAACTTACCAAAACCAAAACGTTGATAAAGCACAAATGACAGGCGGTGAATTGACAGCACAGTGGACAAATGATCAGTACTTTATCAATGCAGGCTATACATATATCAAAACTGAAGATACTGAAAAAAATACTGAGTTATTACGTCGTCCTCGTCAATCAGTTACTGTTTCAGCAGGTTTACAAAATGCAAATTATGGTTTAAGTGCTTCGCTCGTTGCCAAATCAAAAGCAAAGGATTTTAGCCAAGATATTCCAGGATATGCTCGAGTAGACTTAAATGCATTCTGGAACCTTAACCCGCATGTAAAACTGTTTACCAATATTGAAAACGTTGGTGATGTGAACTATAAAACTGTTCACAGTGCTGGTGAGCAATATTATGTCAATGGTGGACGTTTAGCTTCTGCTGGTGTGACATTCAGATACTAAGCATTCTTTGACTCATAAATACTTTTGAGAATCATGTCATGCCTATGGCATGATTCTTTTCATATCTAGCACTTAAAAAAATTTAAAGGAAACCTCATGGGTCACCGTTTAAGTAAAATTTATACCCGCACGGGAGATACGGGCACTACCGGACTAGGCGATGGTTCACGTGTACCTAAAGATGATTTACGTATCGATGCGTTAGGTGATGTCGATGAACTCAATGCGACCATTGGTGTATTACGTTCGCACATTGCTTTAAGTAGCATTGAAGACAAAGCTCAATGGGATAAATCACTCAGTCTGATTCAACATTGGTTATTTGATTTAGGCGGCGAAGTCTGCATTCCTGGATTTAACTTGGTTCAACCAGTATGTATTGAATTTTTAGAAAATGATATTGATCGTATGAACGAAGCATTACCCATGCTAAAAGACTTTATTTTGCCAGCTGGTACATTAGTCTGCAGTTTTGCTCATCAAGCACGTGCTGTCTGCCGTAGAGCTGAACGTAGCGTGATGTCTGTTCATCAACGTGATCAAAATATCCAAGCCACATCATTGCAACTTTTGAACCGCTTATCTGATTGGTTATTCGTCGCATCTCGTACCTTACAACGTGCTGAAGGTGGCTCAGAAGTGCTTTGGCAAAAGAATATCAATGAGACGATTGAGGCCTGACCTTAAAAGTGTAAAAAGGTCTGCATGTTGATTGCCCCATCCACTTAAAATGCTTTTTTAATCAAAATTTTGATTAAAAATCGTCATATTTCATTCATGATTTAGCACTAAAATCACCCTGAAATTTCAGGGTGTTTTATGAAAATAATTGGTCATCGTGGTGCGCGTGGGGAAGCACCTGAAAACACCCTCGGTGGATTTCAATATATTCAAGATATTGGTATCCGCGCTGTAGAATTTGACGTTCGTCAACTCAAAGATAATGCGCTGATCGTGATGCATGATGATGACTTTATTCGTACTACAGGCCAAGCTAAACATTTATACGAATGTGATGAGCAAGATTTAGCGCAGTATAATCATGCCGTAACGTGGTCTGAATGGAATAAAGTCGAAGCTACGCCTCTACTCGATCAAACCCTCAAAATTATTCATAATTTTAATCATATTGAAGTTGAGGTCAAAGCTGTTGAATCGATGAAGGCCGCAGAAAAGATTGTCGAAGCCTTAGATCAACAATTAATAGGCTTTGAAGATTCCGCCATTATCACCAGTTTCGATCCTAAAATTCATCAAGCCCTTCAACAGCAAAAATCAAGGTTTAAGCGTGGATTACTGGTTGAAACCGATATAAAGCATGCAGCCATTGATCAAGCTTTGAAATTTGAATGTTGTCAAATTGGTTGGATGAACGAACTTGCTACAAATGAGATCATTGCCTCCACACTTTCCGCAAATTTAAATATTAGTATTTGGACAGTCAATCATATAGATCGTGCTAAACAGCTTAAGGATTTAGGAGTTCAAGGCTTAATTACTGATTATCCCAAGTTAATGATGTCTCACCTATAATATTTTCAAATTCAAAAACTTATTTGATTATTTTTTCTAATTTATTTTTTGGAATTCGTCCAAAGTCGAATTTATACAATGATGTATTCTGTTACGGTTTAAACAATACAACTGTACAATAATGCTAGTGAACACATGTTCGCCCATGTTAGTATTAACGAGTCTAACCTCACAAATTTGTGAGTGGATTTAGTTTTAACCTATTAAAGGTTCTAGGAGTGCTGTTGGAGATGAATGCTCCCCTACCCAAAGCCCCAATCAACTGGATTGCAGTATTTGCATTGGTGTTTTTACCTATTGTCGCCGTTATTGCGATTCCACTTTATGCTTATCATCATGATTTCTCGCTTGCTGCGTGGATCAGTATGTTTGCGCTGTTGGGTCTGAGCAGTCTTGGCATTACCGCAGGTTATCACCGCTTATGGGCACATCGTGCTTATGAAGCGACTGTACCACTCAAAATCATTTTAATGATTATGGGAACCTTTGCTGTACAAAACAGCATTTTGTATTGGGCCTCAGGTCACCGTACCCATCATCGTCATGTTGATGATGTAGAAAAAGATCCCTACTCAATTAACAATGGCTTCTGGTACGCGCACATCGGTTGGATGCTACGGAACTATCCAGCAGCTGAAGCAAATTACAAAAACGCCCCTGATTTATTGGCTGACAAAATTGTCATGTTCCAAGATAAATATTACATCCCTCTCGTGATTGTCGTTCATGCCGCTATTCTTCTTCCTATTGGATGGGCAGTTGGTGATGTCTGGGGAGTGTTATTATTGGGTGGTTTAATGCGCTTAATTTTAAGCCATCATGTGACCTTCTTTATCAACTCGCTATGCCATATGTGGGGCAAACGTCCGTACACAGATGAAAATACTGCACGTGACAACTTTGTTCTTGCTATTGCGACTTGGGGTGAGGGTTATCATAACTACCATCATATCTTCCAATACGACTATCGCAATGGCGTAAAATGGTGGCAGTACGATCCAACTAAATGGTTGATCTGGACGTGTTCAAAACTAGGGCTCGCAAAAAACTTACGACGTATTCCAAGTTTTAATATTAAAAAAGCTGAGCTTGCAATGAAGTTTAAATATGCGCAACAAGATCTCGCTGTTTACGGCCATAACGTCAATGATGATATTGTGACAGTTAAAACAAAAATTGCTCAAGAATATGAAGCATTTACGCAAACTCTAAATGATTGGGCGAAGCTTAAAGAGCAAGAAATTAATGCCAAAAAAGCAGCTGTTGCTGAAAAAATTCACCTAATGGATAGTAAACTGAAAGTTGAATTCCAATTGGTTGAACAACGTTTATCTCATCATAGAGAGACATTGAACTTATTGGTTCGTAATTTAAAGAAATCACCAGTATCTGAATAACTCATTCAAGAGACTCTTCAGTTACTCCAAAGCTCCGTTGATCGGGGCTTTTTTTATTTTTTCGATACCATTTCCAATGTAGCAGTCACAGTTTTATGTATTGAATTTTGCTATAGTCAAAGTTGTTCATCACATTTTGAAAAATTATATGCAGTTCAATTCTCGCTATAACACACTACCCGCTCGACTGTATCATCATCAACAACCTCTTCCTCTAAAAGGGACTAAACCTGGTCATTTTAATGTAGCACTTGCAGATGAGTTACTGTGGACTCAAGAAGATAAGATGAACTGGGTAGAAATCTGTAGCGGGCAAAAAACTTTTGCTGAGTTTGAACCTTTGGCGATGGTATACGCGGGTCACCAATTTGGACAATGGGCTGGACAGCTTGGTGACGGTCGCGGTTTACTCATTGCTCAAATCCTGGATCAAAATAACAACACGGTCGATTTACATCTTAAAGGTGCTGGCCCTACCCCCTATTCTCGGAGAGGCGATGGTCGTGCAGTGTTACGTTCCGTTATTCGTGAATATTTGGCTGGACACGCCCTCAATGCCCTAGGTGTTCAATCCAGTAATGCGATTGGTTTTGTATCATCAGATCAAGGTGTACAACGAGAAAAACTTGAACGTGGCGCGATGATGTTGCGTACGTGTGATACACATATTCGCTTAGGTCACTTTGAGTGGATTAATCAATTTCAGCCAGATCTACTGCAAGAATTTACACAAAAGTGCATTGAATGGCACTACCCTGAATGTTTGGAGACAGAACAACCTGTTCTTTCTTTTGCAACTCAAGTCATTCAACGTACTGCGATCATGATCGCGAGGTGGCAACTGATAGGTTTTGCCCATGGGGTTATGAACACTGATAACCTGAATATTACCGGTACAACTTTAGATTTCGGACCTTATGGTTTTATGGAGCGTTTCCGTCCTAATTGGATCAACAATCATTCTGATTACCAAGGACGCTATACGTATCAGAACCAGCCGAGTATCGGGCACTGGAATTTATGGACTTGGTTAAATAGCCTCATTCTTCTCTGTCCAGAAAATTATGATCGAGAGCAATGGAAACAAGACTTGTCTTCCTGTTTAGAACACTATGAACCAACGTTCCTGGAGCACTATAAACTTGGTTTAAGTCAAAAAATGGGATTACCAAGTTTTCATAAAGATAGCTTTGATTGTGCAATGGCTTTCCTACATATTTTACAAACAGAGCAACTTGATTACACCCAAAGTTTTATTCGTTTACAGAATAAAGCGTATGAACAAATCAAAGATGATTGCCTTAATCGTATCGCATTTGAGCGGTTTCTTCACCAATATCTCTCAATACGAGAAAATCAAGACACTGACGATCTCGATCAAGCGATGTTAACAGCCAATCCACACTACGTTCTACGAAACCATATGGCACAGAAAGCAATTGAACTTGCTGAACGTGATGATTTCTCTGAAGTTGATCGCTTGTTCAAACTTCTTCAAACACCATACACCAAACAAGAACGTCTTGAACAACCAGAAGACTTAGGCCCTTTAGCTAGTGATGTCCCTGAAATTCAAGTCAGTTGTTCATCATAAGTTATTCACAAACCTCTCTCATTCTGTGGATAATTTAATCATTATCCACAATACCCATTCGTTTTTAATATGCATTTACATCAATTGGCAGCATCACAAGCTTTAAAACTTCCTGAAGTCACTGTCAGTCAACCGTTTGGTGAGGGATGTGATGTTTATAAAATTATGGATAAAGTCTTTTTGCTCGCATTTCACTTACAAGGCAAAGCTGCGATTAATTTAAAAGTCGAACCAGATCATGGACATATGTTAAAAGATATTTATCCTTATATTCGATCTGGATGGCACATGAATAAACGACACTGGGTTTCAATCTATGATGAATCTGAATTGGATGAAGAGCTTATCGAAGATTTGATCTCCAATTCCTATAATCTTGTGGTATCGAAGCTTAAAAAAGCCGAACAAAAGCATATCGCTTTACTCAGAGTCATTTAAATAAAGTTAAAAATTGCTTTTCTATAACAATAATTACGCTATATTAATAAATAGTAGTAATACGAAAAACTTATTCTATATTTGGGTTATATCATTATAACTCTATGAGTACGATATTCATTATGGATATAGAACAACTTTTTGGATTATCAACTCAGATGATCTTAGAGCTAAAACAATAAATTATTAATAGTGACATTATCGATTGTGGGCCGCGTTTGGACTTAGTTAAACAATGTATTTACATCTCATTTGAGCATGGGCTTGGAGTAAGTGGTTTATTATCTTCACATCTACCAACACAAGCTATGATTTTACTTAGATCACAATTTGAAGCTGTAGTCAGAGCATATTGGTTATTATTTCTTGCAAGTAATCATCAAATATCAAAATTGCAATTTAGTTACACATTTGAAGAGCAATTTGAATCCGACACATGTCCAATGATTTCTGAAATGCTTGATAAGCTTGGTGCTGCAAACTTACCTGCTCAGCCAATAATTTTGGTGGCTATTCACCCTTTGTGATTTCAAAAAATATCATTTGAAGCAACTTAACTCCATAGTACATACTGTAAAACAGTCATTTACTAGAGATGTTATGGGATATGAAGATGAGATGCTGATCACCTTGATGCGCCAATCAAATAACTTAATAACCGTAGCTGCACAGATAATGTTAAAGCACACAGTTCCTGATAAACAAAAATATATTAGTGTTTTGATCGAAAAATATAGATATTGTTTTTATATGGTTGATGATGTTGATCCTATAGTAAAAGCTAGAGTCGAAGCTTACTTTAAATAAAAATACGATAGCCACCTCTAATAAGCTCATATCCTAACAAAGTTACATGAAAGTTGCATATGAAATGGCCAATTGTAGAGACCCTAACCAAAACCAACGCACCAAAAAAAAGCGAACTTCTAGATTCGCTTTTTTTTATCACAAAGAATCAATCTTCAGGATATTCGAAACGATATCCCACCCCATAAACAGCTTGAACCCATTCATGGCGATTACCTGTTTCAGCGGCATCCGAGATTTTACGGCGCAAGTTTTTGATATGGCTATCAATCACACGATCTGCCACTTCAAAACTGTCTGGGTTGATATGATCCAATAATTGCGCACGAGAGTACACCTGACCTACGTGTTCTAAAAATAACTCAAGAAGTCGAAATTCTGTAGGTGTCAAATTTAAAGATTTGTTTTGATACCAAATTCGTTGTTGACCTTTGTCCATACGGAATAAATTATTTTCCTCAGGTTCTGCTTTACGATCTAAACGTCGCAACACTGCTTGAACACGAGCAACTAACTCTTTAGGGCTAAATGGTTTACACACATAATCATCCGCCCCCATATTCAAACCAAGTACACGATCAATCTCTTCCGTTCGTGCTGTCACCATGATAATAGGCAAATCAGACTGCTCACGGACTTTACGGGTGATCGTGAGACCATCCATACGAGGTACCATCAAATCTAAAACCATTAGACTTGGTTTACGTTGTAAAAAGCTATCATAAGCCTCTTGACCATCGTGAAACATACTGACTTCAAAGCCAGCTGCTTCAAGATAATCTCGCACCAATTGAGCAAGTTCTACTTCATCTTCAACCAGCATCACATGTTTCATATGTCACCCTTCTTCAATTTAAAACGATTTCTTTGGAAATGTGAGGATGCAGCGCAATCCACCCAATGGTGAGTGGTCAAACTTCAAGGAGCCCTTCATGCCTTGTGCAATTTTGCACGATAATGCTAGTCCTAATCCAGTTCCGCCAGTACTACGTGTTCTAGAATCATCCGCTCGATAGAAACGCTCACCTAAATGAGCCAATTGCTCATCAGTAAGACCTAATGGGCTATCGTCAACAATCACCGACCAAGTCTTATCGTTTTCGATCGTATGCACATGAATTCTTCCACCGGCTTCCGTATAGCGAATAGTATTACCGAGTAAGTTGACCATAATTTGTTTAAAACGATCTACATCTAATTGTAATTTCGTTCCATGCCCCTCTGCGCTAATCGTGAGATCGGCTTGTTCAAATTTAGGTTTGAAATTTTCAATCTCATTTAACACGACACTCCAAGGGTCAATTTCATTGAAATCAAAATTGAGTTGTTGTGCTTCAGCCTGTGCTAACGCAGCCAAATCTTGTGTTAATTTTTTCAGACTCGAAACTTGTGCCAACATTGAAGCAAAATGTTCAGGCGTTGGTTTACGTATTCCATCTTGCATTGCTTCAATTTGTGCTTGCAAAACAGCCAGCGGCGTTTTTAACTCATGCGAAGTGTCTGCAACCCACTGCTTTCTAGAATTTTCATGCTGATCTAGAATCACAGCTAACTGATTAATTTCAGTCGAAAGATCGCCAAGCTCATCGTTACGATTTACTTTCACCTGATGCTGAAAATTTCCTTTGGTTAATTCTCGTGTTGCATTTAATAAGCGTTGAATTGGCTTTCTAAAATAAGTTGCTAATAATAAGGCAGCAACCAAACTCGAAATAAATGTCAGAATATATATTAAAAATAAATAACGCTTTTGATTGCTAAAGAAATTAATACTTAAAGCATCATCTTGATCTAAAACAGGTCTTAGCCCGAGATACCCCACAATATTGCCATCAACTGTGATCGGTCGATACGACACCATATTCTCTGATGGTTCCCCCAAGATAAACTGTTGTTTTGCATCATATAAGGAAAGTCTAGAACTTAAACCCAAGTGATCAGACATAGATATAAATAGTTTCTTGCCCTGCTGGTATTCAGAAGTTCTCAAACTAGAAAGCTTATTTTCATGTGATTTATCAGAACTGTTCGTGGTTCTTGTCTGATTCTGATTTGAACTTAATGGGAAACGCAATCCTTCAAATGGCTGAAATGCAGAAGGTAAATTTTCTTCTAAGACTTTCAGCTCTTCAGGGCTAATAGTTTGCGTTCTTTGTGACTCAATTTCGCTAATTAATGTATGCTCTTTGAAATAACGCTGTTGCAATGCAATATCATATTGGCGACGTAACCACCAACGTGATAGTCGATCATAATCATCGGGTGCAGCTTCACCTTCAATTTGTAAAATCTGAGCTTGAACGGCATTTCCCCAATCCTGATAAACAGAGAATACGCCCGCTAAATTATCGATCAGATGATCAAGCTTTTGCATTTCTACATCAGCTACATATTTGGTGAAGTTTTTTTGCATCGTCCAATGCAGCACACTTAAGCTAACCGTCGTAATGAGCAATGTTGTTAACAGTACTGTAAAAAATAAGCGTAGTGCGATTGGTACGCGACGTATATTCAAATTTAACTCACATTATTTCTTCGTTTTTCAGTATTGTATCTAACACTGATTCAAAAAACTCTCCATTGTTTCTTCATCTTTATTATTTAATCTTTACCTATACCGAATCCAAACAACTTTGGGGATAAACATAATGAAAGCGATGAACAAAATTGTATTGGTGACCACTGGTTTAATCAGTATGGGCGCACTTACTGCATGTCAAACAACAACTCAAGCACCTCAAGAAGTTAAAAAGGGTCACTTTGATAACAAACATCATCATAAAGAACGTTTAACACCTGAACAACGCGAGCAATTCAAACAAGCGCGTGCTGACCGTAAAGCGATGATGCAGCAAATTCGTCAAGCATGCGACGGCAAAGTTGTAGGTCAAACTGTTCAAATCAAAACTGATAAACAAAATATTGATGGTACTTGTCATATCCGTTTCATAGCGGATCGTGCTGATATGAAAAAAATGCATGAGCAAGCACGTGCCCAATTTAAAGCTGAAAAGCCAACTTCGGCCCAAGCTAACCGTTCACAAAAAGGTGAACCGCTCACAGATGCCAAACGTGCTGAGCTTGTTCAAAAATTTGATCAACGTTTGATGCAACAGCAAGTTAGTCAAAATGCAAAACTTCAAGCATGCAATGGACAAACTGACGGTAAAAAAGTTCAAATCAAAGTGGGTGAACAGACTATCAACGGTGTATGTAAAGTTTATTTCAAACCAAATCAACCACTCGTTAAACCAGACTTAAAAAAATCCGCATAATTCAATTCAACTCACTACTAAGTGATTGAATATTAAAAAGGCGCATGTTGCGCCTTTTTTTATGTCATAACTTATTACGTTTTTGACTATTCTGTTCACATATAATTCACGAAAAAACTTTATACTCTAAACACTTAGCCAAAATTAATATTTTTTCTTTGACTTTACAGTCACACAGAATATGGCTATAAAACTTGTACCAAGCAATAACTTATTGCACGATGTAATAGAACAAAATAGGTGTCGTAGATGACACGACATTTTTTATTAGGATTATAAATCTGGTTTAACCAGTATTGAGGAACCCGATATGCCACAATACAAAGCGCCCTTACGTGATATGCAATTCGTTTTGCATGAATTATTAAATGCTGAAGAACACTTTTCAAAACTCCCTGCATTCCAAGAAAACGTAAGCCGTGAGTTGGTTGATCAATATTTAGAAGCTGCTGCAGATTTCTGTGAAAACGAATTATCTCCACTCAACCAAGTAGGTGACCGCGAAGGTTGTACTTGGAATGATGGTGTAGTTACTACTCCAACAGGCTTCAAAGAAGCATATAAAAAATATGTAGAATTAGGATTCCCATCTTTAGCTGCTGAAGAACAATATGGTGGTCAAGGTTTACCAAACTCTTTAGGCATTATCATTTCTGAAATGATCGGCTCTTCGAACTGGGCATGGGGTATGTACCCAGGTCTATCTCATGGTGCAGTTCGTACAATTGAGCACCATGGTACGGAAGAGCAAAAAAATACTTACTTACCAAAACTGATTTCAGGTGAGTGGACAGGTACCATGTGTTTAACAGAATCTCATGCGGGTTCTGACCTTGGTATTATCCGCACAAAAGCTGAACCTAATGCAGATGGTAGTTTTGCAATTTCAGGTGAGAAAATCTTTATTTCCGCTGGTGAGCATGACATGGCGGACAACATTGTTCACATCGTTCTTGCGCGTTTACCAGGTGCTCCTAAGGGAACAAAAGGGATCTCATTATTCATCGTACCTAAGTTTAACTTAACTGCTGATGGTGAAGTTGGCGAGCGCAACGCTGTTCGTTGTGGTTCGATTGAACATAAAATGGGTATCCATGGTAACGCAACATGTGTGATCAATTTTGATCGTGCAACAGGTTACTTGATTGGCCCTGAAAACCGTGGTCTGAATGCAATGTTCACCTTCATGAACACTGCACGTATTGGTACAGCTGTACAAGGTTTGTCTGCTGCTGAATCATCTTTCCAAGGTGCTTTGGCATATGCGAAAGATCGTTTAGCAATGCGTTCACTTTCTGGTCCTAAAGCACCTGAAAAAGAAGCAGATCCAATTATTGTGCATCCAGCAGTTCGCAACTTAATCTTAACGCAAAAAGCATTTGCTGAAGGTGGTCGAGCTCTAGTGTACTACCTTGCTCACTATGCTGATATCGTTGAGAAAGGCGCGACTGAAGAAGAACGTAAATTTGCAGATAATATTCTGTCATTATTAACGCCAATTGCTAAAGCATTCTTAACTGAAGTGGGTTATGAAGCTGCAAACAAAGGCGTACAAGTATTTGGTGGTCACGGCTTCATTTCAGAGCATGGTATGGAGCAAATTGTTCGTGATACACGTATTGCTTGCTTATATGAAGGTACCACTGAAATTCAGGCACTTGATTTGTTAGGTCGTAAAGTACTGCAAACTCAAGGTGCGATGTTGAAAGATTTCACCAAAATCATTCACAAATTCGCTGAAGCAAACAAAGATAATGCAGACTTGAAAGAGTTTGTTGAACCTTTGGCTGCACTCAACAAAGAATGGGGCGATTTAACTATGCAGATCGGTATGCGCGCGATGCAAAACCCTGATGAAGTCGGTGCTGCTGCAGTAGATTACCTATACTTCTCTGGTTATGTAACGCTAGCATTCTTATGGGCTCGCATGGCTCAAGTTGCTCAACAACAACTTGCAGCAGGTTCAACTGAAGTTGACTTCTACAATGCGAAAATCACAACAGCTCGCTTCTACTTCAAGAAGATCCTTCCACGCGTTCGCTCACATGTTGACGTAATTGCAGGTGGATTAGAACCATTAATGACTTTGGATGCTGAACATTTTGCATTCTAATGATCCATATTAAATATGTGTAAAAGAAAAAGGACAGTCATAGATTTGGCCGTCCTTTTTCTTTATAAATAAATTCGAGATATTAACCTTTAGTCGTCTAACAAGTCCTAATATGCTTCGATAGACTGCTAAGAACTAAAGATATTTAAACAAAAAAAAGGTGAACGAAAATGCCAATCTATAATGCGCCTCTTACAGATATGAAGTTCATTTTGAATGATGTATTTCAAGCTGAACAATTTTGGCAATCAAATGAGAATTTAGCTCATATTGATGCTGCGACAGCTGAAGCTATTTTAGAAGAGATGGCTAAATTCGCTCAAAACGTAACCCTTCCCCTAAATCGCACAGGTGATGAAGAAGGCGCAACTTATAATAATGGATCTGTTACCACACCAGCGGGCTTTAAAGAAGCGTTCCAACAATATGCAGAAGGTGGTTGGATTGGCTTAGGTGCTGACGAAGAATGGGGCGGTCAAGGCATGCCAAAAATGCTGACTGTGCTTGCAGATGAAATGCTTTTTGCAACCAACCCATCATTTATGCTTTACCCACTTCTTTCTGTGGGTGCGGGTATGGCATTAAATAGCTATGCTTCTCAAGAACAAAAAGAAACCTATCTTCCTAAAATCTATTCAGGTGAATGGTCAGGTACGATGTGTCTCACAGAGCCTCACGCAGGTACTGATTTAGGCATTATTAAAACTAAGGCTGAACGTAATGAAGATGGTACTTACAACATCACAGGTACTAAAATTTTTATTACCGGTGGTGACCATGATTTAGCTGAAAATATTATTCACCTTGTATTAGCAAAAACGCCTGATGCTCCTGCTGGTTCACGCGGTATTTCTCTGTTCATTGTACCTAAATTCTTAGTGAATGAAGATGGTACCTTGGGTGATCGTAACCCTGTAGGCCCTGGTTCTATTGAACACAAAATGGGGATCAAAGCCTCTGCAACATGTGTGATGAACTTTGACGGTGCAAAAGGCTATTTAGTCGGTAAAGAAAACGAAGGTCTTGCTGCAATGTTCGTGATGATGAACTATGAACGTTTGTCCATGGGTATCCAAGGTTTAGGCGCTTCAGAATTTGCTTATCAAAATGCTGCTCAATACGCCACTGATCGTTTACAAGGTCGTAGTGCAACAGGTGTGAAATCTCCGAATAAACCTGCTGATAGTATTCTTGTACACGGTGATGTACGTCGTATGCTCTTAAATGCGCGTGCGAACAATGAAGCATCACGTGCATTTGCAGTATATGTAGGTCAACAACTGGATATTACAAAGTTCTCGACGGATCCAGAAGCAGTTGCAAAAGCAAATAATCGTGTTGCTTTGCTCACACCAATCGCAAAAGCATATTTAACAGACACTGCTTTCAATGCGACACTAGATGCCCAAATGGTCTTTGGTGGTCACGGCTATATTCGTGAATGGGGTATGGAACAATGTATCCGTGATCTTCGTATCTCACAAATTTATGAAGGCACGAACGGCGTTCAATCACAAGATTTGATTGGTCGTAAAACGATTAAATGTAATGGTCAATTCATCGCAGAATATATCGAAGAAATTCGTGACTTTGCAAATGCATTAGATGCGGACTTAAATTACATCAAAGATGCCACTCTTGATGCTGCAACTGAACTTGAATCGATTACACAAGTTGTTCTTGAACGTGCTGCTGAAAATCCTGATTATGCGAATGCTGCTGCGGTGGATTATTTACATGCGGTAGGCTTACTCAGCTTTACCTATATGTTTGCTAAAATTGCTAAAGCTGCGAGTGAAAAATCAGGTGAGTTCTATGAGAACAAATTATCTTTGGTGAACTACTACATCCAACGCGTTTTACCTGAATTAAATACACGTTTAGCTCGCATCAAAGCTAGCTCTGAAATCGTGATGGGATTTAGCGAAGATTACTTCACAAATCAATCATAAGTTTTATCTTAAAAAAGCCTGATTCTTCAGGCTTTTTTTATCTGAAATTTGCTTATTTTCAAAGCAACTCATAATAGTCTTCCCTGCTTAGGCATAAGATGAGCATGAATTTTGCATCACTCCAATGAAACCATCAGGTTTTTTCAAAGGAGGAGATGTCATGAGTAAAAAAGATATTAGCGTAGCAAAATTCGAATCCTTATTAGATCGTTTTGGAAATCTAGCAGTTGAGAGCTTCCACTATATTGCGCTCTTTATTATTGGCTGCATGGTAATTTGGTCTGCAGGACATACCGTGATTGATATTCTTACGGTAAAACAATATGCAACGATTGATGACATTCTGTTGTTATTTATCTATTTAGAGCTAGGCGCGATGGTAGGTATTTATTTTAAGACCAATCATATGCCCGTCAGATTTCTGATCTATATCGCCATCACTGCCCTGACACGTCTGTTAATTTCAGATATTCAACATGACCATAAAGCTGATATTGATTTAGTCATTATTACAGGATCAATTTTAATCCTAGCATTCGCTATATTGGTCGTGCGTTTTGCTTCTTGGAATTTTCCATCAGTGATCCGAGATAAACACCAAGATAAACCTTTACCACTTGGAAAAACACCACGCCCTGAAGATGATGAGTTGGCTTAGATAAAGATGGCTTAGACAAATTGGATTAAGCATCTAACGATCATTTGGCATCTGGATATATCGACCATTTTGGTATATCCAATGCATTCCAACTTGTGGTGCAGGAAGACCATAACGACGCCAATCTGAAATCAGCATATACTGACTCATTTCAATAGTACCACCCTGCCCATTTACGAAACTTGACTGCTTGCTAGAATATGTCGTCGTGGTCGGTAAAGACTGTTGATAGATCACTGTAATCCCATTCTGCTGCGGATACGCTGGATAAGGAGGATATGGTCGCTGTAATTGAGGTCTATTCTGAGCAAAACGTGGTTGTTGCAATGGGACTGGCTTACTTAGACGATCTGCATTACCAGTATATATTGGAGTCTGTGTTGGTTTTACAGGTCGAACCTTAGAACCTTGGTAATTAGCCCAACTATCTGCAAAAGTATGACTCGTTATTAAAAGAATCACTGAACCGAATAGAGTCTTAACCAATAATGTATTGTTCATCTCTATTACCTCATTCCAAATGTAAGATTACTTTTGTTTTCAACACTCATTCTAAAACTTAAATATAGATCAATCATGTAGAAATCTTGAACATTATTTAAAATTTTAAATTTAATACTTTAGACCTTTTATTTATCTGCATGAGTCTGTTTGTAAATCTGCTAGACTAACCATTTTTAACTTTGCGAGATTATCCACCGTGCCTGAAATGAGTTTTGATCGCCTGCACCAATTTTTTTGTAAAGTTCCGAGTGTCCAAGAAAACTATATCGATTCTTATGGCACTGATGGTGAACATGCATGGTGGTTTAAATTTCAAATCAATATCGACCATGCCTTAGCTTGGCAAACGGTTCAAGAACTTGGTCATGTATTAAATTACATTTCTAAAAATGAACGCCTACCCACTCAGTTTTTACCAGTGTCTCCTCCACCCTATATGAATGGTGAGGCGAAACAATTCTTATCTTGGGTGATTCAGTGTAATCATCCTGATTTTACGCCAGATGTGGTTTGTGATTGGTTAGAAGCACGTTTACCTCAACCTGTTGAGGATGAGTCTAAGTGGAAAATCAAAACCGATATTAAAGAACTCGATCAAATTGATGATAAGGAACTCGATAAATTAGTTCCGCCGAATCCATAAATGAAAAAATCCCTCTTCTGAGGGATTTTTTTTAGAAGGTTGAAAGACCACTCCATTCCATAAATCGATAAATGGCATATTTCATTTTTGAATCTTCTGCATATTCTGAGTAATCAACACTCATTTGCTTACCCTCTAAATTCATCCAAGCAGTATCAAAATACTGTACTGCATCTTTAAAAACTTGCTGATTTGAAGAGCCAATAACACGTAAATCGGTTTCTAAATTATAATTTTTCAAATTACGAGCAGTAAAATTAGCCGACCCCAAAATCAGTTCAACCTGATTTGAACTACGCTTAATAATCATTTTTGAATGGCACTGCTCACCTTGTGTATTACACCAGCGTACGTCTATTCCAGCTTTATAGAGCTCTGTCGCGACAGGACGATTTGGAATACCATTTTTAGTACGTCCAAATGCATCTTTGTTCGGGTCTAGTAAAACACGAACTTCAACACCGCGTTGGTGAGCTTCAATTAAGGCTTCAATAATTTTTCGCTCTGATAAATAGAACATTGCCAAATCTATTTTTGCATCAGCACCTTGAGCAGATTCAATCAGTTTCAGCAGTTCATCATATATTGCCTTTTCTGTCAGTACTTGCACTTGGGGCAACAGTTTATCTTCTGGTACATCTCCCACAATAACCATTGGAATATTTGCTTTAGAAAATAAAGCCACTGATTGTTCAGTTTTTAAAATATCGACAGCTGTATGCCCTTCGACCACAAGTGCTACATTGGAATGGCGTGAGCTTCCATCATGTGGGTTCATCGAAGTCACTAGTGTTTTCCATCCCTCGGATGTATCCACTACGATGGTTTTACGATGGTTCGCTTTAAAATTAAAAAGATTTAAATAACTTCGGATAGTAATTTTTTCTTCCCCGAAAGGATTATTTAACCAACCTTTCTCAGCATTATTTCCTAAACTCTGACAACAAAAATACCAAATGCCCGACCACAGTGGATTTGATGCGCGTAATGGTGATAAATCTGTTTCTATGACATCAATTCCTGCTTGCCTGAGTTGTCGATAGTGCTCTGGGATTATTCCACCATAAACTGAATTTATAGGATCAGTGATTAATTTAATTTCAATATTCGGTGTTAGACGCTTTTTTTGAATGAGTGCTTGGGTCAGTTCTTGTGTTAAGGCGCGATGTTGATTTTGAGACTGACCAGTTTCAGGATTGAACAGAAACATATCTAACACAATTGTAGTTTGCGCTTGCTCAATAAGATTGAGAATTTCATCAAAAATCTGATGCTGCTGTCGCTGACCCTCCGTATCTATATAAGTTTGGTCTGCTAGGAATTTCACATTTGCATGCCGTAATTTACCGGAATAATTAAGCCCTTCTGGTAATGGTTTATAAATATGATATAGCGCTGAGGCTAAATAGCCGATGGTCAGCATACCGAGAATCAGACCAACATAACGTCGGTTTGACCAATTTAATTTTTGGTGAATTCGTTTAAATAGACGCATAACAAAAAACCTAGTCCGATACTTTCAGACTAGGTTTTAATTTACGTTTTTTCAAGCATTAAACTGTTTTTAACACGTTGAATTAAATTAGAACCCGTATTCAACGCCGACGGTAAAATTACGTCCAATTTGTGGAATATTCGATAAAAATGAATTGTGCGAATAAACCTGATCATCCAACAAGTTATTTGCTTTTAAATAAACCCGATAATCGTTGCGATTGTTTAACTGCCCAGCATAAGACACACCAACATTGACCATGTTATAACCTTGGGTTTCTTTTTCAAAGTCAGCAAATTTATCTTGCGTGAATACATGATAATACTCAGCTAAACCAGACCAACCATCAGCAAAATTGGTTTCCACCTTTGTACCAAGTCGTCCAGCAGGAACACGTGGAGCATTTTCCCCCTCTATCTTGCCTCTTACATAATCACCAAACACACTCACCTTGTAAGTATCATTAATTTGATAGCCTAGCTGAGCCTCAGTTCCATAAAAACGTGCCTTATCCTGCGTATATTTAAGTCCACGTAAATTGCCTTGTTGAGCTACAGTTGCACCATAAATATAGTCTTCAAACCAATTGTGATAAACATGAACATGATAATCGAGCTGATCACCTTCATAATGGAGACCCAACTCTAGATTATTTGATGTTTCCTTATCAATATCTGGATTACCTAGCTCATATGTGTTTGTTGCAAAATGAAGACCATCTGCATATAACTCTTGAGCTAGCGGTAAACGTTGTTGATGAGACCCCACTAGAGACAACTTATAATTTGGCGCGAACTCCCAATTAGCTGCAGCTGATCCTGAAACAGCAGTCCCTGAGTAGTTCTTTTGATTGGAATCGACATCAATTTTTTGATGGTCTACACGAGCGCCCAATTCGACATGCACAGGACCAATCTGTTTATGTTCTAGTGCAAATAAACTGTACTTATTGGTTTTTGTATCCGCCATCAGAACATCATGACTATGACCATGATGTTCATGATCGTGATCACTATGATCATGGTCACCATGATCAACTTCATCATGGTCATGTCCCTCAGGCGCATTAAGTTTTATTTTTTGCTGAGATGCTTGTACACCTACAACACCCTCCCAACCTAACAACGGTATATGAACCAACTCTAAACGACCATCATAACCCTTACTTTTAAAGTTACTAATAACTTCATTTTCTTCTAGTTCATCATGCTCGTAATCTGTAAAACTTAAATGAGCTCGCAGCTTTTCAAATCCTTTTAATGGATCATTTAATTCAGTTCGCAAATCATAGCGTTCAGATTTTAAGTCAACCCATGGACCTGCAGCATTTTCGTGTTCATGGTCGTGCGCTGAATTAGGTGGTGGACAATGGAAATGATCTCCATGCAATTCACATCCATGATATTCATGACTATGACCAGGTAATCCATATTTATCTTGTCGATTACTATATGACAGCCCCACAAAACCTCGATCATGGATCCATGAGCCGCCGACATTAACTGTTTGACCTTCTGAGAAGGTATTTTCTACACGTTTAGCACTTTCACGATGAGGCTCTGTCTCACCCTCATGATGATGTTCAGTGAAGTAACCTTTGAAAGGGATATAATCACTGGCTTTATGCTTCGTGCCTTCAACACGAAGTGCAAAATTTTCACCTATAGCTGCTGTTACACCTGCACTCGCAAGTTTTTCATCACTCCCAGAGTTGTAGCGGACGCCCACTTGCCCCTCTAGACCATTAGCTGGCATTTGTGTCGGTATTTTTTGATCAGTCACGTTGACTAAACCACCCACAGTTCCAGCTGCGTACAGTAATGTTGAAGGTCCTCGGATAACTTCCACTTGCTTCGCCAAAATAGGATCAACCGTTACGGCATGGTCAGGAGAAAGTGTTGATACATCTGCAGTTTCAGAAGCATGCTGTAAAACTTTTACACGCGGTCCATCTTGGCCACGAATCACAGGACGACTTGCACCTGTTCCATACTGATTAGAATAAACACCCAACTCATCGGCTAACGCATCACCTATGGTTGTTGGTCTTTCAGATAATTTTTTTTGATCAATTACATGATCCGCTACAGCGAAGTCAGCAGCTGTTTGAACCAATGGATGTGCGGTAGAAGAAATTGTATCTAATTGAACATTTTTTTGTTTTTGATCAGCATGTGCTGCGGATGCTATCACTGCCAAGACGGAGGCAGTAATGATATTTTTATGAAAGTTCATACGACAAGCTCAAAATTCGAGAATTTACAATTATTGTTATAATATAACATTTCAACCAAACTTCAATCATATTTCATTCATTTACTCCAAATTAATTACCTTCATATAATTAAACCAATGGGTTACATATCAATGTTAATCTATAAAATTCGGATAGCATTTTTTTGATATATTTCAGCAATGCCCTTTACAATTTCACATGCTGTACTCGCACCAATTTTGCATAAAGCATCGAAAGGAACACTTCCTATTTCTGCTCTAGCAATTGGTTGCATGGTCCCTGACTTATTTCGTCTTTTTACAGACGAACATATCCAAATCTCACATCAATGGAGCGCATTGCTATATCCCAATTTATTGGTGGGAATGGCATTCTGTCTATTATGGTATGCACTATTACGACCTACTTTTTTTAGATGGGTTGGTATTTACAATCCCTTAAAACTCTCGAACTTTAGATCTGTCTTTCAATTCTTGGTGCTGATCAATATTTCATTAATCTTGGGTATCAGCAGTCATATCCTTTGGGATGGTTTAACTCATGTTGATTACAGAACCTTTGCTTTTCATGACCTATTAGCTAAACAAATCAATCTTTTCGGACAACACTACCCCCTCCATCGAATTTTACAGGTCGGTACCTCTATTATTGTTTTGCCCTTTATTTTATGGTTTGCAAAACAGTATTTTTGTACTTACCGTCAATCATTCAGAGTAACCCGTTCTATCACTATTTTTGCTGTGGTATCCGTGCTAATTTCAATATTAGGTGGATTATTTGGATTTATTCATTTCTACTCTAATTACAATACAGCCATTTTAAATGACCTATATGGTTACATTGGCTTCTCAATTAATTATTTCTTTAGAGGCTTTCTATTGACGTTTGCGATTTGTACGCTTGTTTTTCAAATCTTAGATCAATTGGAATTATTCGAAGGATCGTCTTAATTTTAAATTTGCATTAAATAATAGTGCTTTCATAATCTTCTCCTTGTGACTGTAGTCTCAAAGAGGCATAATTCACCCTTTGTATAAAGGCGTTACGCTGTTTACGTATACGCTTTCATTAACCCATATAGTTGGATTTTTAACGCTATGATGCGAACTCATTACTGCGGTTCATTAACCGAAGCTCAAATTGATCAAACCGTTACACTTTGCGGATGGGTACACCGTCGCCGTGACCATGGTGGTGTAATTTTCCTTGATATGCGTGACCGTGATGGTCTAGTTCAAGTGGTTATTGATCCTGATACACCAGAAGCTTTCGAAACAGCTGATAAAGCTCGTTCTGAATTTGTATTAAAAATTACTGGTCGTGTTCGCCGTCGTTATGCTGGTACTGAAAATGCCAACATGGTGAGTGGTCAAATCGAAGTATTAGGTAAAGAAATTGAAGTTCTAGCAGCGTCTGAAACTCCACCATTTCCATTAAATGATGATAATACTAATATTTCAGAAGAAATTCGTTTGAAATATCGTTTCTTGGACATTCGTCGTCCAGAAATGTTAGAGCGTTTACGTTTCCGTTCTAAATTAACAAACCTTATTCGTAACTATTTCGAAGAAAATGGATTCTTAGACGTTGAAACACCTATTTTGACACGTGCGACTCCTGAGGGTGCGCGTGACTATTTAGTTCCAAGCCGTGTATCAAATGGTAGTTTCTACGCTCTTCCGCAATCACCACAGTTGTTTAAACAATTGTTAATGGTGGGTGGTATTGATCGTTATTACCAAATTGCTAAATGTTTCCGTGACGAAGACTTACGTGCTGACCGTCAGCCTGAATTTACACAAATCGACGTTGAAACATCGTTCATGAGTGACGATGACATCATGGATTTAATGGAACGTTTAACAGTTAAGATGTTTAAAGAACTTCTTAATGTTCAATTTGATAAGTTCCCACGTATGACCTATGCAGATGCAATGCGCGACTATGCGTCTGACAAGCCTGACTTACGTATTCCACTTAAACTCGTTGACGTTGCAGATTTAATGCAAGACGTAGAGTTCAAAGTATTCGCTGGCCCTGCTAAAGATCCTAAAGGTCGTATTGTTGCATTACGTGTTCCAGGTGCAGGCTCTCTTCCACGTAGCCAAATCGACGAGTACACTAAATTTGTTGGCATCTACGGTGCAAAAGGTTTGGCGTATATCAAAGTTAACGAACTTGAAAAAGGTATCGAAGGCTTACAATCTCCTATCGTGAAATTCATCGAGCCAATCGTTCTTGATCTATTAAAACGTGTGGGTGCTGAAAATGGCGATATCGTATTCTTCGGTGCAGATAAAGCGAAAGTTGTAAACGATGCAATGGGTGCTTTACGTATCAAAGTCGGTCATGACATGAAGATGGCAACTTGCGAGTGGGCACCACTTTGGGTTGTTGATTTCCCAATGTTTGAAGAAACTGATGATGGAAAATGGACTTCTGTTCACCACCCATTCACGCTGCCTAAATCTAGCGTAGAAGAAGTGAAGAACAACCCAGGTGCTGCATTGTCTGTTGCTTACGATATGGTACTTAACGGTACTGAAATCGGTGGTGGTTCGCTTCGTATTCATAACCTAGAAATGCAAAAAGCAATTTTTGAAGCTTTAGGTATTGGTGAAGAAGAAGCAGAAGAGAAATTCAGCTTCTTATTGAACGCTTTACGTTATGGTGCACCTCCACACGGTGGTTTGGCATTCGGTTTAGACCGTCTTGTGATGTTAATGACAGGTGGTTCATCAATCCGTGATGTGATTGCATTCCCGAAAACGAAAACTGCGGAATGTCCTTTAACACAAGCACCTGCACCAGTTGAATCAACTCAACTTCGTGATCTTGGTATTCGCTTACGTGAAAAACCAAAAGCTGAATCACAAGAATAAAGTTTTGTTGATCTAAATAAAAACCCTGCAACTGCAGGGTTTTTTATTTCATTGAGATACATGCTTAAAAATGGCATAATCGCAGAAAATATTTAAGAGTTCATTCATATGGCTATGCGTCCTGATGTTCGTCGTCATACAATCATTATTATTGTATTTTGCATTGTACAATGGGCATTTATGCGTTATATCTTGAATGAACAACTATTTAACCTCAGTACTTATCAGCGTATCGTGTTCTTTAGTACGAGTAGTTTTATTGCCGCATTTGGTTCAATCGCTGCATTGATTTATATGGTGATTAAAGGAAATACGGATAATAAATAATAGAACACTGTAAATACCCTATTATATTTATTTATGTTTCCTAAGTCCTAGCCAATTTTTGTATAGGTAAAAAAATTTAGGGGTTTTCAACATCCACCTTACTTTCCAATGCAACTCATTTGAATTATTTTTAATATAATTCAAATCTTTAAACTTAATTGAATTGATAAAACAACAATACTTTTTAAAATTCATTTTTATATAATTATTAAATAATCCTAATATTAAATGAATATACACTTGTTTAAAATGACACTTATCACGATTGTCTCTAAACAAATCCACCCCATAAAATAAACTCTCTAAGTGTTTTTTATTAACACTACAATTACTTATACTAGATGGTCTATACCTATAAAAAATTAATGTTTTATTTAATTCATAAATTTTTATATTTTCATTATATAAAAACGGCACAGCAAGCATATCTTCAAAATAATAACCTTTAGGAAATCTAATGTTTTTTAATAAGTCTTTTTTATAAACCCTCAACCATGCATACCACTTGTTTTTTTTAAAAATTCTCTTTAAGTACTCTTCATTTACATTATTAATTAACCCTATTTGATCAGCTAATACAAGTGGTTTTTGAGTTAAAAATTTGTTTTCCTCGATCGCATTAAAATGTATAAGATCAACATTCTTGTTATGATCAATCACATTAATAATTTCTTCTATATAATCATTTAGGACATAATCATCAGAATCAATAAAAGATACATAATCACCTTCAGCTAAATCAACACCATTATTACGTGCCATACTTAGCCCTTGATTATCTTGATCAATAATCCTAATATTTTTTTTAAAGGATTGTTTATTTAAAAAATTCTTTAAAATATCAATAGATCTATCTTTTGAACCATCATTAATAAAAATACATTCCACTTCCGTAGTTAATTGACTATAAAGTGATGATATACAGTCTTCAATATAGTCTTCTACACCATAAACAGGAATAATGACAGATAACTTGATTTTTTCTTCAACTTTGTGCACTACAATCACCAAGGCTTAAATATTCATCAACAGCCGTTTGAACTTTAAATTTTCGAGATAAAGCAGGATTATAGATTTTATCGCATGATGAAATTTCAGACATCTTACTAGCTAGCTTATCAATATTACCAACCGGAACTAAAAAATTTTTATCTAAAATTTCACTAGGACCAGATGGACAATCCGTACTTAAAACGGGCGTATTTAAAGCTAATGCTTCTAAAATTGCAATACTAAATCCCTCAAAGTCTGAGGACACGACCATCGCTTGTGCATGTTGAATAAATGGATACGGATTATTTTGAAAGCCGAGAAAGTGAACTTTATCCGATACCCCTAGTTCTTGGCATAAACGCTGATTGTCAGCCATCAGCTCGCCTGTACCCACCAAGACTAAAGGCAGATCCAGCTGTGCTTGTGCATACGCACGAATCAACACATCATGACGTTTTTGCTGCTTAAATTTTCCAACATTGACCAAATAGGGCTGAGGTAGATCAGGAATAAATTCTGATGCTGCGTGTCGAACAGCATCGACATCAATTGGATTATAGATTGTCTGAACCCTGCTATCAGCACCAAAAATATCTTTAAAATCAGCTTCCACCCCTTGGCTAACCGCCACACAGGGCTTGGCTAAATACACTTTGCCCAACTGCTTTTTAAAGGCCTTAGTCAGACGTTGACCATACTCCAAACTAGTGGTGTTATGAATCACAAAATGTACATTGGGCAACTGACTACGACTTAAAATAAAATCGACTGGATATAAGTTGGACAGTACCAAATTTGGCTCACCAATCTGATGACGCACAAAGCGATCAAAGGCTTTGGCAGCGATACTTTGGCGCATAAATTTAGGTATGCCACGAAATTTTTGATAATTAAAGAAGTGTGTCTTCACTCCATCAGGAATAGGTAAATCTATAATATCTTTGAAATAAACAATATGTGCTTCATGCCCTGCATTATTTATTCCTTTAGCTAAAGTTAATGCGAAACGTTCAGCACCATTACCTTGTAAAGTAAAAATAGCAAGTACAACCTTTTTTTTCTTCATAATTCGATATTCAATATTGTTAAAACTGTGCCTTATCGAGACGAATAAATCGCTTTTGCGCTTTAAATATAACTTGCATATAGCGATATCCCATAGCCAACTGACCGATGATCCGTCTCTTTCTAAATACTCTTTTTTCCATAGCAGAAGAATAAATTGGCTTGTGATGTTCTGAACGTCCGATCACTGACTCAAACTGCTCAGCAGGTACAAGACCATAAGCTACCATTTGATCTTCTTGAATAATTGCGGCTGGCTCAGCTTGTAAACTCTTCAATCCATAATGGCTAAAAATAAAAGCATCAGCAATTGCAGGTGAGGTTTCTGCTAAACGTTGTAATAACTTCTTTGCGCCGGATGGATAGAGTAAATATCCTGCTGCACCTGTTCGGTCTTGATATAGATTATATAGTGCAGTTTGTCCAGCGACTAATTGATATTCTGGCTTTTTAGAAATAATTTTTTTACGACTACGTACTTCAAAATTAATTAAATCTATATCTTTAAAATTATAATTTTGTATTTCTTCAAGTAACTGAGGAATATGACATGATAAGACTGCATCATCCTCTAATATCAATGCTGGTTCATTAGTTTTAATAACAGTTTCCCAAGCTTTCTGATGACTCAAAAAACATGCTACTTCCACCTTACGCAAAGGTCTTTGCCAACCAAACCCTAATAATTGATATAGTGAATCATCGATATCATCAACTGATACAGCAGCTAAACGCTGAAAAGATAAACCCAAATCATCAAACTGTTGAGTCTGAAAAGCCAAACGCTCTTTTGAACGCTCAAGATTTATAATCAAGATCTGCATGGATTACCACCAACGTGTTTTTTCACGCGTATGTCTTTTTTTAAAACGCACATAGACAGTATCATTAACGTCTTGATTAATCCGCTCAAAAATTTCAATAACCAATTGACCTAATGGATGATCAGTACATATCTGGTCTAAACGCCAACGCATATTTCTCAATGTATCATCAGTACCCACTGCAAAAGCAGATGTACCATCAAATAGAGCATAACGTTGTGACTGTAAATGATTTAGACACTCTAGATTTTCTTCCATCTGATGATCACATAAATAGCGTTCCGTTTCCTGAAGCTTTAAAGTATTAATAAGAACCACAGCATTCATCAAAATTGCTTTCAGAAGAGAATCTTCATCATGATCAATGAAAGTATCACACGCTGAAATTAACCATCGTATATTTAAGGATTTCAGTAAAAAATCTCGCTCTTTAAGCCATAAAGATTTAAATTTTAGATAGTTATCTGTCGTATCAACATCTCGGCGCACCAATACAATTAGACTAGCATGATAATGATTCAACGCAGGTTGACCTACGAACTCATCTTTGAGCTGCTCTATATGCTGCTTCAAATCTTTCGCTGATCCATGGGTATAGCGTGTTTCATCACCTTCAATCAAGTTTTCTTTCAACGCATTAATATCTATACCTTCAAATTGCGCATAGACCTCATCTGCACCAAAACGACGTTGATGCCGACTAAAGGAGAACCATTGTTCGAATTTACTTTTTTTTCTAACAGGCATTATAAACCACCATTAAAAGGCAACTATTATTGCCAAGCATCCTTAATCCATTGACTTGGCAACACATAGCGGTACCATTTACCACCGCCACCATTCACAGCATCAGGTGGATTAATCTCACCATGGAAAATAATAATTTTAGCACCTTCAGGTTTTACTGGTGGCTTAAAAAACGCCATTGGGATTTTTTGTAAACAGTGATATTTATAACTTTTACACCAGCTATCTGGCCAATAGGTTTGCTTCGCATGTTTATCTACATACCATGACAAATAGGCTTGTTCATTACGGAATTTTTTTCGGATCTCATCAAAGTTCTCACGAAAATATGGTAATAATCCAGGGAAAGCGCCCAATTTAAAACGATATACTGAGCTATTACCTGTGATTCGCCATGGTCGTTTCCAGTCGTGAATAATTAAAAAATCACCTGGATAAGTGAAAAAATCATCCATGTTATCAACGATAACAACATCCAAATCTAAAAATAGCGCGTTACCCTTTAAGCCATATAAGTCAGGCTCAAAAGTTGAAAGTTTGTTCCAACCACGCTCAGGCGCGCCTTCAGGCAATGCTAAGGGTGGAATAGGAAAGCATTTAACATTTGGATCAATTCCTTCTGTACGGTCAGTGAGACAAACCATCTGGAAATCAACAGTCGTGTGTCGTTTCACCATATTGTAAAGACGATTCACATACTCAGAACCATATTTGGTTCCCCACTTCATACACAAAACAATGTTCTGTTCTTGTGCAATCTCTTCTTCTAATAAGACATTGTTTTCATGTATTGACATGCCGTTTTATTCCACCTAATCAATAGCTGCATCATACCACAGAGTTAAAATATTCTTGAACGATAAGAATTCAAACTCGTCAAAATTGAAATCAAATCTTCATTAAATTGTCACGTCTTAGAAACCCTATTTTGTCAAATTAAATTTAATCTGGCTTGAACTAAAATAATGAAAATTACTATTGTCGGCACTGGGTACGTCGGTCTCTCAAATGCGATGATTTTAGCGCAACATCATGAAGTCACCGCCTTAGACATTGATCAAAATAAAGTAAATTTATTGAACAAGAAAATCTCACCTATACAAGACACAGAAATCTCTGATTTTCTAAGTAATAAACCATTAAACTTTAAAGCAACAACTAATGCTGTGGATGCATATTTTCAGGCAGACTATATTCTTATTGCGACACCAACTGATTATGACCCTACAACCAATTATTTTGACACTTCAAGTGTTGAATCTGTGATCACTGAGATTTTAAGTATCAATCCATTAGCGACGATCATTATCAAATCGACAGTTCCTGTAGGTTACACCCAACAACTAAAAAGTAAATTTGAAACACAGAATATTATATTTTCACCTGAGTTTCTCAGAGAAGGAAAAGCATTGCTGGATAACTTATATCCTTCAAGAATTATAATGGGTGAAAATTCTGAACGAGCACATCAATTTGCAAACATGCTCATAGAGGGTGCTTATAAAAAAGATTGTCCAGTCTTGTTCACTGACTCCACCGAGGCAGAAGCAATCAAACTTTTTGCAAACACCTATTTAGCTATGCGCGTTGCATTCTTCAATGAACTAGATACTTACGCTCAAATATACCGATTGGACACTCGCCAAATGATCGAGGGTGTTTGTTTAGATCCTCGAATTGGTAAATTTTATAACAATCCATCATTCGGATACGGCGGATATTGTCTTCCTAAAGATACTAAACAATTACTCGCCAACTACGACCAAGTTCCAAGCAATTTAATTCAAGCCATTGTAGACGCGAATATTACTCGCAAAGATTTTATTGCACAGTCTATTTTGGAGAGATACCCTAGCGTTGTTGGGATATATCGTTTGGCCATGAAAAGTGGTTCAGACAATTTTCGATCGTCAGCAATACAAGGTGTTATGCGTCGTCTCAAAGCACAAGGAATCAAGATCATTATTTACGAACCCACACTTTCAGAGAAAAAATTTCAAAACTCAAAAATCATCAAAACACTGGAAGAATTTAAAAAAAGAGCAGATTTAATTATTAGTAATCGTCATTGCGATAAACTAAATGATGTTGCAGATAAAGTGTATACCAGAGATATTTTTGGTAAAGATGATTAAAAAAGGACTCAATTGAGTCCTTTTTTTCAAAGCATTAATTACTTCACATATGTTAACCAGTGAGCATATTTAGGGTCTTTACCTTGTACGGCATCGAAGTATGCTTTTTGGATTTGTGTTGTGATTGGACCACGAACACCTTCACCGATTTGACGATCATCATATTCACGGATTGGCGTTACTTCTGCCGCTGTACCTGTAAAAAATGCCTCATCAGCGATATAGAATTCATCACGTGTGATACGGCGCTCTACAACGTCATATCCAAGGTCTTTCGCAATCGTAATAATGGTTTGACGAGTAATACCATCAAGAGCACCACCAGCGATATCAGGGGTATGAATCACGCCATCACGCACTAAGAATACGTTTTCACCTGAACCTTGACACACATAACCTTGTGGATCAAGTAACATTGCTTCGTCATAACCTGAGTGCGCAACTTCTTGGTGTGCCAAAATAGACAGCGTATAGTTTCCTGATGCTTTCGCCTTACACATCGTCACGTTAGGGTGATGGTGTGTAAAAGAAGAAGTTTTTACACGAATACCCATCGCCATTGCTTCTTCACCAAGGTAAGCGCCCCAGCTCCACGCAGCAACCACTGCATGAATTGTATTATCCGTCGCTGCAATACCTAGCTTTTCCGAACCAATAAAGATAATTGGACGTAAATAGCAAGAAGCTAATTTATTTTCACGCACCACATCAATTTGAGCTTGTTCTAATGCCGCCTGATCAAACGGAACTTTCATTTGATAAATTTTGGCAGAGTTTAAAAGACGTTTAGTGTGTTCTTTTAAACGGAAAATTGCCGTTCCATTCGGAGTTTCGTAGGCACGGACACCCTCAAACACACCCATACTGTAGTGTAAAGTGTGTGTTAAGACGTGAGTTTTTGCTTCACGCCAATCAACTAATTGTCCATCTTGCCAAATAAAACCATCACGATCAGCCAAATTCATGACCTAAACTCCAAATTTTTATACACAGTCATTTCTATCCAACTACTGATGCAGTTGGATCTATTAATCTTTGCCATAGCTTGCAAACGACCTTACGGGTATCGAGCCAATTCGCAGCACTCACTTGCATGGATTGATTTGCAAGGGCTAAACGATGACTCTCGGCACGTTCACGGAGATAAGCTTGAATCAATGCTGTCGCATCGGCGCTGGATAAGCAGCCAGTTTTTGCGGCATCCTCAAGGATTCGTACATTGTCGGAGTAATGGGCGAGATCAGGATTCGTCCCACTCCATGCTAATACTGCATACTGTGCCATAAATTCGATATCAACGATACCACCTGCATCCTGTTTTAAATGAAAAATTCCATCTTTTTTTTGCTCATTTGATGAGCCTAAATGGTCTTTCATTTTTTGACGCATTTTTAGCACTTCTGCTCTCACCGTTTCTTCATTTCGAGGCAAAGTTAAAATACGACAGCGTAATTCCTCAAACTTTTCTCTTAAGCTTTGCTCACCCGCTATACTACGCGCACGAACAATCGCTTGATGCTCCCAAAGCCATGCATTTTTAAGTTGGTATTGCTCAAAAGCCTTAAGGCTTGTGACGAGAAGCCCAGCTTCTCCTGAAGGACGCAATCGTGTATCAATCTCATACACACGACCATCTAAAGTTTGGGTTGTCATCAGCGACATGAGCTTTTGCCCAACACGCATCGCAAATTCAAAACCACTAATTGGTTTCAAGCCATCTGTATCTGCCTGCTCATCCATATAGTGGATAAAGACTAAATCAAGGTCTGAACCATACCCAAGTTCAATACCGCCTAATTTCCCATACCCAATGACACTGAATGCCATATGATTTTTTGAACAACGTTGACCATCTGCATCTACTGGGTAACCATGTTTTTTTGCTGTAATTTGATATGCTAAATTCAAAGTTGCTTGAACTGAAACCTCAGCAATATCGGTGAGCGCATCAGACACACGCATCAGTGGACTTTCAGCCAATACATCACTTGCTGCTACAGTCAAAACATTCGATTTTTTAAATAAGCGCAATACGCGCATTTGATCTTCCACTTGATCAATTTCAATACGCAGCAGCTGCTGTCTGAGTGAATCCTCCAAATCTTGGCGTTTAGGTAACTCAAAATCCATCGATAAAAACTCATCGAGTAAAACTGGATAATGAGTTAACTCTTCACAAATCCATGGGCTTACAGTCGCCATTTTAACGAGTCGCTGTAATGCTCCTTTACTTTCAATTAACATCACCAAATAGACTGTTCGCCGCATCACAGATTCAACCAGTGGCATCAGCCTTACCAAAGCGACTTGTGGATTATCCGATTCAAGAACAGCTTGAATCAGATGAGGCCAAAACTCTTTTAAACGATTAACTGCTTTAGCGGGTAATTTTTTTATGGCATGTCCATACCAAAATTCACGAACCAAATTTTTAGCAGACTCATCTAAAACTTCATTCAATTGCTGCTCTATTTGGCTAAAGCTTTCAACCAATGGATCTACTTCTTTTTCTTTAATTAAATGCTCAAACTGATAAGTTACTATAGCGCGCTTATCATTGAGAACATTTAAGAAAGCATCCCAACTCTCAAATCCAAGTGTCTCTACGATGCGATTTCTTTGGTCAGGTTCTGTAGGCAGTGATTGCGTTTGTTGGTCGTTCAACGCTTGAATGGCATGTTCCACACGACGCAAGAATAAATAAGCATTTTCAAGCTCATCCACCACTTCAGGTTCAAGTAATCCAACAACCCCCAAATGATGTAGACTCACTAAACATTGACGGTCTTGTAGCTCAAGTTTTGAACCACCATAAATCAACTGGAAAACTTGAACGATAAACTCGACTTCACGAATACCACCTGCACCAAGTTTAATATCATCTTCAATATTTCTACGTTGAACTTCACGCTCAATCATCGCTTTCATTTCACGCATCGCTGCAAAAGCGGTGTAATCCACATAACGGCGGAATACAAAAGGTCGAGTCATTTCCAGAAGCTCATCCCCTTCCTTTCCTCCTGTAACAATACGCGCCTTTATCCATGCATAACGCTCCCACTCACGTCCATGTTGACTGAGATACTTTTCGAGTGCCGCATGACTGATTGCAAGTGCTGAACCATCACCCCATGGTCGTAATCGCATATCCACTCGGAATACAAATCCATCTGCGGTGATATGTTCCAACAAATAAATAATTTTTTGCCCCCAAAGGATGCAAAATTGCTGAACATCAATACATTTACGACCATTGGTTTCACCTTGCTCATCGAAGGCAAATATAAGATCAATATCACTGGATAAATTAAGTTCCTGAGCCCCCAATTTACCCATTGCAATCACGATAAGGTCTTGAAGCTTACCGTTATAGCCGATCGGCTCTCCATGTTTGGCTTGCAATGGACGATAAGCGAAGCTTTTGGCTGCATCAATACTGGCATCGGCAAAGTCTGAAAGCTCACGAGTCAATGTAATAACTGAAATGAGGCGGTTCGCATCCTGCCAAATCCACCGAAACATTAAACGTGCTCGCAAAATTCGAATTTTTTGCATCCATTCTTTTTCATCCTGAATGTCATCAAGTTCTTTTTGTACAATTTGATAGATTTGTTCAGTACTTAAAAATTTATTAAATTGATCAGATGAATAATCTTGTTCTAATAATGTTTGATGTAAATTATAAACTTGTTCCGCGTATTGACTGGCTCTAAGAGTTTTTTGCAACTGATCAGCATTCATTTGAAAAAAAGCCTGAATAAATCTAAAACTCTTTTATATCAGTCCTTACGCAATTTGTGGACTATTTAGTTCACTTTTTCCAAAGATGTTTGATTACTCGTATTTGGGGTGGCAGGTAACGCTGCATGAGTGTCTGCTTCAGGTAATATGACTTTAAAAGTCGTACCTTGACCTTGTTGAGAACTGACACAAATTTCACCATGATTCAAATCAACAAATCTTTTACATAACACCAAACCTAAACCAGCACCTTTTTCACCAGATGTACCACGAATAGATACCTTCAAATCCGGTTGAAAAAGCTTCTCAATTTGCTGTGGTGTCATACCTAAACCTGTATCTCGAATGGCAATTTCGACACCTTGATCGCATTTTGATGCTTCGATATAAACTTTTCCAGTTCCATCCACATGAGTAAACTTCAAAGCATTGGATACCAAGTTTTGAATCACTGATGTGATCATATTAATGTCGGCAAAGATTTTTAACTCTTGCGGCACACTTTCAATTAATTGAATATTTTTTTTCACAGCCAACGTGTTTAAAACATCAAAAACGATTTTTGTCACCTGTTTAAGCTCAAACTGAATAGGGTGATAGACAAATCTCCCACCTTCAGCCATTGCCCAATTTAATAGGCTTTCCAATAAGTTATAAGTCGATTGAGCGGTATCATGTAGATACTCAGCGATATTCTGTACACTGTCCTCATCCAAACTTTCACGCTCATTGGCCAATACATCAGAAAAACCTAATAAGCCATGAAATGGTGCGCGTAAATCGTGTGCAATGATTTGAAAGAACTTTGTTTTACTGAAATTAAGCGCCGATTGTTGTTCATATAATTCTTTGAGTTCCGCATAATCCGAATGAAGCTCTAATATACGAATTAAGCTCATTGAGAAATCATAAACCAGTTCTAAATTTTGATCATCAAAAGGTTGGTGCTGATTATCAAATAAAATCACTTGACCAATTGAAAAATCATCATTCACTTTTAAATCAATGGCTATAATTCGCTCGTGATCAACTCCGAGTTGATGAATATGTGCTGAAAAAGATGAATAATTAGGATGATCACGACTGATCGAAGTTTGACCCGCGAAATATGGTAATAATTTTGCTTTTTTATTGGCATTAAAAGCTTTAAATCCATTTGGAGAAGAATGCCACACATATGGTTCATCATGAAAAGCTAAGATTGCTGACTCCGCATTTAAAATGCCACGCGCAAATCTTAAAAAACTCTCAAGTTGATTTTTTGGCGTTGATACACCGAGTAAAAGAGACATTTTGCAGGCACTGAGCTGATCAGCTTGATCGACATCTATAAATTCTATTTTCATGTCTACATCCTGCCATGGAGTAAAGGGGAATAATGATCGATTACATTTTATTTTTTCATTTCACAGTAAAGAAATGAAACCTTATTTCATCAAGACTAATACATTCTCAAATATTAAGAAAGTGCATTTTTGAGGGCTGAATATCTAGCTAAAGCATGAGTCGTACTTTATAAAACGTAAGCGTCTAGTGAAGATCGATTGAATAAACCATAACTATTTATTATTAAAATAAAATTTACTCAATCCTTATCTTATATTATTCATCAAATCTTCATTTGAAATTTTAAAATTCCTTTATTTATTTAAAACAAATAAAAAGGCCCTCAAGTCTGAATATGCTTGAAGGCCTTTAAGTATTTGGTCCCGAGGGTCGGACTCGAACCGACACGTCATCTCTGACAGCGGATTTTGAGTCCGCCGCGTCTACCAATTTCACCACCTCGGGAAAGGTTGTGTTCGGTATAATATCGTTTTTCTTTTCTTTGTCAATGCATAACCTGACTCAAGCGCCTATTTTTAAATCAATAGCATGCATTATGCTTTTTTAACCACCAAACTCAACTCGAACTGGGCAAAAAAAGCATATACTAATGCCAAAATTTTTGCTGATTCCATTTTTATATTCTTATGCAACTTTCTGATTTTAACTTTGAACTCCCTGACGAACTTATTGCCCGTTACCCTCTTGAAGAGCGAAGCGCTTCTCGCTTACTTCATCTTAAAGCCGATGGTCAATATGACGATCACCAATTTACCGATATTTTAGACCTGTTTAATGAAGGTGATTTATTAGTTCTCAATGATACTAAGGTAATGAAAGCTCGCTTGAAAGGTAAGCGTGCTTCGGGTGGTGCGATTGAGGTTCTGGTTGAAAGAATGCTTGATCAATTTATTGCTCATTGCCATATCAAAGCAAGTAACTCACCAAAACCAGGTGCTGAGCTTTTTGTCGGATTAGATGAGGTTAAAGTTACGGTTCAAGGGCGCCATGAAAATCTCTATGTGGTGGAATTTTCCAAACCAATCTTAGATGTATTGGATCAGTATGGTGCATTGCCTATTCCACCTTACTTCAACCGAGAAGCAGAAGATATTGATACTGTTCGTTATCAAACCGTATTTAATGATCCTACAAAAATTGCTAGCGTTGCTGCTCCAACGGCTTCTCTACATTTTGATGAACAACTATTAAAAAAACTTGAAGATAAAGGTGTAAACAAGACATTTGTCACCTTACATGTGGGTGCAGGTACCTTCTTACCAGTACGCACCACTGATATCGAAAATCACATCATGCACAGTGAATGGTGCCAAGTCAGCGATGAAGCTATGGCGTTGATTAAGGTGACTAAAGATCGAGGCAATAAAGTGATTGCCGTCGGAACGACTGCAACACGGGCAACTGAAAGTGCGGCTCAAGCCAATGATGGCCAACTGAAGGGCTGGACTGGTGATACTCAGATTTTTATTTATCCTGGTTATGAATTTAAAGTAGTAGATCGCTTAATTACTAACTTCCACCTTCCAGAATCAACATTATTAATGCTTGTCTCAGCCCTGTCCAATCGTGATTATATTTTGAATGCGTATCAACATGCTGTAAAAGAACGCTATCGTTTCTTTAGTTATGGTGACGCAATGTTGATTGACCAAGCAAAAGATTAGGATCTGATCTATGCCGATTGATTCTGTTCAGCAACTGCTTCACCTTCGCACCCGAAAGAACAAGCAAATTATGGCCAGTGTTGATCGGCTTTGGGCTCTTGGACGTTCTGCTCAACATTCTGATGACATCCTGCAAGGATTACATCCATGGGGTTCGAATACCCAACTCTTTTTTCACAATGGCATACCTAAATTTTTAGTTACGCTTGCCATCATATTCAGTGTTTTTTCGCTCTTTCCTATTTTTGACACATTAAAATGGATGGCATATAGCGCATCGGCGATACTTATCCTGATTGCATATATAATTTATGAACCGAATAAACCTATTCATGAAGTGATTTCATTTCTTGAAGAGCGAATGATTGGTTTTAAATTCGGTATAGAAGCTTATTCAACGCCATCACACCTTGGAACAAATAGACATAACACCTTGATCATAAGTCAGCTAAGGCAAAAATTTCCTTTGTTTAACGAAGGTAACCATGCCAATGATATTTTAAAGTTTGCCTCCACCACATGGAAAAACGCGCAAAATCAAGATTTTCCTGTTATGCTTTTTCATTACCGATTTATTGATGAAATCAATCTGCCTGAGCAAAACAAAACACCACAAAAATTAAAAAAAATTGAACGTCATCATTGGGGCGTATTTGTATTTGATATATCACCACTAGGATTAGCGACAACCAGTAGAAAGAAAGGGTTCACAGCACCATATACAGAGCACTGGGAGAGCAGCGATTTAGAGCTACGTAAAAAAGTTCAGATTTACGGTACAGACCGCTTACAACTCGCAAAGATCATGACGCCATCAACCACACTCAAACTAATTGAATTTTATCGACTTCACCAGGGCGACTTAATTTTCCACCCTCATGACCAAATCATGTGCTATTTGGGAGAGCGCGATTTATTTGAAGTCACGCACAAGCTTGAAATCAAAGACATTAAAAATATATCCGCTTTGCGCGGTTACTTAAGAACATTAACCATGCCAAATTATCAACAACTCAAACAGAGCATGCTAAACTTAGTTGCATAATAACGATCATATTAGGTAATGCGTGTGGGCTTATTCATTTTTCTTTCCATCTTTGTTTTGATTATTGTTTGGGGAATATGGGTTCGAAATAATATCGTTCGATATTTGAATGCTTCTCAGCGTGCTTGGTCAGATGTCGCAAATTTTGAACGTCAGAAAATTAAAACATTAGAGCATCTTGAGCAAAATTTATCTCAATACACTGAGTTTGAAAAATCAACATTAGAAAATATCACAGCCTTACGCCAACAAATCCTAAATCTCAATACACAATCAACTGATGTAGCTCAGCTTCAGCATATTGAAGCGCTAAGTCAGTCGTTAATGAAAAGTTTAAATGTGGTTGTTGAGAATTATCCAGATCTCAAAGCTGATCAGCTTTACAACCAAATGATGCATGACATTCAAGAGCAAAATGAAAATGTCAGTGCTGCAATTTCAATATTCAATCGAAATGTCGAAGAGTTTAATAACTTGATTCAAATTTTTCCAAATAACTTAATCAACAGTATCAGCCTCGCAAAGAAACCTATTCGCCCATTTACAGATCATCAAGCTCAACAAAATTTTGATTATCGCCCTAATTTCAAATAAGGATTCCACCTTAAAAAGTGGCAATATCTTAGAGAATCACGTTGTTTATCCATTACGATTTATTCATATTAAGATATGCTAAAAACTGTATAGCTGGGCAAAAAATAAGCAGATATCTTCATTGTTTAGCAAGATCATGAATCTCTTGTAATTTTTCATAAACAAAAATCCAAGTCGTTAAGAATAATGTAATTTTTCTAGCATAAACTGCGCGAATCTAGGAAAATAGAGCGCTTTATCGCTATCAATCAGCGAACTGTTTTTTCGCCTCGATTTGGACAATTTATGAAGTTTGAAAAATTAGGTCAGTCTGGTCGCGCTCGACGCGGACGCTTAACCTTGGAACATGGTGTCGTTGAAACACCGATGTTTATGCCTGTCGGAACTTACGGTACTGTTAAAGGCATGCTCCCACGTGATATTGAAGAAATTAAATCACAGGTCATTTTAGGAAATACCTTTCATTTATATCTACGCCCTGGTCTAGATGTCATTCGTGAGCACGGTGGTCTACATGGTTTTATGAAATGGAATAAACCAATTTTGACTGACTCTGGTGGCTTCCAAGTATTTAGCTTAGGCGCAATGCGTAGTATCAAAGAAGACGGCGTAACATTCCGCTCTCCAATTGATGGCTCTAAAGTCTTTCTTTCTCCTGAAATTTCGATGGATATTCAACATACATTGAATTCAGATATCGTGATGATTTTTGATGAATGTACACCCTATCCAGCGACTCACGAAGAAGCTCAGAAATCTCTACAACTTTCATTGCGTTGGGCAAAGCGTTGTAAGACTCAACATCATGATGTGTTAAAAAACCGCAATGCTCTGTTTGGTATTATTCAAGGCGGCATGTATGAAGACCTCCGCCAAGAATCACTAAATGGATTAAAAGAAATCGGTTTTGATGGTTATGCGATTGGCGGTCTTTCTGTAGGCGAGCCAAAAGAAGAGATGATCAAGGTCCTTGATTATCTTCCAGAGCAAATGCCTGCGGATAAACCACGTTATTTAATGGGTGTTGGCAAACCAGAAGACATCGTTGAAGCTGTTCGTCGTGGTGTAGACATGTTTGATTGTGTAATGCCAACTCGTAACGCACGTAATGGACATTATTTTGTTACGGACGGTTTAGTGCGTATACGAAATGCGAAATACCGCCATGATCAAAGCCCACTTGATCCGCATTGCGATTGTTACACCTGTACCAACTTTACCCGTTCGTATCTATACCATTTAGAAAAATGTGGTGAGATGCTTGCATCAATGCTTGGCACAATTCATAACCTTCGTTATTACTTGCGTTTAGCAGAAATGATGCGTGATGCATTAGATAACGGAACATTTGATGATTTTGTTCACGATTTTTATGCACGCCGTGGGCTTGAAGTACCTCCTTGTCCGCAAGATTAATACATCAGTATTTGCGCTGAGCAAAAAGACAATGTAAATTGCTGAACAAGCCGATTTTTTATCATCTTTTTTGATATTTTTAGTTTAGGAAAATGAAATGAGCCTTTTTATTTCGACTGCACACGCAGCTGGTGAAGCTGCACAACAACCAAGCTTAGTTGCTAACTTATTGATGATTGCAGTATTCATTGCAATTTTCTACTTCTTAATTTGGCGCCCTCAAGCAAAACGTGCGAAAGAACATCGCACTTTGGTTGAGAGCTTAGGCGTTGGCAGCGAAATCGTTTTTGCAGGCGGTTTAATGGGCCGTATTACTAAAATCGAAGGTGATTTCGCTGTGGTTGAATTAAACCGTGGCAACGAAGTTAAAATTCAGCGTGCAAGTGTGATTTCAGTATTACCTGAAGGCACTCTAAATAACCTTTAATTATAAAATAGTCGTGCAGCTGCACGACTTTTTTCATTTTAAGAAGAAAGCGAATGCGTTACCCAGCATGGAAATATTTACTCATTCTAGTTGTACTAGTCGTGAGTACATTATATGCCCTGCCAAGTTTGTATCCTGATGAACCAGCTGTCCAAATTTCTGGTGCAAAAGCTGGTTCTGTCATTGATGACACAGTGATTCAAAAAGCAGAGCAACTATTAAAAAGCAACAATATCCAATCCCACAATAACAGCTTTACTCAAAATGCTGCCCTTCTACGTTTAGACAGTTCTGAAGCCCAATTAAAAGCAAAAGATATCCTACGTGAAGGTCTGGGTGAAAACTATGTTGTTGCATTAAACCTCGCGCCAACAACACCTGAATGGTTACAGAAAATCGGTGCACGACCAATGAAACTTGGTCTTGATTTGCGTGGTGGTGTCCACTTCCTCCTTGAGGTGGATATGGACAAAGCGATTGCGCAGCGCATGGAAACATCGGCTGCTGATTTGCGACGCGAATTCCGTGAGAACAAGATCAAATTCAATAGTCTTTCATTGAATAACAATGCGATCACTGTTCAATTTGCTAACAATGAAGATCGTGCAGCAGCGATGGATCAACTTCGTCGTAACGGCAATAAATATACTCAACAAGCACTTGCAACTGAAAATGGTGCCAGTCTTCGTTTAACCTATACAGATACCACAAAGCAAGAAATTCAGTCGTATGCGTTAGATCAAAACTTAACAACACTTCGTAATCGTATTAATGAACTTGGTGTTGCAGAAGCATTGGTTCAAACCCAAGGTAGCAACCGTATTGTGGTTGAATTACCAGGTGTCCAAGACACAGCTGAAGCAAAACGTATCTTAGGTCGTACAGCAAACTTAGAATTCCGTTTGGTGTCTGATCTAAATGATCAATATATTGATCCTTATTCAGGGAAATATAATGGTCAACCCTTACCTCCAGGGACAGAAGTATTCGCCTATGAATCTTTAGACAGTGGTCGTGAACTTTTACTTAACCGTAATCGTATTCTGACGGGTGAGCGTGTACAAAATGCTTCTTCAGGCTTTGGACAAGATAGTGGTACAGCAGAAGTTAACATTACCCTTGATAATGCAGGTGGTAAGTTAATGTCAGATGCGACTCGTAGCGCTGTTGGTAAGCGTATGGCGGTACTGTTCATTGAGAATAAACAACGTATCAGTTACGTTGAAGATCCTGAAACAGGTGCACAAACTGAAGTACGCACACCATATACTGAATCTGTCGTCATTAATGCAGCAAATATTCAAGCAGTACTGGGTTCACAGTTCCGTATTACTGGTTTAGATTCACCCCAAGAAGCAGCTGAGCTAGCTTTAATGCTTCGTGCAGGTGCGCTCGCTGCGCCAATGTACTTTGTTGAAGAGCGTGTTATCGGTCCAAGCTTAGGTCAAGAAAACATCGATAAGGGTGTACTATCCACTCAAATTGGATTCATCTTGGTCGCAATTTGGATGGTGGTATTCTTCCGCTTATTCGGTGTCATTGCGAACTTCGCTCTAGTATTCAACTTAGCAATGATCTTGACGGTTATGTCTTGGATCGGTGCTTCATTAACGCTGCCAGGTATTGCAGGTATCGTTATTACCATCGGTATGGCGGTGGATGCAAACGTTCTAATTTGCGAGCGAATACGCGAGGAAATCAAATGGGGAGCATCGCCTAAACAGGCGATTGTTGCAGGTTATGATCGAGCTTATAACACCATCTTTGACTCGAACTTAACCACATTCCTTGTTGCATTTATCCTCTTTGCCATTGGTACTGGTCCGATCAAAGGATTTGCCGTGACACTCATGATTGGTATTGTTTGCTCGATGTTTACTGCGATTACAGTAACCCGTGCAATTGTACAGATCATTTACGGTAAAAAACGTAACTTGAAAAAGTTGAGCATTTAGGAGATCTATCATGACTGAAAATACTCAACTCGAATCAAAACAATACGGCCGTCCAGACAACGAACGCGTAATTCCTTTCATGAAGATTGCAAAGCCAGCAGCTTGGCTTTCAATCATCCTGACTATTGCAAGTATCTTCTTTATCGCGACTAAAGGTCTGAATTTAGGATTAGACTTTACTGGCGGTGTTGCAGCTGAACTGAATTATGCCAATCCTGTAAAACCCTCTGAAGTGACGCAAGCATTAAGTGATGCGGGTTTTAATGATGCGGTTGTTCAAACCTTAGGTTCTGAACGAGATTTAATGGTTCGTATGCCCGTACAAGAAGATATTGAAGCGGAAGATCTAACCAAATCAATTACCACCGCAGTTCAATTAGACAATAATACCGTGACTGTACCTAAGGTAGATGTTGTTGGTGGTCAAGTCGGAAACGAACTTTACATTAAATCAGCAGGTGCTGTGGCTTTGGCTCTGATTATCATGCTGATTTATGTGACGATTCGCTTCGAATTCAAGTTGGCAATGGGTGCAGTTCTATCGCTATTTCACGATATTATCGTGACTCTTGGTATTTTTGCATTGATGCAGTGGCCATTTGACCTAACCGTTTTAGCTGCTCTTCTAGCGATTATTGGTTTCTCATTAAACGATAATATTGTTGTCTCGGATCGTATTCGTGAGAACTTCCGTAAAATTCGTGGGGCAGAACCTCTTGAGATCATCAATATTGCATTGACTGAAACCTTACGTCGTACCATCCACACTTCGATGACGCTATTGCTTGTGGTCGTTGCTATGATGATCATGGGCGGCGATGGTTTGAAATGGTTCTCGATTGCAATGTTTGTCGGTGTTTTTGTCGGAACATATTCTTCGATTTATATCGGTACTGCATTTGCATTGTGGCGTGGTCTGAACCGCCAAGACTTTATTGTTCAAGTAAAACCTGAATTTGAAGAGGAAGAAGAAATTCCTCAATAAACATTCAATACAAAAAGCCCATCAAATGATGGGCTTTTTTAATGTTGAGTGATTTGAATTTGAGGAATTGCAAAACCACGGCAAGAGTATTCACTTCGCCATGCGACTGTCAGCATACAATCCATGATTTCAAAATTCTGATAAGCAAATACCCCTAAGACTGGATGCTCACAAACCCCACCCATGTGTGTGGTATGGGCATTGGTATTCAACTCATTTAAGCTCATACGGATTCCCATCCCATGTGCCTTCAAAATTGCTTCCTTAATGGTCCAGACTTTAAACCAATAGCGAGAATCAAAATCCAATTCTGCCCATATCGCATATTCCAGTGGATGAAATGCATGTTTGGCTAAAGCTTCGAATCGAATTGATCGATTCAGCTCCTCAATATCCACACCCAAATCTCGAATATGATGTGATGTAACTAAAGCATAATAATGTTGACTATGACTATGGTTAAACTCAAAGTTTGAGATTTTTTTCAAAAAAGGTTTTCCATCTTTCGTTTGGTCAATATCCTCATTTTTTATTGTTCTGTTTAATTTACTTCCTAGTAAGCTGTTGCGATATTGGTAAATCATTTTTTTTCTAAGACTAATTTCTTCTGTGCGTGTGAGATTTTCAGGAACTTGAAAAAAAGAAGAAATTTTTGAAATATCAATTTGAATATGACGGGTCATAATAACGTTCTCAGTGATTCCATTTATCTTAATTTATTCGCATGATAAAAAAAGCCCAAACTTCACATTTGGGCTTTCTGGACTAAATTTACAATTGATTAACCGCGTTTGAACTTCTTCTCGGCTTTCTTAAACTTCTGTACATAACGACGTTTACGTGCCGCAGTACGCTCGTCAATTTGAGATTTACGACCTTCAAATGGGTTCTCTGAAGTTTTAAATTCAATTTTTACAGGTGTACCCTCTAGTTTATACACTTTACGGAACACGTTTTCTAAGTAACGACGATAGTCAGCTGGGGTTTTATCAACTTTATTACCGTGAATCACAATCGTAGGCGGGTTTTGACCACCGATATGCGCATAACGCATTTTAATTGCACGGCCTTGAACTTTAGGTGGATGATGCGCGTCTGTTGCATCTTTTAAGATCTCAGTGATTTTCGCTGGAGATACTTTCAAACGTGAAGATTCATATGCACGGTGGATTGAAGGATAAAGCTCACCCACACCTGTACCATGCAAAGCAGAAATTAAATGGATTTTTGCCCATGGAATAAAGTCAAAACGACGCTCAACATCCAATTTACATTGTTTGCGATCATATTCTGACATATTGTCCCATTTATTGATCGCAATCACCATCGCACGACCAGCTTCAATCGCATATCCAATCAAATGCAAGTCTTGCTCAACAATACCTTCACGCGCATCAACAACAACAACGACAACGTTGGCATCTTTCATTGCTTGTAAAGTCTTTACGATTGAGAATTTCTCAATCATTTCATCCACTTTACCTTTACGACGAACACCGGCAGTGTCAATGAGCGTATATTTTCGACCATCACGCTCAAATGGGATGTAAATTGAGTCACGTGTAGTACCAGGCTGGTCAAAAGCAACGACACGTTCTTCACCTAACAGGCGATTAACTAATGTTGACTTACCTACGTTCGGACGACCGATAATCGCTAGACGAAGCCCAGTATCTTCATCACGCTGTTCACTTAGGTCATCTTCTGGCACATCTTCAAGCACTTCTTCGAGCATTTGTTGAACACCACGCCCATGGCTTGCAGCCACTTGCATCGGTTCACCCATACCCAACTTAAAAAACTCAACCAATGCTGCCTCTGCATGGACACCATCGACTTTGTTGGCAACTAAAAATACTTTTTTACCGAGTGTACGTAACTCACGCGCAATCTGTTCATCAGAAGCTAGAAGACCTGCACGCGCATCGACAACAAAGATAATCATATCTGCTTCATGAATCGCAGTTTTAGACTGCTCTGCCATGTAAGAGTCGATCCCACCTTCGTTTTCACCGATACCGCCAGTATCTACAACGATAAATGATTTATTTTGATAAACTGCATCACCATATTTACGGTCACGAGTAAGACCGGCAAAGTCTGCAACAAGCGCGTCACGACTTTTGGTAATCTGGTTAAACAGCGTTGATTTTCCGACGTTCGGACGACCAATGAGCGCAATAACGGGTTTCATAGATTAACCTTTAACAAGATCAGCCAACTCAATTGGCCTGAGCATCAGAAACTGTGGAAGAAGTTAGACGAATCATCTACTTAAAAATAAAAATGTCGGGGTCTGAAAATTCAACACCCCGAACTTAAAATATGTATTCAGCGACTAGTTTACCATAAGCAGAGAAAAAATTAACGATTCTGCCAAATTGTAAGTGCGCCTGTACGTGTCACTGAGTAAAGCTGATTGTTCACTACACGCAACGAACGTACTTCACCACGCGTTTTTTCACGGCCAACAAGTTGACCATTTTTAGGATCTACAAGGTGGAGTACCCCCTCATAATCACCTACCACTAAATACTGACCTAACATTACGGGGTTGCTTAATTGACGGTTAAGCAATTGATCATTAGTCCATAACGGCTGACCCGTCACCAGATCAAACGATACAATTTTACCATCTGTTTGCGTGACGAAGACTTGGCGACCTGCAACTTCAGCACGATTAATACTGCTTGCATCTTCACTCCAAATCACACGTTGCGAAACTAGATCTAGTACAGTGACTTGGCCTTGATAGCTAGTGGTTACAACCAATTGTCCTGCAACGATTGGATCTGCATCCACATCAACTAAACGCTGTATATCAGAACGACCATCGCTGACTGCCACACGTCTTTGCATACGCAAAGTTCCAGTGAGACTATCAATTGCGTACACGTATGCATTTGACGAGGCCACTAACACTGTTCGTGGGTCTAAGCGCACAGGTGAAGCTTGACCGCGTAAGCTCAATTGTTCGTTTGGCATACGATAGGTCCATACTTGTTGACCTGTTTTTTCATCCAGACCAAACACCGTACCGTCATTTGCAACAACGATCACTCGACCAGTCTGAATAAGCGCCGCACTCAAAATTGCACCACTTAATTGCGCAGTCCAACGGATATCACCCGTTTTTTGATCGAGAGCAAACAGTTGACCTTTCTTGTTACCGACGATCACTAACCCATTGGCCGCTTCAACACCTGAACTTAAACCAAGCTTGGTAACTTGTTTTTCCCAGACACGCTGCTTACCTTGATATGCAGAAACCTGTCCCTTAGGATCTAAAAAGTATAAAACACCTTGATCATTCGCCATTCTCAAACGCAATGGATCAGCAGCATCCGTCGCTGAAACATTATGTGAAAAAATAGGTGCTAAGCTCACCGATTGCTGAATTTTAGGCAACGGATTAGGTTTCACCTTTTCTTCTTTCACCGTATTGCTTGTACACGCCATTAGTGCACACGACAATGTCGCTAGAACAAAAGAAATTTTATACTTTCTATCCATTAAGACTCATCCGTTTGTATATCTAAAATTGGGCGCTCAATTTCAGGATCATCTACTAATATGCCAACACTTTCGAGTTTAATTTGTAAGATTTGGCGTTCTTGTTTAGTTGCAATTAAGTTATCCCATGCGCTCTGATAAGCTTTTTTCGCATTTTCAATATCATTCTTAGCAATATAAATATCGCCACGTGCTTCATCTACAGTTGTTTTGAAAGCGGGCAAAGTCAAACCAGACAATGTTTTTAAAGCTTCATCATATTTTTTTTGTGCCAGTTGAGCATCTGCTAAACGAAGCTTAATGATGTGTTGTAAACCTTCATCTTTGATTTGAGCATTTTCAATTTTTTTCAATTCACGTTCAGCTTTGGCATAATTCTCTTGGTCATAAGCCAATTTTGCCATTACAAATTGCGTTTGAACCGCATGAATCGAATCAGGATTTTCTTTTACAATTTTTTCAGCAGTTCCATCCAAAGCAGTCGCTACTTTAGGATCAGTTGTTGCAGCTTTCGCTTCATCAACCAAGAGCTGTACTTTAGCAGTCTGTATTTGATCTTCTGCTGCGTTTTTCTTTTTCCAATATTCCCATCCGAAAAAGGCGATCAGGGCAAGAAGAATCAGCGTAATCAACGCCGATCCATATTTCTTAAAAAACGACTTTGCTGTATGCAGTTGTTCTTCGTCAGTCATTGCGCTCATATGATCGCCCTTTCCTTATGTTCTTAAATTTATTTTGAAGATAGTTTATCAATGATGAACGGCACAATGTCATTGACCGCTACTTGTGTCTGCTCTGCTGTAGCTAACTCTTTGACTGAAAGTTGTTGCGCCTCAGCTTCACGCTCACCAAAGATTAAGGCATAAATTGCACCAGACTGATCCGCTTTTTTCATTTGACTTTTCATCGAGCCTTGAGAGCCAACTTTCAGACGCACTGAACTGCTTGCAGCTTCAAGTTGATCTCGAATTTGCTCAGCCAAAACTAAAGCTTTACCTTGCGTCGCAGGATCTGCAAGTAAAAATACTTCACAATCACGTACTGGTTTATTGTCTTCTACTTGTTCTAAAAGAAGCAATAAACGCTCAATACCCATTGCAAAACCAACCGCAGGAACCGATTGATCTGGTTTACCTTTTAACTGACCCACTAAACCATCATAACGACCACCAGCACAAACCGTACCCTGTGAACCCAGATGTGTCGTCGTCCATTCAAATACAGTTTTATTATAGTAATCCAAGCCACGAACCAACTTTTGGTTAATGACAAATGAAATACCTGCATCAGTTAGATATTGCTGTAATTGTTGGAAATGTGCCAGCGTCTCCTCACCCATAAAGTCATGAAGTTTAGGCGCATTTTCTAAAATGCTTTGAGTTTTTGCATCTTTTGAGTCCAAAATACGCAGTGGATTCGTCGTTAAACGACGCTGCGAATCTTCATCTAAATCTGACTTATGTGATTCTAAAAACTCAACCAAGGCTGCGCGATAAGCTGCACGTTCATCTGACTCACCTAAAGTATTGAGCTCTAATTGAACTTTGTCCGCAACACCCATCCGTTTCCACAGACGCGCAGTCATCAAAATCAGTTCAGCATCTTGATCAGGAGTTGCAACACCAAACGTTTCTACACCAAATTGATGGAATTGACGGTAACGACCTTTTTGCGGTTTTTCATAACGGAACATCGGTCCAATATACCAAACACGCGGTGTCGCACCACGAAGCAAATTATGTTCGAGCATAGCACGTACACAACCCGCAGTACCTTCAGGACGTAAAGTCAAAGACTCAGGAGGATTACCTTTATCTAAAAACGTATACATCTCTTTTTCAACGATATCCGTTGCATCACCAATAGAACGCTTGAACAAGTTTGTCTGTTCAACCATCGGCAAACGAATTTGTTGATAGCCATAGGCATCCATCAAACCAGACAGATGCTGTTCAAGACGTCTCCAAGCTGGGGTTTGCGTTGGGAGAATGTCATTAAAACCTTTGATTGCGACGATTGAACTCATGATCTACTCAGAAAAACCTGTGCGAATAATCTCTTTTGATTTAGCTTTTTCAAGCTCGTTAACACGTTGACGAACCATATTTTCGATTTCATCAACCAATTGATTTGTGTCAATTAAATGACTCTTTTCACCATTACGATACACCAGTGAACGTGGACTTGCACCCACTACACCAATATCAGCTTCTTTAGCTTCACCAGGACCGTTGACTTTACACCCGATGACAGAAACATCCATTGGAGTACGTACATCTTCCAAACGCTCTTCAAGCATTTGCATCACTTTGATGACATTGAATTCTTGACGTGAACAACTTGGGCAAGCAATAAAGTTAATACCATTTGAACGCAAGCCCAAAGATTTAAGAATATCAAAACCAATTTTGATTTCTTCCTCAGGTTCCGCTGCTAATGAAATTCGCATGGTGTCGCCAATGCCTTCCATTAACAATCCGCCCAGTGCAATTGCCGACTTCACCGAACCAGTACGGTAAATTCCAGCTTCAGTCACCCCTAAATGTAAAGGATTGTCAATTTGTTGTGACAACAAACGATAAGCATCCATCGTCAAAAAGACATTCGATGCTTTCACTGACACTTTAAACTCTTGGAAATCCAAACGATCTAAAATATCAATATGACGCATTGCTGACTCAAGCAAAGCTTGACCTGTTGGCTCACCATATTTCTTTTGAATATCTTTTTCGAGAGAGCCTGCATTGACACCAATTCGCATTGAAATATCGTTGTGACGAGCCGCAGCAACCACTTCGCGAATTTTTGCTTCTGAACCGATATTCCCTGGGTTGATACGCAGACAATCTGCACCCAAATCTGCAACAGCCAAAGCAATTTTATAGTCAAAATGGATATCGGCAACGAGTGGAACTTGCACTTGTTTACGGATTTCTCCAAAAGCAGCAGCGGCTTCCATACTCGGTACAGACACACGCATAATATCTGCGCCAGCATCCACACAACGTTGAATTTGTGCAACTGTTGCAGCTACATCACAAGTTTCAGTATTGGTCATGCTTTGAATACTGATTGGCGCATCGCCACCCACATACACAGAACCTACGCGAATTTTACGTGTTGGTTTGCGTCGAATCGGATTCTCGATCATCGTTTTACCTTTAACCCATTAACGTGATAAACGGAATTCAGCTTTTCCGTTTACGGTATATGGTGACAATGAAATATTTTCATTATTTAAACTTAATGAAACTGCTTGAGCATCATCTAATCGAATTTGGAATGGAGACTGTCCATTCAAACTAATCGCAGTTGATTGGCGTCCAGTTGCTAAAACTTTACCCGTACTGTCAACAATGTGTACTGATGTAGGGCGGCTAAAACTGAGATTCATCGTATCGCCTGATACTGCTTCAGTCGTGCCTGTACCATTGTTTAAGGTCAGAATTTGGACATTGTTCGATTGATTCGTATCAGTGTTTAACGAATCACCTTTAGCCGCCCATTTTTGGATTGCGGAGATTAATAGCCAAGCCACGCCCAAAATAATTAACGCAATCACGATGCGTTTAATCCACTTGCGATTACGTACGCTTTTCGAGCCAGGAAGTTTCCCCATAATTTTAATTGGAGAATTGTTCAAAGCATGATTTGGCAGTAAACCTGTATCATTTTGATAGATTTCATCAAAACGTTGAATCAAAGCAGAGGCATCAACTTTGAGATACTTCGCATACGAACGATAATATCCCTTAATGAAAGTCGCTTCTGGCAACGATTTGTATTCGTCTTGCTCTAACGCTTCAAGCGTTTTTACTGGCATTTTCAAATCACCAGCAACTTTGACCAGATCACGTTGTTGAGAAATACGGATTTGACGCAAATACTCGCCAGGGCGTTGAATATTTCCTAAAGCATTAGGTGCTACGTTTGAACCAGTAGGTTGCTGTGAATTAGGATTTACTTCCATACGGCCTCAGTATTGAACTGTAATTGCAAATAACGTTGAAATTCTTGACTATTTGGAAATAAAGTACGCAACTGATTCACCAGCACATACATTCCCGTTCTATCACCATTGGCACGTGCGATACGTAAACCAATCCAGAGTGCTCGCGCACCTTGATTTTGCTGGCCAACTTTGAGTACAAATTGCTCATATAGCTGACGCGCGGCAATATTATTCTTTTGCAGATAAAATATCTCTGCTAACTCTATCATTGAAACAGTCGAGTCACGATTGACTTGCAGTGCTTGTTTGAACGTTTTTTCAGCATTCGGTATATCCCCTAGAATGAGATAAATCCGCCCAAGGTTTTCTAATGCACGATGACGTTGGTCATATCCAAGCGTTGCGCCTGCAATTGAAAGCTGTTTAACAGCATCATTATATCGCTTCACTTGATACAAATACGTACCATAGTTGTTACGTGCTTGCGCATTTTTAGGATCAATTGAAATAGCACGAGAAAAATAATGATCTGCACGTTGCATGTTGATGTCACTTCCTTCTTGCTGAAGCAACACCCCCATCATCATATTTGCAGTTGAATCGCGCGAATTAACCTCTAATGCCTGATCAAGCACACGTTTGGCAGCATCTAAATTCCCATTCCGAATATATTCAGCCGCCATTTGGGTACGAACTTTCACTGATTTCTCAGGATCCTTTTTGCTCGTATCGCCACTGGTAGTTTGGCATCCAAAGAAAAGCAATCCAGATAAAGCGACTGTCATCGTCATGACTATTTTTTTATACATCGGCTTGCTCAAATGATGCCTCCCTCTTTTTAATCATTCACATCTAAATGATACAACTAGCCTTGTGAACGCATAATTTCATTACGTTCTAGCACTTTTTTCTTCCATTGTTCTGCACGACGAGTACGGTCAGCCACTTGACCTACCAATTGACCACAAGCTGCGTCAATATCATCCCCACGTGTCTGACGAATCGTACACACAAAACCAGCATCAGACAAAGTTTTTTGGAAAGAAATGATGCGATTTCGGCTCGAACGCCCGTATGGTGCATGTGGGAATGGATTAAATGGAATCAAGTTAATTTTACTTGGTAAATTTTTCAACAACTTAATCATCTGCTGTGCATGTTCAGGATGATCGTTGACCCCGTCTAACATGACATATTCAATTGTGACATGCTTACGTGCACTTTCATTACCATCTTTAGTGATGTAACGCTGACACGCTGCAATGAGTTGCTCTAAGGGATATTTTTTATTAATTGGTACTAATTCGTTACGTAACTCATCATTGGTTGCATGCAATGAAATTGCAAGCGCAACATCGATGTCTTGAGCCAATTGATCTATCTTCGGCACAACCCCTGACGTTGACAATGTGACACGGCGTTTAGACATTCCATAGGCGAAATCATCAAGCATGATACGCATTGAATTAAGCACAGCGTCATAGTTCAATAATGGTTCGCCCATACCCATCATTACCACGTTGGTCACAGAGCGCTCACGCTCAGCAACTGGCACATCTTCCATATAGGAATAGTTCGCCATCCACAACTGACCAATAATTTCAGCCTGTGTTAAATCGCGTTGGAAACCTTGTTTTCCTGTTGAACAGAACGAACAGTCCAAAGCACAACCGACTTGTGATGAAATACATAAGGTTTTACGCGAACCCGTTTTATCCTCAGCAGGAATCAATACTGTTTCAACCAAAGAACCCGCACCATCACCTACACGAAATACCCACTTACGTGTTCCATCTTTAGAATAGTTTTTAAGCACGACTTCTGGTGCTTTAATTTCACAAATCTTTTCAAGTTTTTCACGTAATTTCCCTGAAATATTAGTCATTTCAGCAAAATCAGTAACGAAGAACTGATGAATCCATTTCATCACCTGACCCGCACGGAACTTTTTCTCCCCCATTTCCTCAAAGAATTTTTCCATTTGCGGACGTGACAGGCCAAGTAAATTCACTTTCTGTACAGTATCAGCCTGCTGTACTTGAACAGTAGTGGGCTGTTGTTCATCTAAATTGACGGATGAAGCGACAACTTCAGAATTCATGAGTATTACCTAAACCATAATGTGGGATAAAAGAACATGCTCAATTTTCAAGCAATAAAATCTTTCAGAAATAAAAAAACCAGATAAGCAGTATAGCACTTATCTGGTTTGAATACTGCGAATTAACGAGTACGTGGAGCGATCTCAGTTTGAGCGAAGAAGTAGTTAACTTCACGATCAGCAGATGCTACAGAGTCAGAACCGTGAGCAGCGTTTTCGTCGATGCTTACAGCGAAGTCAGCGCGGATTGTACCTGGAGCAGCTTCTTTAGGGTTAGTAGCGCCAAGGATGTCACGGTGAGCAAGAACTGCGTTTTCACCTTCAAGAACTGATACAACAACTGGACCAGAAGTCATGAACGCAACGAGGTCAGCAAAGAAACCACGTTCTTTGTGCTCAGCATAGAAGCCTTCAGCTTCAGCTTGAGTTAAATGTTTCATTTTAGTCGCAACGATTTTAAGACCAGCTTTTTCGAAACGAGCAAAAATGTCACCGATGTGGTTTTTAGCAACTGCATCTGGTTTAACGATAGATAAAGTACGTTCAATAGCCATGATTGGCTCCTTTAGTCAAATTGACATGAAAATTTTGGCGCATTATACCGAATAATGCGCGATTATCTGCTTTTCGCGTGTAAAAAAATGGTTTTTTTCGATCGATGAATTATCGAGCTTCGTCAATCCAAGCCATTTGAATTGCTTCTAACAATCCTTCTGTTGATTTGTTTGGATCATCTTCGAACTCTGGAAGCGCACAAACCCATGCATGAAGATCAGTAAAACGGATCCATTGTGGATCTACATCTGGATGGGCTTCATACAGTTCAATTGCGATATCAAGGGTGTCTGTCCAACGTAAACCCATACTTATTCCTAAATCATCTTTGGTAAATTCATGGCTTAATTTTAGCAAAAAGCAAATCAAGACGTACAATTATATTGCTTTTGTACGCCTTACCATGCAATCAACTTACCCTCACAATATGATATTCAATGCTGGAGCAGCCAAGATAATACCACTCGCAACCGTCGCCCCAATTAAGGCACCAACTAAAACATCAGTTGGGTAATGCAATCCCAATACCATGCGCGACAACGCAACCAAAATGGTAAATGGCATCATCATAATCAGCAAGACAGGCTCTACATAACCCAATACGATTGTTGCCATTACTGCATGCAATGTATGACCAGATGGAAAACTAAAATGATCTAGTGGTCTTTCGCCGATATGAATAACTTGGTGAACTTGGTATGGTCGTGGACGTACTGTTTTTGTTTTTAAAATTTTATAAATCAGCGTACCTAACGAAGCAGCAACAACAATATATAAAATTTGAATAGTGTATTGCGGTCCTTGCAGTAGCCACACCAACGCCACCATCATGTACCAAAAAACTCCATCTCCGAGCCGACTAATAATTTTAAATATGAGTGCAATACTTTGTGTATGCGATAGATTATTGAAATAGAGACATCCTCTTAGATCAAGATCGAGTATTTTTATTTTGGTATTTTTAAAATTCATTTCACTCTACTCCTATCCTTCAAGCCATGAGCGTTTTCTGCTGCACGACACGATAAAATGCATGTTCGAGTTGTTGAACTGGATGTTGCCATCCGACTTGTTGTACTTTTTTCATTGCTTGCATCCCCATTGCATGCAAGCGTTTGTTCTGGGGCAGATTAACAATATATTGAACCAAGGTTGCAGGCTCACCCAAAGGTGCTAACCATGCTGTTTCCGCATCTAAATACTGCTTAGCACAAGCATAATCATAAGCAACGACAGGCAATGCACTCGCCATCGCTTCAAGCACGACATTGCCAAAAGTCTCTACTTGACTGGCAAAAACAAATACATCTGCGCTTGCAAATGATTCAGCAAGATTTGTACCACTTAAGCTTCCAGTAAAGATGATATCGGTATGTTTGCTTTGACGAACCAAACGCGAATAATCGGGCCCATCCCCCACGATGACCAACTTAAATCTGCGCGTTGTTTGTGTTTTAAGTTTTAAATAGGCATCAATTAACACCTGAATTTCTTTTTCAGGTGAAACACGACCAACATAAAGCAGGACAGTTGTATTCTCACAAGCATCCCATTGTCGTCTGAGTTGCACACTTCGAAAAGTAGGTGAAAACTTTTCAACATCCACCCCAGTCTTAATCACTTCAACTTGACATGTAACACCAAAGTTACGTATCGCATCAGCCGAGTCCTGACTTGGTACACAGGTCAATTGCGTATTGTTATGAAACCATTTGAGATAGTGCTGAATCGGCTTGACCATAAATGCAAGATCATAAAAACGACTAAAGTCATGAAAAGCAGAATGAAAACCACTACTCACAGGAATCTTTTTGTTTTTTGAGAGCTGAAGTACCGCTAAACCTAATGGTCCTTCCGTCACGATATGCACCAAATCTGGTTGAAATTCATCAAAAGCTTTAGCCACTTTGCCATACTGTGGCCAGCCAAATTGCATATGGGCATACTTCGGAATGGTTTGACCATTCACCAAACACTCACGGTTCGGTGAAAATTCCGAACATATTTGTTTTTGTGAAGGTCGTACCAATAGAATTTTGTGACCAAGTTTCTGTAGACCTTTGCAAATCTGTAGTAAAGACAATGAAACACCATTCAGTTCTGGCGGCCATGTCTCCGTAACGACAGCTATTTTTAATCTAGATCGCCCCAATTGCTCAAGCACCGATACATCCCGATCGGAGTTTTGATTTTTAAATTTTAGCCTCTGGTGATCATATTGCGTTGTCGATCTAGGCAATACAGTGTCCATGATTCCCATCATCACACCTCTTTTGTATTTTTTTCATACTTTTACTTTAGAGATGGATCATTTCATTATGATGATGATTTCATTAAATACTTGTCATAATTAGAATAGATGACTGATTCACCGACCACCCTCAAACACGCGACAAGAATCTACAAATTCAAGATAACTTAGTGAAATAAAGTACGATGCACAGCAAAAAATAACGCTTGCTCAAAATCAATAACAGGTTTCAACCATCCTGTTGCAGCAACTGCAAGATGCGCTTTCTCACCCATTATTTTTAAATCGGGTTGATTCAATGTTGCTGTCATTGCTCGTTCGAACATATCTAGATCACCGAGAGGGATCAGCCATCCCGTTTCATTGTGCACAACATGCAGTTTGGCACATGCATAATCATAAGCCACCACAGGCAAGCCACTTGCCAATGCTTCAAGCGCGACATTTCCAAAGGTTTCAACTTGACTTGGAAAAATAAACACATCTGCACTGGCATATGCACATGCCAAATCATCACCAGTCAAACTTCCCATAAAAATAATATCAGGGTGATGATTCGCAAGGTCTTCAAGCCTTACTCGATCTGGCCCATCTCCGATAATTACCAATTTAGTATAATGATCAACCTCACCTTTCTTTTTCAAAAAAGTCCGAATAATCTGGTCTACTTCTTTTTCAGGTGACAACCGACCAACGGAAATCAGAACTCGTGTATGCTCATTTGCATTCCATTGCTCTCTGAGCAACTCCGATCTTTTATTCGGATTAAATAATTGGGTATCAACACCTCTCCCCACCACCCTTAACTCACCGCTTACTCCCATTTGTTTTAAAGCATGCTGTGTATCTAAACTTGGCACACAAGTCACGTCTGTCTTATTGTGAAACCATGTTAAATATTTTGAGATAGGTTTAACGAGAAAAGGAAACTCAAAGTATCGACTAAACTCTTGAAAGGCAGAGTGAAAACCACTTGAAACAGGAATATTCTGAGATTTAGCTACCATTAGACTCGCAAATCCCAATGGTCCCTCTGTCACAATATGCACAACATCTGGCTTAAATACCTCAACCGCTTTTGAGATTTTAGAAAACTGTGGCCAACCGAACTGTAAGGTGGGATATTTCGGAATCGCTTGAGCATGCACCCAACACTCTGCATCAGGTTTAAACCGTTTACATTTCACTTTGGGTTGAGGACGTATCAACAAAATTTGATGACCTCGCTTCTGCAAACCCAGACATAAATTCATCAGCGAGTTTGCAACACCATTAATCTCTGGTGACCATGTCTCAGTCACAATGGCAATTTTTAATTGAGGATGTCGTTTAGGCTGATCAGCCTCAGGGAGAAGAATAAAATCCTCAAATAACGTATTTTTTTTGATATCCAATAATTCAAAGAGTTTTTTTTGTTTTATTACTTGCATGTTTAGGAGTGCCATCATCACACCTTTTATTAATGTTATTCCTAAAATTTAAAAGAACATAATTTCAATATGATGATGGTTTCATGACAGCCTTGTCATAAGGCTCATTCAAATTTTCACATTTTTAAGGCTCTTGCTCTTGAACACGATCTACATCACTGCCTAGCTCATTCTCTTGCTTTTGACCAGAGTTAACTGGTGGTTCTTCAATCCGTTTTTCCAAGTTTTCTCCTTGAAGTGCTACAGAGGATTCTGATGATGTCCGATCTTCTAATTGTTTAGTTTCTTGTTCAGCGTTAACTGCAACTGGTTTCAAACTGCCTTCAACAATTGTATAAACCTGTCCATTAGAAAAATCGATGTGCTGTTTATCACCATGTAACAGTGGAAATCCAACGATTTGCTCGTACTGCTCTGCACGGTTAAATTTTTGTTGAACAGAATCATAAATCCAGTAAATAAAACGACGATCTTGAAGCGTTTTATCCTCTGACAGATCAGAGAGCACTACATCATAGTAACCATCAAAATTCACATCCATATAACCAATACTATTGGGAAACGCTTGAAAGCCTTCAAGTATTTGCATGCTTTTTTGATTGGCTTTGTCAAACACCTCGATACGTGTCATAAATCGTTTGAAAGGATAGTTAGCTTTAGATATGCCATAGAAATTAAAACTCACATCAGACATATTTTTTACTTTAAAAGCAGGCTCGAATTTCTTTATTCGAATCACACCCGCATGATTGACCAATGTAGATTTAAATACATTCGTTTTATAGTTAAGCTGTCCTTTCAACTCTTGAATTGCATTTGAATCATCACTCGGTTGTTCTGCTTTAAAAAGAACTTGATCGCCTTTTTGCTCCCCTTTTAATTGGATAGTGACGTTGTCTTTGAAGGAAGTAAGCGTTGCATTTGGATGAAGCACATCCATATAAAGACTCAAAAAATATTCGTTGTCTGTTGACCTCAATAACCGCTGCATTGATATGCGAACATTATCTAAGACAAGCTCAGCATCACTATTTGGCGTTTTTTGCTCAATATCAGTTGTTTGTTGCGCCCATCCACAGATTGGCAAGATCGCCAATAAGTAACATACAAACGTTAATTTCATTCCCAACCTCAATCCTTGAGTTATTAAGTGTTCTTGTTAGATACTGATTATTGTGTTTAGCTAAGCCTCTGTCGACTGCAACTTAATCTACCTGTCATTGAGTTACTTTTTAATGACTATTTTTATCATGCCTGTCGTCTTTTTTTTCAATGCATTACAAAAAGACAAGTCTCAGAATTCAAAGTTCCTAAAATATCGGTGACTTATTATCAATATCCTGAGGTTATGAAAATTATTAAAATTAGTTTTGGATTTAATCAGTAAATGGCCTAAATAGGGTTTAGCAATATAAAAATAATTTCACCAAATAAGATATGAACCTTCACTTTATATTTAGCTTTTGGGAGATATAAAAAAGGATAGAATTTAAAAATAAGAAATAGACAACTAAAATTAAGAATTAATCCAAACTAATTATTCGGCTTTGCAAAGCCCAAGTTTCTAAGTTCACACTTACACCCTTTAATGGTATTTGTCTTAGCTGACAAATCATTTTTAACTGTTCAATCCTCTCAACTTTATGATCTATGATTGGTTTGATTTTGTCTTGCTTTCTACGTTGATCAATATAAGCATTTTTTCCAACATACACTTCCACAATGGATTCTGCAGGCAATTGCAATGTATAAATTGGTCGTGTTTCCAGTTGAACTCTTCTCCAAATCTGATTATCGATTATCGCTTCAGTAAGCTTAGAAGAATGATATCCAAACTCAACAGAACTTAAATTTTTTACAATTCGGATTTCTTCCTCGTAAGCCCATTCTTGCATCTTGTATAGCAAAGCATGCTTCAATAAATCCTCCTTAGTACGCCAATTCAAGTTTTCAGAATCTCCCACAATCATTAGGTCATCAATATTGGCTTTTAAAACTCCTTTTGGAACAGTCTTTAAATATCTAAGCTCTCCTTTGGTTGAAGGTATAATAAATTTATTATCATCATCAAAACCTGCTTTTTTTGTATCTACACCAATAACTATTCCTCTATGACTATCACCATAATGTGCCCACATTAATGGATTAAGGGCAGATCTTGTTAAGCTCAAGACCGCATATTTTCTTGAGAAATTAATTCTAAATGCATTAATAGCAACTGACACTGGAACATCTAAATTATAAAAACCAAATCCTGTACATTCAAATGGGTCATTCAAATCTTCTAGATTTGAAAACCCCAAGCTATTTGTCTCTAATATTTTTAAACCCGCCTCAAAACCCACATACTTATATAAAATCATTATTCTTATCCCACAAAAAAACCCCGCTTTCGCAGGGTTTTTTATAGCATAAAAATCAGCTAGATAAGAAAATTAGTTCTTTTCTTTGTCTACGATTTTGTTTGCTTGAATCCAAGGCATCATCGCACGCAATTTAGCACCAGTGACTTCGATACCGTGAGCAGCGTTTTGACGACGACGAGCAGTCATAGATGGGTAGTTCAATGCACCTTCTTGGATGAACATCTTCGCATATTCACCAGATTGAATACGTTTAAGCGCATTACGCATCGCTTCACGAGACTGTTCGTTGATTACTTCGACACCAGTAACATATTCACCGTACTCAGCATTGTTAGATACAGAGTAGTTCATGTCCGCGATACCGCCTTCGAACATTAAGTCAACGATCAATTTAAGTTCGTGTAGACATTCGAAGTAAGCCATTTCTGGCGCATAACCAGCTTCAACAAGAGTTTCGAAGCCCATTTTAACAAGTTCAACAGCACCACCACAAAGAACTGCTTGCTCACCGAAAAGGTCAGTTTCAGTTTCTTCACGGAATGAAGTTTCGATAATACCTGTACGACCGCCACCAACACCTGAAGCGTAAGAAAGCGCAAGGTTACGTGCATTACCAGAAGCATCTTGGTGAATCGCGATAAGATCAGGAACACCTGAACCACGTTGGTATTCAGAACGTACAGTGTGACCAGGTGCTTTTGGAGCAACCATGATTACGTCTAAGTCAGCACGTGGAACAACTTGGTTATAAAGAACAGAGAAACCATGAGCAAATGCAAGAGTAGCACCTTGCTTGATGTTTGGCTCAATTACATCACGGTAAAGTTGAGCTTGGAATTCATCTGGAGTCAAGATCATTACTACGTCAGCTTGAGCTACAGCAGCAGGAACTTCAGCAACTTTAAGACCAGAATTTTCAGCTTTTTTCCAAGAAGCAGAACCAGCACGTAAACCAACAGTTACGTCAACGCCAGAATCTTTAAGGTTAAGCGCGTGAGCGTGACCTTGTGAACCGTAACCAATGATTGCTACTTTCTTAGATTGGATGATAGATAAGTCGCAGTCTTTATCATAAAAAATTTGCATTGCTGTCTCCGCTAAAATGCTTTGGCTTCCGTTTGATTAGCGAATGTTAATGTGGTTCGCCAACCCCCTCCTCTCGGAGGAGGGAAGAATTTGTTAATAAAAAATTAGATTGTTAAAACTTTTTCGCCACGTGCGATACCAGACACACCTGAACGTACAACTTCAAGAATGGTATTCTCTGCCAAAGCATCAATAAAACCATCAATTTTCTCAGTTGTACCCGCGATTTGAATCGTGTAAGTCGTTGGTGTTACATCCACGATTTGTCCGCGGAAGATATCTGCTGTGCGTTTAATTTCAGCACGCGCAGAACCCAAAGCTTTTACTTTGATTAACATCAATTCACGTTCAATGTGTGAACCTTCAGAAAGGTCAACCACTTTAACCACTTCAACAAGTTTGTTGAGTTGTTTTGTGATTTGCTCAATCTTGTGATCATCACCATAAGTCGTCAATGTCAAACGAGACATTGTTGGGTCTTCTGTTGGCGCAACGTTCAAAGTTTCAATGTTATAACCACGTTGTGAGAACAAACCCACTAAACGTGAAAGCGCGCCAGATTCGTTCTCAATGAGAACAGAGATGATATGTCTCATGCTGTGCGCTCCCCTTTAGATAACCACATATCTGTCATAGATTGACCCGCGATTAACATCGGATAAACATGCTCAGTACGGTCAACCATCACGTTGATGAATACACATTTATCATTAATCGCCATTGCTTCTGCAAGCTTCGATTCAAGCTCATCCGCATGATCAATTTGAATACCTACATGTCCGTAAGCTTCCATCAACTTCGCAAAGTCAGGCAATGACTCAACATATGAACTTGAGTGACGACCTTCATAATTCATATCTTGCCATTGTTTCACCATACCTAAAGCACGGTTGTTTAAGCACAAGATTTTAACATTTAGGCCATATTGCTTACATGTTGAGAGCTCTTGGATACACATCTGAATGGATGCTTCACCTGTAATACAAACAACTTGTTGGTCAGGGAATGCAAGCTTAGCCGCCATCGCATATGGAAGACCAACACCCATCGTGCCTAAGCCACCTGAGTTAATCCATTGACGTGGACGTGTGTATTTGTAATACAACGCACCAAACATCTGATGTTGACCAACGTCAGAAGTGATGATTGCTTGGCTGTTCGTTACTTTATCTAAAGCTTGAACAACTTGTTGAGGTTTCATCGTACCGTCAGTTGGTTTTTCATATTTCAAACCATGAACCTGACGCCACTCATTGATTTGTTTCCACCAATCCGCAATAGCTTCAGGGTTCGGCTTAGAAATATTCAGCTGTTTTAATTGCGCTAACATTTCTTGAAGAACTGGCTCTACAGCACCCACGATTGGGATATGCGCCATGATTGTTTTTGAAATCGTCGCAGGATCGATATCAATGTGAATCACTTTCGCATTTGGACAGAATTTTGCAGGATTATTGGTTACACGGTCATCGAAACGCGCACCAACACATAGAATCACATCAGCGTGACCCATGGTCATGTTCGCTTCATATGTCCCATGCATACCCAACATACCAATAAATTGAGGATCATTACCAGGGAATGCACCTAGCCCCATCAATGTGTTGGTTACTGGATAACCCAATAGATGTGCTAATTCAGTCAATAAATGTGATGCATTGCCTTGAACAACACCACCGCCCGTATAAATAATAGGACGTTTAGCATTGATCAATTCATCAATAGCTTTGCGGATCTGACCAGTATGACCACGATGTGGCGGCTGGTAAGAGCGCATTTTTACTTTTTCAGGATATTCGTATGCAAATTTTTCAGCAGGGTTTGTTGCATCTTTTGGAATATCAACAACCACAGGACCTGGACGACCTGATGACGCGATATAGAAAGCTTTTTTAATAACCGCTGGAATTTCACTCGCATGACGCACTTGGAAACTGTGTTTCACGATTGGACGAGAAATACCAACCATATCCGTTTCTTGGAATGCATCTTCACCAATCAAATGGCTTGCAACCTGACCAGACAAAATCACCATTGGGATTGAGTCCATGTAAGCTGTCGCGATTGGTGTCACAGTGTTAGTCGCACCTGGACCCGAGGTCACCAGTACAACACCTGTCTTACCTGTTACGCGCGAGTATGCATCTGCCATATGACCAGCAGCTTGCTCATGACGCACGAGGTAATGATTAATTTTGTCTTGTTTGAATAGCGCGTCGTAAATGTGTAAAACTGCGCCGCCTGGATATCCAAAAACATGTTCAACGCCTTCGTCCGCCAATGCGCGAACAAGCATTTCACCACCAGATAAAAGTTCCAACGTATTCACCCTAATCTTATTTCCACGACGGTTATGGGAGACATAAGTCGTGTTTCATTCATTCGTTTGTATGCACTGTTATAGCACACATATTTCATCGTTTTTGCTGCAATAATAAAATTTTTCGATCACAACCGTTTGAGTTGCGACTGCATATTCAACATGTTGGGATAAACATATTTCTGCTATTTCATTGTCTCGGCTTAGAGACAACGTTATTGCAAGCTATGATATTTATTCGAAGGGTGATCGAACAAAACATATAAAACTAGAGCAGCATTTTTAGTTTTTTCACGACCAAAGTCAAGGTTTGCCGAAACCTTTTTATTGTTTATTTACCAACCGATTATTTTTCAAACGATAACTTTTGGTTGGATGATTTATAAAAAAAATTTCAAACACTTATTTTTAATATTTATATAAAACAATTTATACGCAAAATGATTTTTTTGATTAAAATAAAACCAATTAATCTTCATCAGTTTCTCGCAAAATACTGCGATATAAACGTGTAAAAAAACTCATTCCCCTCTTATTTCTTTATAGGTGAAGTCATGAATTCACTAGCATCATCTTTAAAACTTTCTTGTTTAGCATCAACGGTCGTTTTCGTTTCTATTTGTTCATCTATGGTGCAGGCAAAAGAATATTACAAATGGGTCGATCAAAATGGTTCAACCCACTACACCACCACCCCACCACCAAAATCAGCAAAAAAGAAAGGGAAAGTTGAAACGTATGGTTGGAAAGCACCAACAACATCTGTCAATACAAATACAAACCAGAGCGAAGCTCCTCAAACCTCACAGACTCAAACGATACCAACGCAACAGCAAACAAAGAGTGCTTCAAATACTGAGTCACAAAACACAAATGCTGCTCCATTAAGCGAAACTCAAGTTTCAAATGAGTGAATTTGTCTTTTTGATCTTAATTTAAGTTTTGCATCCATTTTCAGTCTGTAAAATTCACTTTTAGGTGCTTTTTGCGCTATGCTGTGCGCTAAATTTTTTAACCGTTCTCTTGTATTACGTATATGACTACTCACATTGACTCTGAATACCAAGCCAGTGCGATTGAGCCCCAAGTTCAACAGGACTGGGAATCTCGCAAAGCCTTTAAAGTTGCCGACACTGTAGAAGGTCCACGTCGATATATCCTCTCGATGTTCCCTTACCCAAGTGGCAAACTGCATATGGGTCATGTACGTAACTACACGATTGGTGACGTGATCAGCCGCTTCCACCGTCTCAAAGGTGAAACTGTATTACAACCTATGGGTTGGGATGCGTTTGGTTTACCTGCTGAAAATGCTGCGATTGCACACCAAGTTGCACCGGCAAAATGGACCTTCGAAAATATCGATTACATGCGTAATCAGCTTAAAAAATTAGGTCTTGCGGTTGATTGGGATCGTGAATTTGCAACGTGTACACCAGAATATTATCGCTGGGAACAATGGTTATTCGTTCAGCTTTATAAAAAAGGCTTAATCTACCGTAAGCTTTCAACGGTAAATTGGGATCCTGTAGACCAAACTGTACTTGCAAATGAACAAGTAGAAAATGGTCGTGGTTGGCGTTCAGGTGCATTGGTAGAAAAACGTGATATTCCAATGTACTACTTCCGCATTACCGACTATGCGCAAGAATTACTTGATGACTTAGACACACTCAAAGACGGTTGGCCACAACAAGTCCTTACGATGCAACGTAACTGGATTGGTCGCTCACAGGGTATGGAAATTACCTTCCCTTCAGCAAATCCTGAAATTTATGCAGATGGCCTAACTGTATTTACTACACGTGCTGACACTTTAATGGGTGTAACTTATGTTGCAGTTGCAGCAGAACACCCGATGGCGCTTAAAGCTGCGGAAAATAATCCTGAACTCGCTGCATTTATTGAAGAATGCCGTATGGGTTCTGTGGCAGAAGCCGACCTCGCTACTGCTGAAAAGAAAGGCATGGCAACAGGTTTGTCAGTTAAGCACCCTGTAACAGGTGAAGAAGTTCCTGTTTGGATCGCAAACTATGTATTGATGTCATACGGTTCAGGTGCGGTGATGGCGGTGCCTTCACACGATGAACGTGACTTCGAGTTTGCTAACAAATACGGCTTAACCATTAAGCAAGTCATTGATGCGAAAGGCGCTGATGATAATGATTTTGATGCGACTCAGTGGCAAGAATGGTACGGTTCAAAAGAAGGTAAATTGGTCAATTCAGGCGAATTTGATGGTTTAGACTTCCAAGGTGCATTTGATGCTTTCCTTGCAAAATTAGAACCACAAGGTCTTGCAAATGTAAAAGTTCAATTCCGTTTACGTGACTGGGGTGTATCTCGTCAGCGTTATTGGGGTTGTCCGATTCCAATGATCAACTGCCCAACATGTGGTCAAGTGCCAGTACCTGAAGACCAACTTCCTGTTGTACTTCCAACTGACGTTGTACCAGATGGTTCAGGTAACCCTCTCAACAAGATGCCTGAGTTCTATGAAACGAAATGTCCAAGCTGTAACGGCGATGCACGTCGTGAAACAGATACACTTGATACATTTGTAGAATCATCTTGGTACTATGCTCGTTACGCATCGCCTGACTTTACTGGTGGTATGGTTAAACCTGAAGCGGGACAAACTTGGCTTCCTGTAAACCAATACATCGGTGGTGTTGAACACGCGATTCTGCATTTGTTATATGCACGTTTCTTCCACAAATTGATGCGTGATGAAGGTGTAGTACAAGGTAACGAACCATTCACCAACTTGTTAACGCAAGGTATGGTACTTGCTGATACCTATTACCGCGAATCTGAATCAGGTAAGAAAACGTGGTTCAACCCTGCGGATATCGAACTTGAGCGTGATGAAAAAGGTCGTATCACATCTGCAAAATACAAAGGTGATGGTCAAGACGTTATCGTTGGCGGTCAAGAAAAAATGTCGAAATCGAAAAATAACGGTATCGACCCACAATCTATTATTGACCAATACGGCGCAGATACGGCACGTGTATTTATGATGTTTGCTGCGCCACCAGATCAATCTTTAGAATGGTCTGATGCAGGTGTAGAAGGTGCTAACCGTTTCTTAAAACGTGTATGGCGCTTGGCAACTGGTTTCCTTGAACAAGGTAATACTGCATCAGCGATTGATAAAGCTGCGCTTTCAACTGCGGCTCAAGACTTACGTCGTAAGACTCACGAAACCATCCAAAAAGTGGGTGATGACATCGAACGTCGTCATGCATTTAACACTGCGATTGCAGCGATGATGGAACTTCTGAATGCAAACAATAAGTTTGAAGCGAAAGATGATAACGATGTTGCTGTTGCACGTGAATCGATTACGACGCTTTTAACTTTACTTGCTCCATTTGCACCGCATTTAAGTGAAACGTTATTGGCGCAGTTTGGTATCGAGTTAAATGCAACATTATTCCCTCAAGTGGATGAATCTGCATTAACACGTAATACACAAACCATTGTGGTTCAAGTGAACGGTAAGCTTCGTGGCAAACTTGAAGTGTCTGTAGATGCATCGAAAGATGACATTCTGGCGCAAGCAAAAGCATTGCCTGAAGTACAACAATTCTTAACAGGTCCAACCAAGAAAGAAATCGTTGTTCCGAATAAATTAGTGAATTTGGTGGTTTAAGAACCTTAAAGCCTCCCTGAGTAAGATATAAAGCACAGCTTTAGATCAAAGCGCAAGAAAGGGAGCTTTGGAGGGATTTAATTTCCATTGCGAAGCATTGCTTCTCACCTCTTTTAAAAAGAGGGGAATATAAGGATTTCACAATTCCCAAACAAAGCCCGTTGCCAGTCAACGGGCTTTGCACATACAATCAGAATATTCAAAATTTATCCTGAGTCTCAGGAAATACACAGAGGATCTACAATGCATTTGAGCAAACGTTTAGCTATTGCTGTTCTAACTTTAGGCTTAAGCGCAACTATGGTCGGCTGTGGATTTCATCTAAAAGGGACCAATCCAACTTCAACGCCACTGGCTTATACAAAGCTTGAATTAGCACTCCCTGCCAATACTTCTGATTTAGAGCGTAAACTCAGTGTTTATCTCACTGCTGCAGGTGTGCAACTGAGTAATTCCAACGATGCATATGTATTACGTATCATCGACTATAAGCCAATTCGCCATGAGCTCAACGGCAAACTCATTGAAGTTCTACTTAGACTTTCTGTGACTTTCCAAATCGAAGATCGTCAAGGTAACTTGGTGACAAAACCTCGAACTTTAACTGCGACACGTACATATCAATATAATGTTGCAACCGTGAACACAGATGATCAACAAAATAAATATCTCAGTGAAATCTTAATTGACGATGTCGCTCAACAGATCTCTCGTCAAATTGCTGCAAACCGTCTGCCAAAAGCAGAAGCAAATGTACTGTTACCTGTGCAACAAACTTTTGAACCTACTGCCTCTGAAAATCCGTAACTCAGAATGAAGTTAGATTATCTACAAGCATTAAAACGTGTAAACGAAGCACGTGGTGCATGGGTATTACATGGTCAAGAACCTTTACTTGAGCAAAATCTTTTAGATGCTTTCCGTCAAAGTTGGATCATCAATCACGTGGAAAGAGAGCGCTATGACATCCAAAGCGTTGCTGATTGGAAAAATGTATTTAATGCACTCAACAGCCTTTCTCTTTTTTCACAAAATCTCGCAGTAGAGGTCCATGGCAACATTAAGCCAGATGCCAATGCGTTAAAGTTACTCAAGCATTATATCCAGCATAATGAACACAACTTGTTGTTGATCATTATGCCTAAGCAAGATAGCAGTAGCTTAAAGTCGGCGTTTTTTCAAACGATTGAAGCCAATGGCGTCTTGGTTCCTCTTACAGCAACTTATGCGCAAGATCGTCAGCGTATACTCAGCATAGAAGCTGATAAAATTGGGATTCAACTGAGCCAAGATGCATGGCAATGGCTCGAAGTCCACCACGAACATAATTTATTGGCTGCTAAAAACAGCTTAATGCGTCTGGCAGACACGTTCCCCGATGTACAGCATCTTGAAATGCAACATTTGCTCGAATGCTTACAAGATCAATCACGCTATACCACTTTTGACTTAAGCGATGCATTAATTTCAGGCAACCTAAGTCAAGCGATCAAAATATACCAATATTTAGTCGAAGCTGGCGAACCACACAGTTTAGTATTATGGACGGTAAGCAAAGAAATGCGCTTACTGATGCAACTTTTTGAGCAACCACAAAATGCATTACAACTCGGCATCTGGAAAACCAAAGTCAGTCTTTATCAACAAGCCTTGAGACGTCTTAATCCCAAGCAATTTCTCACATGGCCACAATTGCTATTAAGAATCGATGCTGCCATCAAAGGCAAAAATAATGAAAATCCAGAACACCTCATGCAACAAGCCATTGCTGAATTATGTGGAAAAACCTTGTTTGCTTAGTTAACGAGCAAGGTCTATTTATAACTATAAAAATGATTATTGATTTTATTTAAGAAAAATACACTTTTTATCCTTATTTCATCATTATAATTCGCTTAATTTCCGTCATTTTTCAATATCGCCATGCAAAAAATAAAACCAACGAAATTGATTATCATCGCGATCATTACGATTGCAGCTATCGCTTTAGCTTGGTATTTCTTTAAACCTAAAGATGAGCAACCTCAGTTTATTACCGCTGAAGTGACACGTGGTGATATTGAAAACTCTGTCCTTGCAACAGGTGTATTAGAAGCGACCAAAATGGTTAGCGTTGGTGCACAGGTTTCAGGTCAGGTGAAAAAAATGTATGTGCAATTGGGCGATCAAGTTAAACAAGGTCAACTGATTGCTCAAATCGATTCCGTTCGTCAGGAAAATGATCTAAAAACAGCTGAAGCCAGTATTAAAAATCAGTTGGCTCAATTGGCAGTCAAACAAGCAAATCTGACTAAAGTTGAGGCGGAATATAATCGCCAAAAAGCCATGTATGCCCAAGATGCAACTTCTCGTGCCGAATATGAGTCCGCATTAGCAAGTTATAAAACTGCTCAAGCCGATATCGTCGCGATGAATGCTCAAATCGAGCAATCTCGTTTATCTCTGGCTACGACTAAAGAAGATTTAGGCTATACCCGTATCGTTGCTCCGATGGATGGCACAATTGTGGCAATTGTGACTGAAGAAGGTCAAACAGTGAACGCGAATCAAAGCGCGCCAACCATCGTGAAATTAGCAAAACTTGACACCATGACGGTTAAGGCTGAAATTTCTGAAGCAGATGTTATGCGTGTTGAGGAAGGTCAAACTGTTTATTTCACTACTTTAGGTAATAGCGAGAAAAAGCATTACGCAACACTGCGTCAAGTTGAACCTGCACCTAACTCAATCAATACAGAAACCAACAACTCAAATTCATCTTCATCAAGCACAGCTGTGTATTACAACGCTCTATTCGATGTTCCTAATGAAGATGGAAAATTGCGTATTGATATGACTGCTCAAGTTTATATCGTGTTAGATGAAGTAAAGAATGCACTGACTATTCCATCTTCTGCTGTTCAAAGCTCTAATCGTCCTGCTCGCCAGCGTGGTGCAAATGCGGGTTCAAATGCCCAAGAACGTAATGAACAAGCTCGTGGTGAAGGGCGTGCCGAACGTTCATCAGCTGATCGTCCTAAGCGTTTAGAATTAACCGCTGAGGAAAAGGCATTAGTCGATCAAGGTAAAGCTTCCATGGCTATGGTACGCGTACTTCAAGCAGATGGCACAGCCAAACCGACCCCTGTTCTTATCGGTCTAAATAACCGTGCAACAGCACAAGTTTTACGCGGTTTAAAATTAGGCGATAAAGTTGTAATTGCGGATGGCTCTGATTCATCAAATGACTCAGCTAAACGTGGCGCACGTGGTGGCGCTGGTCCAATGAGAATGTAATTATGAGTCAGACGAGAACACCTCTACTCGAGGTCAAAAACCTGACCCGTGAATTCCCTGCTGGTGAATCTACTGTGCAAATTCTAAAAGGGGTAAATCTTGAGATTTATCCTGGAGAATTGGTTGCCATTGTAGGTCAGTCAGGCTCAGGAAAATCAACACTGATGAACATCTTAGGATGTTTAGATAAACCGACCAATGGTAGCTACAAGGTTAAGGGCCGCGAAACACGTGAGCTAGAACCTGATGAACTTGCTCAATTACGCCGTGAATATTTCGGATTCATCTTCCAGCGCTACCATTTACTTGGTGACTTAAATGCAGCTGGTAATGTCGAAGTCCCTGCGATCTATGCCGGCGCTGATGCTTCTGAACGCCATGATCGTGCGGTTCAACTTTTGTCCGATTTAGGGCTAGGTGAAAAAACCCAAAACCGCCCAAGTCAACTTTCAGGTGGTCAGCAACAGCGTGTTTCGATTGCTCGCGCGTTGATGAATGGCGGTGATGTTATTCTCGCCGATGAGCCTACTGGGGCATTAGATAAAAACAGCGGTATTGAAGTGATGCGTATTTTACGCGAGCTGAATGCCAAAGGTCATACCATCATTCTCGTTACTCATGATCACAATGTTGCCAAAAATGCGACTCGTATTATTGAGATTTCAGACGGTAATATTATTTCTGATGAACCCAATGTTCCTGAGATTGATGATGGCTTTGAACGTGAAGAATTGATTCGTGCTGAGCAAAAGAAAACATCGTCTTGGCGTTCAGCTTTAGACCGTTTAGGTGAAGCTTTCCGCATGGCGCTTCTGGCCATGAATGCTCATCGAATGCGTACTTTTTTGACCATGCTCGGAATCATTATCGGGATCGCATCTGTCGTTTCGGTTGTCGCACTTGGTAATGGATCACAAAAACAAATTTTAGAAAATATTAGTAGTTTGGGCACCAATACCATTACGGTCTACCAAGGACGTGGTTTTGGTGATAACTCCCGATCTTCTCAGGCCAAGACCTTAATCCCTGCTGATGCTGATGCATTAGCGGAACAGCCTTACGTAGATGGTGTAAGTCCTTCAGTCAATAGTTCTGTCACGGGAAGATATAAAGATGTAGAGGCATCCACGACAGTCAATGGCGTGAGTGAAGACTTTTTCTATGTGCGTGGTTTAACGTTTAAATCAGGTCAACCATTTGACAAACATAGTGTTACTGAACAAGCCCAAGATGTTGTGATTGATACCAATACCCAAAAGACATTCTTTAGCGATGGTACGGATCCTATTGGACAAGTAATTCTATTGGGCAGTGTACCTAGTCGTATTATTGGTATCGTAGATGCTCAACAAGGTGCAATGGGTAATTCAGATAGTCTTAATGTCTATCTCCCTTACTCAACCGTCATGAGTCGAATGCTTGGACAGTCGAATGTGAGAAGCATCATCGTTCGTGTAAAAGATGAATATTCAAGCACTGCTGCTGAAAATGCAATCTTGAATTTACTCGTTCAACGCCACGGGGCGCAAGACGTGTTCACTCAAAATGCGGACAGTATTCGTGAAACCATCCAGCAAACTACCGCTACAATGACTTTACTCATTTCTGCGATTGCTGTGATTTCTTTAGTCGTTGGTGGTATCGGTGTCATGAACATTATGTTGGTGTCTGTCACTGAACGAACGCAAGAAATTGGTGTGCGAATGGCCGTGGGTGCTCGACAAAGCGATATTTTGCAACAATTCCTGATTGAAGCCGTATTAGTGTGTATTTTAGGCGGTATCCTTGGGGTGTTATTATCACTGGGAATTGGTCAGCTGATTACACACTTTGCTGGTGGCACGTTCCAAATGGCGTATTCAACCACATCAATAATAGCTGCATTCGTTTGTTCAAGTTTAATCGGGATCGTATTCGGTTTTATCCCAGCACGAAATGCTGCTCGTTTAAATCCTGTCGATGCACTGTCAAGAGAATAATAAGGTATAACTATGCGTAATCAACTTCATAAACTGTTCATGACCTTAGCATTAACAGGCTCTTTAGTCGGCTGTGCGGCTGTAGTGAAAACGCCTTATCAAGCTCCTGCAGCCGATATTCCACAGGGCTTTCAAAACAGCCAACAACACAGCCAAAATATCCACCAACAGGCTTTTCATGATCAATGGTGGACATTATTTGGTGATGCACAGCTCAACCAATTGGTTGAACAAGTGATTGCCCGTAATACTGATTTAGCTGTTGCTGGGATTAATTTGCAACAAGCACGCATTCAAGCCAAGCAATCTGAAAGTCAGCAAGGTGTGCGTATTGGCAATGCAGGTGCATCGGTCGGTCATCGTTTTAGTTTAGATGGTGATGGTGATTCTTCAAATGGTATTTCACTGAACTATCCTGGCTTAAGCTATGAGCTGGATTTATTCGGTAAATTGGCCAATCAAACTGAAGCATCTCGATGGGAAGCACTTGCGACTGAGCAAGATTTACAAGCCACTGCACAAAGCCTGATTGCAACAACTGCACAATTGTATTGGCAATTGGGATATCTTAATGAACGCCTATCTGTGGCTCAACAAAATTTGGCGAGTACGCAGAAAACTTATGAATTGGTGCGTACCCAATATCGTGCTGGGGCTGTCTCTGGACTTGATTTGACTTCAGCCGAACAAGCAGTTCAAAGTCAAAAAGCTACGTTAAGCCAGATCGAACAACAAAAAGTTGAAACACGGACTGCTCTTGCAGTTTTACTGAATCAACCTGTTCAACAGTTGAATATTGCGGAGCCACAGCGCTTACCACGTTCTGCCCTACCTCAAATTCAATCGGGCTTACCTGCTGAACTTTTATCCCGTCGTCCTGACTTGCAGGCAGCTGAGTTACGTTTACGTAAAGCATTGGCGAACAAAGATGCCAATAAGGCCAGCTATTATCCTTCGATTAATTTAACTGGCAGCATTAGCACAGGAGGCGCAAGCACATCACTCAGCAACGTGCTGTCGAATCCTGCTGCGATATTGGGTGCGGGTCTTACGCTCCCTTTCCTGCAATGGAATGACATGAAGCTTGATTTGCGTGTCAATGAACTTGAATATGAAAAGTCTATTATTCAATACCGTCAGACGCTATATAAAGCATTTGCCGATGTTGAAAATGCGTTATCCGCACGTAATGAAATAGACAAACAAGTCGCTTTACAAGAACGTAATGTTCAACTCGCTGAGAAAACGGAACAACTCACCCAAGTCCGTTATAAAAATGGTGCTGTGGCGCTGAAAAATTTGATCGATGCCCAGCGCACGACACGTGAAGCACGTTTAAGTTTGGTTCAAGCCAAACAAACTCAGTACAATGCTTATGTGACGTTATTGCAAGCATTGGGTGGAAGTCCGATTCAGCAATTGCCTTAAACAAAAAAGCCCGAAAGGGCTTTTTTATTATAGAAAATTCCAAAACTTCAAATAATTATCAAACCCACGTCCTCGTGTTTGCATAATAAATTCAATAAACGAAGTAAAACACAATAACCCTATATAAGCGCATAGAATACATATTAAATAGTGAGTGAGTCCAAATTTATTTGAATTTAAGCTAACACCTTCAACCTCACAAGCATCATGATCATCTTTAAAAGAATAATTTCTATTAAACACATGAATAAATAGATTACCTAATAATGAAATAAGATAATAAAAGAAAAAGAAAGATCGAGCATAGTCAATAATTTTATTTCTTTTTAAACTTCCAACCTCATCAACCACATATTCATATTTCGAATTAACGTTATTTTCCTTGAAAACATAATCATTATCAAAGAGTGTATACCAAGATTTTTTAATTATACCAAACACTTTTGAATAATAATTTTTTTTCTTAATATGTTTATATTCTTCACCTTCCATATAATTCACTACAAATTGCCAACAAGAGGAAAACTTTAATAGATCTTTTTCATCACTGACTTTTCTAACTAAATAAAAAGGTTGCTCAATATCTTCCTTAGACTTAAATTTAATTTCATGATATTCGATATCTGACTTTATATTTATTTTTTCTACAGTCACATTTAAATCACCCCAATCAACAACAAACTCTTTATCATCAATTTTAGGGAAATATACTTTTTTTAAATTCCGATTAAATCTAATGGGAAATTGACGAAATGAAATAAAGTTTTTATATCCAGCAAACCAACTAAATAAAAAACATCCAGCAATAACAAATATTGTTAAAAATAATATTATAAAAAAATCATCACTTATTGTTTTTGTAAAAAGATCAGGTAATAAATAAGTTAGTGGCGTTAATAAAAAAAATAGGCAAATTAAACCCAACCCAACAACACCACCTCTTGCAAAAAAACTTTTATCATAAAATTCAATATAATTTTCGTTTAGCTCTCGAATATAGCCATAATCAGTTGGTTCTACAATCGGTAAATCTTTTATAGGATAATATCCACCTTGATAATTTTCTTTTTTTTTCGGGTATTTAGTGGTTACACCATAAAGCCTGTGATTAATCATATTATTCCTATGCTGCAATTGCTTTTAATGATATATCAAACTGAGATTTCAATTGATCTAAAGTTTTATACCTTTGATTTCTTAAAGTTCCAAATGAACTCCTTTCCACCCAATCTTGAAGAGCATTGTCCTTATATTTAGCTATCATAATTGATAACCCAATCATTACAGCTGCGATAATTAATCCATAAACCCCGAAAACAGTTAATCCTCTCAATAATGCATATCCTAGCCCCACACCTAAAAAACCATTTACCATTTGCATACTTAATAATGTGTAATTACCTTCTGCAAAAGAATCCGGAGCATCTAATAAATCCATGATGCCGACAGCAATAGATGCACTTCCTCCTAACAATCTAGCACTTAGATTAAGTGAAGTTTTCATAAATCCAGCTTGTTTTGTAAGAGCATCACCAAACTGTGCAAACGAAGCAATTGCTGCCATCGCACCTGCATAAGCTCTGTAACTATTATTCTGGGCATCATGCGCCATCACTTCATCACCATAGGCATCATCCCATAACTTTACAAAAACCCAAGTTTGGAATGCACCAATAATTAAAGAACTACCAGCTAAAAACATCTTAGTTACATTGGGGGCAGATCTATTTAGAGTTTCTTGAACTGACGTTTTTACTCTATCACGCCATTGCAGATCAAAGTCACTTGAGACTGCATTTTTAAGATCTATATTATCTACTGTCACCGCTTTTAAAGCTTGTTCAAAACTTGTAACGTTCTTAAAAACTCCTTTTACAATTACAAGGTTTCTTTTCACCACATGTTTTTTCAAATTTGTTTTTGTTGCTAAATCCAAAATATGTTGATCAATCATGAATTTTAAATTTCTTGGATCTGTTTTAATACTCTGCGCTAAAGCAGGATTTTCTCTGGCTGCTGCTAGAATCATCTCTTTTCTTAACACTGAAGCCAATTTACTTGTTCTGATGTTATTTGTAATAAATGGTTCGAATTTCACTCTGTACAATCCAGCATAACTGATTGCGGCTAAACCTGTATTTAATCCATTTAATATACCTTGAGCTAACAGTATATATAAGGAACCAAAAACGACTGCAAAACCACTACCTAATTTATCAACATGACCCTCAACAGTATTTTGAAATGCACCTGCGAAACTTCCCCAAAGCCCATCCCAGGGTATATCTCTAAACTTATTTTCAACTTCTGGTTTTAGTTTTTTAAATGAATCTCTCACCTTCGCCTTTAAAACATCTTGATTCAATACAAAAACATTTAGCATATAATTTTTTGAAGAGAATTCATTGTAGCTCATCATCTTTAACAATTTATTTTGAATATTATCAAGCACCCCCATACTACCTAACATCAAAATAATTTCTTTACCGTAAGCTATGCCACTATTCATATCAGATGAATCAAACTGATTAGAAAAGTATGCTACTACTCTATTACAATCCAACCATTTTTCATAAATTTTTGACAAGGGTAAAACATTATTTTCATGTAGCCTCTTCTTTTCATCAGAAAATTTTTTCAGCCATTCCTTTCTTTCTGAATGATCAATTTTACTATGATATTTTCTCCATTCTTCTTCGATCTTTTTTCTCAAATCCTGATGTTTGCTAATTTCAAAATCATAGTCACTTTTTTTCCATACATCACCAGATTTTAAAACTAAATCTGCAGCTCGAGATCTTTGAGTCTCTTTATCTCTAACCTCACCAAACTTATAATTTAATACAAGCCCTTCTCTTACACCCTCTTCAAGAGCTAATAAAGTTTGATGAGTAAATGATTGCTTTTCGTATCCTTTAATAGAATTAACTGCTACATATTTTTTCTCAACAGCAGTTTCAATTTCTGCCAATAACATGACTGGATCATGTAATGCAACCAATAATCCTTTTCCTTTATTCAATCTTTCTGCTGTATTAAATAAGTTTTTTTTGAATCTACTTATTACCTCATCTTGAATTTCCATTATTTTATTAATTGGAACATATTCTAAACCTGTAGTAGACCCTATTGATATCTTAGTCATATGACTACGAAACTTTGAATCTTTGATATGATTATCGATAGTTTTTTTTGTCCATTTATGTGCACTAAAACATATCCAGACATTGCGTTTAGTGTTAGCTTGAGGAACGGTAATTAACATTCCATTTAGTACTCGACTGCCATCAGTGGAGCAAATTTTACATATTGTGTTATTAGTTGATGATAATTGACTAACTTTTAATGTATTTGTTAAACCATGTCTGCTATAACAGGTTATCTCTTTAGGTTTTAACTCATCATAAACATATATATACCCTAAATTTCTTAGATTTTTTAATTCATACGAACCTTTGCCAGAAAGATCTGGATAATTATTAGGCTTATTTATAATTAACTTTCTATTTGCAGATGAGTGATATCCAATTCTAGTTAAATATATTGGCAATCCCTTTTTATTACATGTTTTACAATTTGAATTGTCTGGAAGTTTAGACATCATATTCACCATATATTTTACTCAATATTAAATTTACATCTAATACTGAATTATCTACTTCATATCTAAGTTTCTCATTGATTATTTCAACATCACTTAGATTTATTTTAAAATTATTTTTTTTTAAAAGATTTAACCTGTACCAACCACCATTTATAGATATACTCCAACGTTCAATTTTATTTGATAGATTCAAAAAATTCGGAAATACAACAGCTAAATGAAGAGCAACTCTCGGATCGTAAACCCTAAAAACATTTTTTTTATTAAAGGATATAATAGAATCAAGAAATAAAGAAAACTCATCAAAATTCAATTTAGTTTCTATTAAATTTTGCAACAAATAAATTTTATCAAATTCAGAAAAATAGGAATGCGTAGTAATTAAAAATAAATCATCCCATATCATTTTTTTCTTATCAAAAGACATTTTGTTCAAATCAATTAATATAGGGCAAATATTTTTATTTTTAAAAACATTTAAGCCCACAAAATAATATGTTAAACCAAATTCATCAAAAAGTTTATGCAGTTCTGGCCAAAAACCAGACTCTAAGATTGCATAATTAGCCTCAGTAAATTGATTAAAATCTAAAGTAATTTGGCTTATTGTATCAATCGAGTTCAATTGCGGCACTTCCACTGTCTGATGCATCTAATGCTTTATACTCACACATAAGACTTGGTAAACTTAAATTTATATTATTACTTACCACAGGTCCTACGAACTTATGCTGCCCTGCCTTCGCCTCAAACTTGCCTCCTGTGGTTGAGAATACCCCTGAACCATTTAGTTTCACTTGAGAGCCGCCTGCAGTTAGATTAATTTCATTCGGACTGGTGATATAAATCGTATCTTCCGTGGAAATAATCTGCACACCCTTTCTTGCAATCAGGTCAGCACCATCCCCTTGAGCTTGAATCTCAATCTTGCCTTTCCCTGCATACAGTCGCGCTCCCTCTTGCGCGGCAAATAAACTGATCTTCTTGCTGGCATGTCCGATGATGCTGTCTTGCGTACTGGTGTTAATGCTTCCTTGTGCAATCTGGTTGATCTGCCCATCTGCACTGAGGTGGATGTCTTCGTTACTTTCTACGGCAATTGAACTTGGTGAAGCCAAGAGCATGATCGCTTGTTTGAAAGCTGCGGCTTTGCTTTGGTCTTCGCTCTCTAAGTTCTTGAGATAGCCCTGTAGGTTTTCGAGTAAGCTCAGTGGATCAGTTTGTTGATTTTGTGCCACTTCACTCAAAGCTTTGGCGTTGTTTAAGCTACTTTCGAGTTGTTGTTTAGCTTCACTTGCATCTAAATGGTTTGCTTTGGCTTGTTCTTGTTTGTAGGTGGAGATGAGTATGCCTTCGCCTGCTCGTACTGCACCCCATTGGTCTGTTCTGAGTTCGAAACCTTCACCG
>NZ_JBWYJB010000007.1:0-159785 GCF_056784015.1 Acinetobacter sp. ANC_7655 | reverse complement strand
AACTTTAAATGAGCCATTAGATGTCGCTTCACCAACGTTACCAGCTTTATCTTTCGCTTCAGCTTTAACTGTATATTCACCTTCTGGTAGTGCTTCAGTCGGTGTATACGACCAGTTACCTTCTGGATCTACAGTCGCATCACCTGTTGCTACAGGGTTGCCATCTTTGTCTAAGATTTCAACTTTTACTGTTGCGCCTGGTTCAGTCTTACCATTAATTTCAGGAGTTGTATCACTAGTATCTTCTAGAGGATCGATTGTAATTTCCGGATCGATTGTATCAACTTCAACCGTAGTTTTAGCAGGTTGACTTACATTTCCTACCGCATCACGAGCTGAAGCCTCGACACTATATGTACCATCTGGTAACGCTTTAGATGGCTTATATGTCCAGCTACCATCGGCTGCAACATTCACAACTGCAGATTGAACAACCTTGCCAGCCGCATCCTTGATTTCAACACGTACTTGTGTTGCACCATCTTCAGTTTTACCTTTAAAGGTAGGCGCATCAATGTTCGTAAGTGGTAACTCTTCAATCGTTACTTTAGGTGGAGTAATATCCACAGTAAAGCTTGAAGTAGCGACTTTACTATTACCAGCCGCGTCATATGCTGTTGCTTCTAGTTTATAGTCACCTTCAGCTAATGTTACAGGTGATTTAAACTGCCATTTACCGTTGGTCACTGTAGCAGGACCTTCTGCGATAATCTTACCTGAACTATCGCGAATCACTACTTTTACGCTCTCACTATCTTTAGTGGTTCCCGTAAATGTAGGAGTTTGATTTTTAGTTGTAGTCACTGGATTATTCTCCGATTCCGAAAGAGTATTTGCGATTGCAGCGATTGCAAAAGTTGATTGATTCGTTGCTGTATCCCAACCCTCAGGTTCAGGATCAGTAGGGATTGGATCGATGTCTATGTCTGGAGGAGTTAAGTCAACATTGAATTCTTGTTTTTCTTCTTCACCTTTATTTCCTGATTTATCAATAGGCGTTACGATAACTTCGTATTTACCTTCATCCAGGTTTTTCTCAGGTGTATATTCCCATTTACCATCTTTATCAACAGGAACAGTTTCTTTATCAACCACGTTCCCATCTTTATCTTTAATTTCTATTTCAACATTAGATTCTGGCTCACCTTCACCTGATAATTTAGGTGTTTCTGAGTTTGTTTCACCCTTATTTCCAATTTCATCAATAGTGATGTCTGATGGTGGGACAGTATCAAGCGTGATTGTCTTAATCGGTGATTTATCACTTTCTTGACCACTTACAGTTTGTGTGACAGAAAGCTCATAGATACCATCTTTTAAATCTTGATCAGGTGTAAAACTCCAATCACCATTAGACAATGCAACCGTCTCACCAATTAGTTCATCGCCATTATAGATTTTGATGATTGCACCAGGTTGAGCTCCAGAACCTTTGATTTCTGGACGAGCATCATTTGTTACACCACCATCAGCAACTTCACCGATATGCTCTGGTACATCATCAATGACGATTGGTGCATTTAATAATGCATTTGGCTTTGGCTGAGGGTTAGGCGTAGGATTAGAGTCAGAACCATTATCTGCGACTGCCGCAATTGCACCAGCTGCACCAGCACCAATTAACCAAGGGAGAATACCACCGATAAAATCATCGGAATAAAGAAGAGGTTCGATTTCTTCGATTGGGTAATACAGAATTGTTTCTGCAATTGAGCCATCTTCATTGGTAAATTTAACCCAATAAAGTTGACCACTTTCATCTTGGAATACGAGGCTGTTATCAGCAAATGAAGGATTGAAATAGTTTTCAATCACAATCACTTCACCATTACGCAAATTGATTAGAGCATTATTATTATCACGAGTGATTGAAGCTACATCATCTTTAGATACTTGAACGACAACTACAGAGTTTTCGTTAAGCCCCACTTGACTAGAGTTGACATTCTCTAATACCTGATGACTCTCTTTAGATATTATGGAGATATTAGCCATGGTAAATTCTCACTTATAAATTTTATTTTTATCGATCTTTCTACATCTAAGATACAAAAAAGATAGACACTATTATCTATAAGTGAGATTTATATCACATTTTTAAGATTTAATGCGAATAGATTTTGCGTCTTTTATCAGCTTTTTGTAACCGCTCATCCACAATCAAAATATATCTTTTATTTACAAACACTTATGACATAAGAATTAATATTTTTACTTACTTTTAGGATATTTCAGGTCACCAAATTTCAAAGGCTTACTTATCATAATTTCTGCTATATTTAGCTTAACTACATACGGTAACTTGCTCACCTAACATTTTAATGTTAGTAAACTAGTATACTTTTCATTTTATATTGAAAATTAATACTTACTTTTTAGTAAGTTAAGAAATAAAATTTGCTTTAAATATGATGTAATTTTCACATTTTAATTTTATATTTCATCGATAAAATTCTGCGTAACTGAATAAAATATTTAAACAATATCACTGTTATCTTCTGCATTGATCATGCTTAATTCATAAAAAAAAGAGCAAGCACTATCATGCTTGCCTCAATTAAATATAATTTTTTTAGAAATTTTCTGGATTTTCTAACTTCTTCACCTCTTCAGCTTTAGCGGGATGATGGACGATTGCCACACCATCATCAGAAGTCCGATCTAATATCACTTCAGGATTATAAATCGTAATAATCTCATTACCTTTACTATCTTCACCAACAATATATTTAAATCCTTTACGATTAAGCTTATTACATAATCGCTGATATATTCCCTTTAAGCCCTCTTTTTCCTCATTAGGGTTGTAATAGAAAGCATTCATGACTGCTGGCAAACCTAAACCACATACTACGCCCGATAATAAAACAACAATAAAAGTATAACCAATCAAGATACTACTGTATTGCCTTAACTCTGGGACATTAGCAACCGCAAGAATTAGAGCCAATGAAATCCCTCCTCTTACTCCCCCCCATGATAAAATTGCTAGGCTACCGTTATAGCTTTTCTTACGAAACGATGGGAAGAATGCAAAAGCCAGAAAGTTCGCAGCAAAACGTGAAATATGTAAAATTACAAATGCGATAATACCGCCAAGTATCATGCTGGCATTAAGATCAAGAATAAACAGCTCTAAACCAATTAAAGTAAATAAAAAAGAATTAATGATACCTTCAACTGTATGCCAAAAGTGATTTACTTCTTGGATTTCACGATTTTGTAAAATTTCTTTCCATTTATTACCAACAATAAGTCCACCAATCACACATGCGATTGGTGCTGATGCATGAGCAAATAAAGCAACCAAATATGAACCACAAGCCAGTAAAGCTGTCGTTAGGATTAATGATTCCATTTCATGCTTCCCGCGAAGCAATCGTAAAATCCCCCAACCAAATACCAAACCAATAATTACAGCTACCACAATTTCATAAAGGAGTGTTTGTAGTGTCAGCAACAGACTAAAATGCTCGCCTTCAAGCACATTCAACAATGTCATAAATACAGCGATACACATTGCATCATTGAACAGTGATTCACCCTCCAATTTCACCATTAAATGATGTGGTGCACGTACAGAACTGAGTACCCCTTTGATTCCGATTGGATCTGTAGCCCCTAAAGCAGAACCGAGTAATAAAAGTACGAGTATTGGTACAGGGTTACCAATCAAATATTGAAATCCAAATAATAATCCACCAAACAATGCTGCACACAAAACCAAAGCAATAGTGGCAAGAATACTAATTGGCTTCCAATACACTTTTAGATCAGACACTTTAAATTTCAATGCCGACGATGTAAGAATGAAGCAAATAACACCATTTACGAGAAAATCATAAAAATCAATATGACGGACTGCTTCTTCAATATTTGCCAAATTAATGGTGATAAAACGATTATCCCCTAATAAATTGGCAGCCCATTGCAGAATAAAGACAAAAATTGCTGAAACAATTGGCACCCCTATCGCTTGGGGAAAACCTAGAATTCGTTTATTGAATATGGTTGTGGCAATTGAGAGGGCAAAAACCACTGTAAATACTTGGAGAAAAAAAAAGTTGCCCATTTTGCACTCTATGATATGTTTTATTTAAATGAGATCATTTAAATTTTAAATGAAAAAACTATAGCCATTTATTTATTTTATATAAAGAATGTTTACTCGCAATCCCTTTTTTTTAAAGATGTGTAGCCTTCCTAATAAATTATTCCATTAGCAGGCTACATGTATTAACTTTGCAAAAAAATCAATCGATTCTGCTTGGTAGATTTAGATTGAGGTATTGAATGTATCACATTGGTTCACATCACCTGTTTTCATGCCACGATCGAACCAATACATTCTTTGTTGGCTTGTGCCGTGGGTAAAGCTATCAGGAACCACATGTCCTCTAGCCTTTTTCTGAAGATAATCATCACCAATCTTATGCGCCGCATCCATTGCCTCTTCAACATCACCTTGCTCCAAGAATTGAGTTCGTTGATGTGTATCTTTTGCCCACACACCAGCTAGACAATCAGCTTGCAATTCCAAACGGACTGATAATTGGTTCCCTTGAGCTTCAGTAGCTCGTTGTCTAGCTTGTTGGACTTGAGTTGAAATACCTAAAAGATTTTGAATATGATGTCCGACTTCATGCGCAATCACATAAGCTTGTGCAAAGTCACCAGCAGCATTTTGTGTAGATAATTCTGATTGATTTCGTTCACCCGATATACCCATTTGCTGACGCATATCTTTAAAAAAATCAGTATCAATATAGATTTTTTGGTCTGCAGGACAATAAAATGGCCCCATCGCTGACTGGGCTGTACCACAGCCTGAATTGACTACACCACTAAACATCACTAGTTTCGGTGCTTGGTATTGCATTCCCTGTTTTTGAAAAACGGTGGTCCATGTATCTTCAGTATCAGCGAGTACCGTACCAACAAATGCCGCTGTTTCTTGTTGCTCGGGTGTTGGGTTTTCAATCCCTATCGCTTGTTGCTGATTGTTAGAAGTCACTTGTTTAGTTGCCTGATAGGCTTGTTGTGGATCAACCCCAAAAAATTTCCAAGCAACAAATGCAACAACTAAACCGAGAATACTAATTCCACCAGCTTTAGCCCCACCGCCTCCACGGCGATCTTCTAAATTACTACTTACTCTCCGGCCTTTCCAACGCATAATCTCAGCCCTTTTTAATCATATAACTTCATATAATACGTTATTTCATCAAACTCTAAACTTTTCTAGCGTTCCATAGTTTTTGTATTCCTGAAACAACGACCAAAACAATAAGTCCTGCAATAAAACCTATGACAAAGTTTAAGAGCGTCGGGGTTAAAGCACCGATGATACTGCCTACATTTGGAATATGTTCAATATAATCGACTGAATCTTCAGTAAAATGATGAAATAATGGGATGGTATGATTAATAATACCACCCCCAACCAAGAACATCGCGATTGTTCCGACAATGGTTAGTGTCTTCATAAGTTTAGGCGCAAAAGCAAGTAAGCCCTGACCAATTCTCTGTTTCAATGTAGACGTTTGTTTGACGAGATAAAATCCCAAATCATCAATTTTAACAATCATAGCAACTAAACCATAAACACCAATCGTCATTAAAATTGCGATGACTGACAAGACTGCAACCTTTATTCCAAAAGTAGCTGCTGCAACTGTACCCAATGAAATCACGATAATTTCAGCAGATAAAATAAAGTCTGTTCGTATCGCGCCTTTGATTTTATCTTTCTCAAAAGTTGCTAGATCTACATTTAAGTTTTCGAGTTCTTTTTCGGCCTGTTCAGATGTTTTAGCTTTTTTATGGTGTAATGAGTGAATTACTTTTTCTACACCTTCATAACATAAAAATAATCCACCTAACATCAATAATGGATTTATAAGCCAAGGTGCAATCACACTAATTAATAATGCTAATGGAACCAAAATTAATTTATTAACAAATGAGCCTTTTGCAACAGACCAAACGACAGGCAATTCACGGTCGGCTTTCACACCACTAACTTGTTGAGCATTGAGTGCTAAGTCATCACCCAATACACCGGCCGTTTTTTTTGCAGCCATTTTACTCATCAGCGCAACATCATCAAGAATGGCGGCTATATCATCTAATAGCACCAATAAACTATTTGCCATTATTGTTATCCTTCTTTGTTTTTTGGAATTTTATTCTTCTATTTCAATTTATTCTGTATCAACATTATTAATACTATCTCAAATAAGGCGTTTTTAATTCGATTCTTTCGATGCTTTATGCTGACATAAAAAAAAATAATGCCGTACAATATTACGAAATTTTAAAAATTCAGCCCTAGTGTTGATGACTTTGGTATAGAAAATGAGTAATCAAGATAATCGCCCTGTTATTTTGACAGGTGACCGTCCAACTGGACAACTTCATTTAGGCCACTTTGTCGGTTCTTTACGTTCACGAGTAGGTTTGCAAGATTCCCATCACCAACATCTATTATTGGCTGATGCACAAGCTTTTACAGACAATGCTGATAACTTCGAAAAAGTTAGACGTAATATTATTGAAGTTGCAACTGACTATCTCGCTGTTGGGATCGACCCGACAAAAACAACAATTTGCGTTCAATCAAGCTTGCCAGCTTTGAATGAGCTGACCATGCTTTATTTAAACTTTGTCACAGTTTCAAGACTAGAACGAAATCCTACGATTAAGTCTGAAATACAAATGCGTGGGTTCGAGCGTGACATCCCAGCTGGATTCTTATGCTATCCAGTTGCTCAAGCAGCTGATATCACTGCTTTTAAAGCATCGATTGTGCCCGTGGGTGAAGACCAAATTCCAATGATTGAACAAACAAATGAAATTGTTCGTCGTTTAAATCGTCAGATTGGTCAAGAGCTTTTGCCAGAATGTAAGGCACTGCTATCGAATGTTGGTCGATTACCAGGATTTGATGGTAAAGCTAAAATGTCTAAATCATTGGGCAATACAATTGTTTTAGATGCTTCTGATAAAGACATTAAAAAAGCGGTAAATGCTATGTATACAGATCCTAATCATCTTCGTATTGAAGATCCAGGTCAGGTGGAAGGTAATGTTGTATTTACTTATTTAGATGCTTTCGATCCAAAACCAGAAGAAGTAGCAGAGCTTAAAGATCACTATCGTCGTGGTGGTTTAGGTGATGGTACAGTCAAAAAACGCCTTGAAGGTGTTCTAAAAGAGTTGATCACGCCTATTCGTGAACGTCGTATGGAGCTTGCTAAGGATCCTGATTATATTATGGATATCTTAAAAACTGGTACTGACAAATGTCGTGATATTACGCAAGCAACATTAGATGAAGTTAAAGCTGGATTAGGTGTTTTTAAATTTTAATCCCTAAAAAATAAGCACACTTAAAGCCGCATCACATTGCGGCTTTTTTTATGGCTATTTATTAGCCTATTTAAAATTAACCTTCAATCAAACTTATTAACGTAATCTTACACGTTTTAACCCGACTACCAATGAGTTGCTAAATGAAATTGAATATCATTTAATTACTGTTATGAATACCCCCAAAATTCATAACATTTCTCCTTAACCGAAACTGTGTAAGCAGATTCGTTGTTCTGCGCAGTGATCACCCCAATCACTGCGTATTTTTTTATGTTGAATCCATTCAAAATGAAATCAATATTATATAATTGATAATTACGTCACTTTATTTTATTATTTTGATTAAAATTTGATAAAAATTCTAATATCTATAAGAGACTACCCATGTGGGACATGTTTATACATCCGTCGAACCTATTCTTCAGTATTAGTATCTGCTTGATGTTTTTTATAGGCATTCTTGAAGTCTTTCTATTAATAACAGGTCTCAGTAGTCAAGGATTTTTAGAGCAATTTCTACCTAGTTCATTAGATTCTTCTCCTGAAATGATCGTTGACCATCAATCTAGTATTTGGATTCAATTTTTAGATTGGCTTTATCTTGGACGTATTCCTGTATTAATTTGGCTGATCATCTTTCTCACGACCTTTTCAATTGTTGGCTTCTTAGCCCAATCTATCATCCATCATGTATTTGGATCATTTTTAACAGTCTGGCTCATTACTTCACTGGTTCTTGTGGTCTGTATGCCATTCGTACGTCTATTCTCAAGATGGATAGCACAGATCATCCCTAAAGATGAAACCACAGCAATTCATAGCGACGATCTAATTGGACTTCGAGCAGAAATCATTTTAGGCACTGCTCGACTGCACTATCCTGCGCAAGCAAAACTCAAAGATCGCTTTGGTCAAACACATTACATTTTAGTCGAACCTGAAGCTGACGAAATATTCGTACAAGGTCAGCAAGTCTTACTTACACAACGTAGTCTCAAAGGCTTTCAAGCAATTTCACAATAAATCAACTTAGAGAAAAAAATGTTTAGTTCAAATTTTTATCAAATTATTATAATTGCAGGACTTATTCTCATTGCGCTGGTTGTAATCGGAACCATTATTGCAAGACTATATAAACGCTCTAGCAAGGAAGTTTCATTTGTCAGAACTGGTTTTGGTGGGGAAAAAGTTATATTAGGGGGCGGTGCAATTGTACTCCCTGTTTTACATGAAGTCATTCCTGTCAATATGAATACCCTTCGCTTAGAAGTTAAACGTGCAGCTGATCAAGCCTTGATTACGCGTGATCGAATGCGTGTAGATGTGATGGCTGAGTTCTATGTTCGTGTTAAGCCAACAGCTGAATCGATTGCTACCGCGGCACAAACTTTGGGTCAAAAAACCATGTCACCAAATGAATTAAAAGATTTGGTTGAAGGTAAATTTGTAGATTCCCTGCGTGCAGTAGCAGCAGAAATGGCTATGGAAGAGTTACATGAAAAACGTGTCGACTTCGTTCAGAAAGTTCAACAAGTTGTTTCAGAAGATCTGTTCAAAAATGGTTTAGAACTCGAAACTGTATCTTTAACAGGTCTTGATCAGACCAGCTTTAAATTTTTTAATCCACAAAATGCATTTGATGCAGAAGGTTTAACAAAATTAACAGAAACTATTGAAGATCGTCGAAAAAAACGTAACGATATTGAACAAGATGCTGACTTAGCCATTAAAGCGAAAAATTTAGAGGCTGAACAAGCACGCCTTCAAATCCTGCGTGAAGAAGAATACGCAAAGATGCAACAAGAGCGTGAAATTTCGATTCGAAAAGCTGAACAACTTGCTGAAATTGCAACACAAGAAGCTGCCAAAAAGCGTGAGGCAGAAGAAGCCCAAATCGCTGCAGAACGTGAAATTGAATTAAAACGTATTTCAGCTGCACGTGATGTCGAAAATCAAAATATTCAAAAAGCACAAATTATTGAACAAGCGCAAGTAGAACAAAAGAAAACCATTGAACTTGCGGAACAGGATCGCGCAATCGCGATTGCCGAGAAATCTCGTGCTGAATCTGAAGCCAAAGCACTTGCTGACCAAGCTCGTGCGCAAGCAGTGAAAGCTGAGGAAGAAGTTGTGACTGTTCGTGAAACACAGCGAGCTGAGCGTATTAAAGCGGTTGAACTTGTTGCTGCAAAACAGGCTGCAGAAACTGATGCTATTTCAATTACTGTGGCTGCCGAGGCATCAAAACAAGCTGCTGTAGATGAGGCTGAAGCTGTTCGTACTGCGGCTGAAGCAGAAGCTGAAAAAGTCCGCTTGAAAGCTAAAGGTGAAGCTGATGCTAAAATTCTTTTGGCTCAAGCTTTAGAAAAACAATACCAAGTCGATGCTGAAGGGACACGCGCAGTCAATGAAGCAAATAATATTTTGTCAAGTGAACAAGTTGAGATGCAAATTCGTTTGGCACTTTTGAAGTATTTGCCTGAAATCATCCGTGAAAGTGTTAAACCAATGGAAAATATTGATGATATCAAGATATTACAAGTGAATGGTCTTGGTGGCATTACTGGCGCCACAACTTCAGCTGATCAAGCAGATCAATCACAATCCGTTGCACTTTCAGATCAAGTGGTGAATAGCGCACTTAGATATCGTTCGCAAGCACCTCTTATTGACAGCTTAATGAGTGAACTTGGTATTCAGGGTGGGGACATCAACGGTCTAACACAAAACCTAAAACCTAACTCCAATTAATAATAAAAGCCCTGATTTTCAGGGCTTTTATTCGCTTTACTGCTAGCTATTGCTGTTCTTATTATTTTTAAGATAACAAATATTATTTTAGGATTGATCAGTTTTCCTTATCCGACGATCTCATGCATTTTTCTTTTACTCCTGCTTTAGCAATTGATGCAGTCACCTTATGACATTATGTATCTTTATTCTAGGCGCAATTTTTGCTGGATTTATTCAAGGACTCACAGGTTTTGCCTTCGCTCTTATTGCGATGTCTTTTTGGGTATGGATTCTACCGCCTCAGATCACCGCCCCCTTGGTCGTTTGTGCATCACTATGGTGTCATATCATTTCAATGTATAAAGAACCAAGAACCTTTATAAAGCCTTCTATCGTTTGGGTCTATATTATCGCTGGCTTAATTGGAGTACCTTTGGGTACTTTTTTGCTTCATTATATCAATGCAGACACGTTCAAATTACTACTTGGGATATTTTTATTAATTTGGTGCCCACTCATGTTCTTTAATCCGCAACTACATTGTTTAAAAGATACCAGACTCAGGATGGACGGCTTGATTGGTTTTTTGGGTGGAATTTTAGGTGGGCTCGGTGGATTCTGTGGTGCAATTCCCTCGGCTTGGGTGATGCTTAAACAACTTCCTAAACATGAGCAACGCAACATTCTTCGACATTTTAATTTTGCCATCCAACTTTTTACTTTGATCATCTATTTATTTAACCAGACCATTAACGTGAATCACTTGTCTTATTTGTGGATTTTGATCTTTGCAGTTAGCCTACCTACGATCATTGGTGCAAAAATTTTTTATCAAATATCTGAGCAAAAATTTAAATCGATTGTCTTAACTTTATTGTTTTTTTCAGGCTTTATTTTAACCCTAAACGCAATTTTCTTGTATTAAAAAAGGCAGATTGTTCTGCCTTCTCCATATATTAACTGTTGTGTGAATATCGTTGGTCAACACTAAATTTTTCGGGGAATTTAGCTGAAATCTTTGAATAAAATTCCATAATTTCTGCCATATCCACTTCTATATCTCCAGTAGGATAAATAATTTTACCTACACCGCATTTTTTTTGACTGTAATCCATATATGCTAAAGCGATTGGGACATTCGCTGTAATTGCTACATGGTAAAAACCCGTTTTCCATTTTTCTTGTTTTGACCTTGTTCCCTCTGGCGTCACCAACATGACCAATTTTGGATGATCTTTAAAAAGATCTGCCATTAATTGCACCATGCTTGGTCTTTCCTCTCCCTCTTTCTTCGGTCGGCGATTAATTCCGATCCCTCCCATAGCCCGGACAAAAGGACCAAATGGAAACTTCATATAGCTGTCTTTAATTGTAATTCTGACATTTACACCTAAAGCTTTGAGCGCTAATCGCGCGTATAAAGCATCCCAGTTACTGGTGTGTGGTGCAGCAATCATGACACATTGGTCTAAATCTAAGGGCCAATGGTTATCAATTTCCCAACCTAATGCATTTAAACTCTGTTCAGCAAATTTTTCAAACATATAAATATACAAATGTAAATTTTCGGGATTGTAACAGCTTTGGCATTACTTTTATTCAAAATATGTATTAGATTTTACTACCGCTGTTTTTCTATCTATACATCAATTAAATTGGCTCATGTATTTAGTTAAATAATTTCATTAACAATAAAAAAACCCTGCTTACGCAGGGTTTTTTTGAATTAGTTCAATGCTTATGCTGAGAATTGGTTCATTGTATTTTTCGCATCGTCACCCGCTTTAAGCGCGTTGTCGCCAGCGAAGATTTCTTTATGGTCATCACCGATGTCTGAACCAGCCATTGCTTGATGTTTAACACAAGCGATACCACCACGGATTTCTTTACGTTGTACACCAGCAACATAAGCCAACATACCTTCAGAACCGAAGTAACCTTCTGCAAGCTCATGTGTAGAAAGCGCAGCAGTGTGGTAAGTCGGAAGTGTAATCAAGTGATGGAATACACCTGCTTCACGAGAAGCATCAGCTTGGAACGTACGGATCTTCGCATCAGCATCAGCAGCTAATTCAGTATTGTCATACTCAGCGCTCATTAACTTAGCACGGTCGTAAGCAGATACGTCTTTACCTTCAGCAACCCAACGGTCGTAAGCTTGTTGACGGAAGTTTAACGTCCAGTTGAATGATGGTGAGTTGTTATAAACAAGTTTTGCATTTGGCACAACTTCACGTACACGGTTCACCATGTGAGCGATTTCTTCAACGTTTGGCGTTGCAGTTTCGATCCAAAGAAGGTCAGCCCCGTTCTGTAAACTTGTTACACAGTCAAGTACAACACGGTCAATTTGAGTACCTTCACGGAATTGATATAGACCAGAAGCTAAACGCTTAGGACGGTGTAATTTACCATCACGTTTGATTAGGATTTCGTCTTCTTGCGCTTCTGAAATATCAATTTCAGTAGTGTCTAAGTAGCTGATGTATTGAGAAGCGATATCGCCTGGCTCTTTAACCACTGGGATTTTTTGAGTCAAGTCAGCGCCTTCAGAGTCAGTACGTGCAACGATGATACCGTCGTCAAGACCCATTTCTAAGAATGCATAGCGAAGTGCATGGATTTTCGCAATGAAGTCTTCGTGTGGAACAGTTACTTTACCTGCTTGGTGACCACATTGTTTCGCGTCAGAAACTTGGTTTTCGATTTGTAGTGCACATGCACCCGCTTCGATCATTTTCTTAGCCAGTAAGTAAGTTGCTTCCTCGTTACCGAAACCAGCGTCGATGTCGGCAATAATTGGCACAACATGAGTTTGGAAGTTGTCGATTTGTGAAGTGATTTCAGCAGCTTTAGCAGTGTCACCCGCTTCTTGCGCTTTTTTAAGTGCACGGAATAAGTCGTTTAATTCTTTTGCGTCTGCTTGGCGTAAGAATGTGTAGATTTCTTCGATCAATGCAGGAACTGAAGTTTTTTCGTGCATAGATTGGTCAGGAAGTGGACCAAACTCAGAACGAAGTGCAGCAACCATCCAACCAGAAAGGTAGATGTAACGGCGTTCAGTAGTACCGAAGTATTTTTTGTTCGCAATCATTTTTTGTTGTGCGATGAAACCATGCCAGCAACCCAAAGATTGAGTATATTTGCTAGAATCAGCATCATAAGCAGCCATATCACGACGCATAATCGCAGCTGTGTATTTCGCAATATCTAAACCGGTTTTAAAACGGTTTTGAAGTTGCATACGTGCAGCATCTTCAGGACTGATGTCTGCCCAAGTGTTGCCGAATTTTGCTTTTAATTCGCGGATTGCATCAATCGCTGTTTGGTATGTAGTCATGATATTTTACCCTGTATATAATTTTAGGATTTATCAATCGAAGGACTAAATCTACTCGGTATTAATTGTTCAGATTTAGAGCGCTTCGTTGCTATGGACTTAGCTTAGATTGACTCTAGAAATTAATCCAATATTTTCGTTTAATTCTCAGTATTTATTTAAAAAATATGTAGATTAAAGTCGTAATATAAATGAAATACCATTATATAAATTATTGATTTTAATAAAATTTATAAAATAAGCATTTGTACACTTTTAACACAATTTGAGTGATTCTTATTCATTAGACTTAAGTATCAAGCTCACCATTACGTTTAATTTTTCTTCAAACATCTTTAGATTTTAACCTTCAATTGACTTTTCTGACAGAACATCGTTATTAAACTGTTAGTTTTAAATGAATATTTTTTAAACTGTGAACCATATTGATGGAATTACCAATAAAGCATTTAAATTGAGATAAACCTAAAAACAATTTAGAACATAGCATGGTAATTTCAAAAACAACTAAAGCCCTATTTCTTAAATAAATGTATAGGGTCTGTCTTATGACAAAAAAAACGTAAATTTGATGAATATATGTTAAATTCTGCTGAAAAAATCAGCATAAAAACACACAAACCTAAGCGCTTATGGCATAATTCCCCACGATTTCAAAAATTTATTTTCGGTATTTTTTTTATGAATCTTGAGCGGGTTGATCTCAATCTCTTAATTTACTTAGATGTTCTTTTGCGAGAGAAGAATGTTACACGTGCAGCAGAACAATTGGGTGTTACTCAACCTGCAATGAGTAATATTTTACGTCGTCTTCGTAACTTATTTAATGATCCGCTTTTAATTCGCTCTTCTGAAGGAATGACTCCTACAGAAAGGGCTTTAGAACTACAGCCTCGTATTCGTGATGCTCTTTCTGATCTATCCATGATCTTAGAACCACGAACAGAATTTAGACCTTATACGTCAAATCGTGTTTTCCGCATCATGACTTCAGATTATGCTGAAGCTACACTTGTGCCTCGCTTAGTTAAGGCTCTGCGTTCAGAAGCACCAAATGTTGTTTTAGATTTTCTAACACCGAGTGATGTATCTTATCGTGATATGGAACAAGGTAAAGTTGATCTTGCCATCAACCGTTTCAACGAAATTCCACAAAGTTTTCATCAGGTTCTGGTGTGGCGTGACAGCTTTTCATGCTTACTGAATAATAAGCATCCTGCCGTAAATAATTTGAATCTTAAAAGTTATCTAGATGCGCAACATATCTGGGTTTCTAAAACTGGGATGGGTGTAGGATTTGGTGTTAACCCAGAGAAACAAGCCGGTTTAGGTTGGATTGATCAAGCTTTAGAGCGTATTGGTCAAAAACGCAAAATTTCGGTATTTACACGTCATTATCAAATGCCAGGTTTATTAGCGTCTAATGTCGATCTCATTGCGACATTACCGACGAAAATCGCTCGCCTACAAGCTAAAAGTCAAAACTTGATGCTCAAAGACCCTCCATTTTACATTCCTGAATTTGAACTCAAAATGGCGTGGTGCCCTCTATTACATCATCATCCTGCTCATCGTTGGTTACGTCAGTTGATTTTATATGTTGCTCGTCAAATGACTGAGGAAGAAAATCGTGAATTTCTTTCAAATAACAATACCCACTTCTCACAATTTTGATTGAGTAGAGCTGATTTAAATCAATACTTTAAAATTTTTTACTCAATAACTATGATATTGAGGTAGTGTAAAAATTCACTACCTCTATGTTTTTTGTGATAAAACTTTCCTCTTAAATAATTTAAAAACAAAGGTGTTCGTGTGAGCCTCTTTCAGAATTTCGTGATCATTATGATTTTGATTGCTGGAGCTGGATTCTTATCATTAAGTGAAATCGCACTTGCAGGATCACGTAAAGTGAAACTGAAAATTTTGGCTGAGTCTGGTGATGATCGTGCACAAAAAGTGCTTACGCTTCAAGAGAATTCAGCTGATTTCTTTGCTGCCTCGCAAATCGGCTTAAATGCTATTGCAATTTTGGGGGGGATTTTAGGTGAAGCTGCATTTAGACCTTATTTTGTGATTTTGGTCGATCGTTTCTATGATGGTCCTTGGTCACAATCAATTGGTTTTGCATTGTCATTTACTTTAGTGACATCACTGTTTATTTTATTTGCTGATCTTATGCCTAAACGATTGGCAATGATTGCACCTGAAAAAATCGCTGTCTCTTTAATTAATCCTATTCAGGTATTCATTACTGTTTGTCGTCCATTAGCTTGGTTTATCAATGCAATTGCCAACCTCTTATTCCGTTTATTCAAAGTAAATACTACTCGTGATGATAATATTACTTTTGATGATATTTCCGCGGTAATGGATGCAGGAGCACAAGCAGGTGTCTTACAAAAACAAGAACATCACTTTATTGAAAATGTATTTGAACTTGAAGAACGAAATGTTCCTTCGAGCATGACTACACGTGAAAACGTAGTTTTCTTTACCATCAATGAATCAGAAGAAAGTATTCGTCAAAAACTGGCTGAATTTCCCTATTCAAAATATCTAGTCTGCAATGAAAATATTGATCAAGTGATTGGCTATGTTGATGCTAAAGATATCTTGATTCGTATTTTAAATAATCAAAAATTTAATCAGTTGAATGAATCCACTATCCGTAATGTATTAACGATTCCAGATACACTTACACTGTCAGAATTACTTGATCGCTTCAGATCTAGTAAAGAAAAGTTTGCCGTTGTGATCAATGAATATGCCTTGGTGGTTGGTGTTATTACCCTATCTGATATTATGATTACCGTGATGGGTGACTGGGTTACGCCAACGGATGAAGATCTTCAAATTATCAAGCGGGATGATCATTCTTGGCTGATTGAAGGCAGTACACCTATTGAAGATGTCAAGCATGCATTAGAAATTGATGAAATGCCTGATGATGAAAACTATGAAACTTTAGCTGGGTTTATGATGTTTAAACTTCGTAAGATTCCACGTCCTGCTGATAGTGTAGTATTTAATGGTTATAAATTCGAGGTGGTCGATGTTGACCATTTTAAAATTGACCAACTACTCGTGACCAGATTACTTGATGAAAAAGCAGAATTAGAATCAACTGTTGAATAAGACACTATCCACCACTCAGGTGGATTTTTTTATTCAGTTTATCTAATTAAACTTGAGATTTTTCGCCTTCAAAAATTATTAAAATTAGAATTTATACTCAATTTTTATTACAAATATCACACTTAAAAATCATGTTTAATGTCTCCAATCACAAAATATAAATTTTAAACTTATGAATTTTAACTACTATTTTTTATAAAAATTATGGTTATTTTAATATTTTCTAAACAATATTTAGTTTAATCGTAAATTTCTCTAAGATGGTCGGCGTTTTCGAAGATAACAAATACTGTAATAGAAACAATATTGATTAAAACGCTAATCTAAGGATAGATCCATGTTGACCTTGCTTGGTTTGGGCATGATTTTGTGCTTTATGTACCTCATTATGTCTAGACGTATGACTCCCCTCGTCGCACTCACGCTTATTCCCGTTCTTTTTGCGCTAATTGCATATGGATTAGGTTTTTTTGTGGATAGTTTGAACCATATTCAACTTAATGAACTTGGTGAAATGATGTTAGATGGTGTTAAAAAGTTAGCACCTACCGGCGTCATGCTGCTATTTGCTATCTTGTATTTTGCCATCATGATTGATACAGGTTTATTCGATCCATCAGTGAAATTTATTCTCAGATTGGTAAAAGGTGATCCCCTCAAAGTAGTATTAGGTACGATTACCTTAACATTGATCGTGTCTTTAGACGGTGATGGCTCTACCACTTATATGATCTGTGTTGCTGCCATGTTACCGCTTTACAAGCGATTAGGCATGAGCCCTTTAATTATGGCCTGTCTCATGATGTTAGCCAGTGGAATCATGAATTTAACGCCATGGGGTGGACCTACTGCACGTGCGGCAAGTGCACTCCATGTAGATCCTAGCGATGTGTTTGTTCCGATGATTTTACCGATGCTGTTCGCCATTGCTTGGTTGTACTTTTTAGGAACCATGTATGGCCGAATGGAGCGTAAAAGATTAGGCATCATGGAATTGGATATTAGCCATGGCGACAATATTCAAATTTCATCAAACCCAGAGGCAAATCGAGCGCATTTGAGATGGTTTAATGGATTATTGACTCTCGCACTGATGGTCAGCCTAGTCATGGGTATTTTGCCTATGCCTATTTTATTTATGATTGCATTGTGTATTGCACTAGTCGTGAACTATCGTGATATTGATATGCAAAAAAGCCTAGTCGCTCATCATGCTGGTAGTGCTTTAAATGTCGTTGGTATTATTTTTGCCGCTGGTATTTTTACAGGTTTACTCACTGGCACGGGTATGGTCGATGCCATGTCCAAAGAGTTAGTTGCGATTATTCCAGATAGCATGGGTCCATATTTGGCACCAATCACAGCCGTTTTAAGCATGCCTTTAACGTTCTTTATGTCAAATGATGCTTTTTACTATGGTGTTCTGCCCATCTTATCTGAAGCTGCAGCACATTATGGCATCTCTCCTGTGGAAATGGCTCGTGCATCGATTGTTGGTCAACCCGTTCATCTGCTCTCACCCTTAGTTCCATCTACCTTTTTACTCTGCGGGCTTGCTGGGATTGAGTTTGGTCAACACCAAAAATTTACCATTAAATGGGCGATTATTACGTGCGTAGTGATGCTTGCAAGTGGATTAATATTTGGGATGTTCCCATTCTATTCTGCTATTTAATCGTATCTCGAGTTTCGGAGTGATTTTTTAATCACTCCAATCTCTTATTTATAAAGACTTATTGAGCTTGAGTCTCATTCCAAATATTCAAGTTCCCCATGTTAGATAGAAGTTGATACCTCACCACTAAAAACTCTGTCAACAAGGTGGAATAATTCATTTTTGCTTCACTCAACACATTCTGAGCATTAAGCACTTCGAGTAAATTTCCTACACCCGCTTTATAACGTCCTTGGGCGACTTCATAGGCTTCTGAAGCACTTTGATTCAATATCGTTAGCGCCTTAATATTGTCATGGATTGCATTTAGCTCATTATAGCTTTTCCAGATTTCAGCATTAATTTCAAGCTTCAATCTTTCTTGCTCTAATTGCTTTAATTTTAAGTTTTCTTGAGCAACGACAATTTGATTTTTTCGATTATAACCATCAAACAATGGGAAATTGACTTGCACACCTGCTTGTAGAGATTGGCGATCACTTCCATAACTGTCACTCGTTTGTTTTTGCTGATCATAAATGCCGTTAAAACTTACAGATGGATATCTAGACCGCTGTATTGCCTTAATTTTATTTTCAGCTGCGAGTGAATCATACTGTGCAGCTTTAAACTTTGGATGCATTTTTTCAGCATCCTGAATGAGCATTTCAATCGGTTTAAGATTTAGCTCTTTTGGAATTTTTAACTGATTATTAATTTGGAAATTTTGGTATGCAGGCTCACCCATTAATGATGCTAAAAGTCCTTTTGCTATTTTTAAATCACCTAAAAATTTAGTTTGATCTGACTTTGCTTTCGCCAAATTTGCGGACATTTGTAATGCATCTGATTTGATACCAACACCCGCACGATATCGAGCATTTGCAATTTCATAGTTTTTTTCTGCAAGTACAACCAACTCATTAATATTATTTAACTTTAACTCAGCCTGAATAATTTGATAATAAGTCGAAATCGTTTTGATGATCATATTTTGCAAAGCAACATCATGCTGTGTCAAAGACATCGCTAATAATTTTTCGGCTTCTTCTGCTTGATAAAATCGACTACCAAAATCATAAATTAGCCAATTGGCTCTTATTCCAAGTCCGTAACGGCGTAAGTCAGTGTCATAACTCAAAACAGGACGATCTTTTACTTGATTATCATCACGTGACCAATCGTAATTCAAGGTGCTATTCACTTGAGGATAATAATTTGCTTTAGAGATTTTAAGCTGAGCAGCTTGAATACGCGTTTGTACCCAAGCACTTTTTGTCTCAGGATTACGACAAACTGCACGTTCAATGGCATCAATCAGTTCTATTGGCTGTTCATTCTTGAGATTATTTTGAGATAAACAATATTGAAGTTGACTTAACATTTTCTGATTTTGAAGATCAAGTGACACATTTTGATTGAGTTGTTGTTCTATTTCCTTACGTTTTGTCTCATTCTCACGGGCTTTACGCTGAACCGTGAGCTCATCAAACCATAATGTCTCGCGCTGTTTTTTTAGATTTGGAGTCAGTTTTGACAACCAACTCTCTGCATAAGCCAACGAACTATGTCCGAATAGTGACCCGACAACAACAATGAAAGCGATGTATGTAATTTTCATTTAGATTGCAAATCCTTGGTCAACATATCACGGACAATCACGCCATCTTGTAAAGCGATAATCCGCTCAGCAGATGAAATCGTTTCTGGACGGTGTGCAATAATCAATTTGGTAATATTTAAATGCTTGAGATTTGCATTGACCTCTTGTTCTTTTAATACGTCTAAACTACTGGTCGCCTCATCCATAAATAAAATCTTTGGTTTTTTATAGATAGCACGAGCCAATAAAATTCTTTGTTTTTGTCCTCCTGACAACATATTACCAATATCACCTACTAAGGTTTGATATCCCATTGGCATACGGCTAATGTCATCATGAATTGCGGCATAGGCTGCACATTCTTGTACCCATTGCATGTCTGGATTTGAATCAAAAAAGCAAATGTTTTCTGCGATTGAACCAGCAAATAGAATGTCATCTTGTAACACTGTCGCGACTTGATCTCGCACAGCGTTTAATCCTAATTGTTCAAAGTCACGCCCCATAATTTTGACTTCACCTTCATTCTGTTTAAATACGCCTAACAGAACATGTAGCAGTGTGGTCTTACCGCAACCTGTTGCCCCGACAATGGCGACAGATTGATTTTGGGGAATCTTAAAACTAATGCCCTTGAGTACATAAGGGTCATTTTCTGAATATTTAAAGTGCAGATTTTCGACTTCAATTGCATTCTCAACCTGATCTAGATTTGTGATTTCAGCATCACCGTATAATTTTTCTTGTTCTGTTAACACAATATCGGATAAACGCTCTACATCAATTTGAAGCATTTTAACTTCGATAAACTTATCGATTAGTCCTGCAACCCGACTATCAAATTGGCCTTTATACGCCATAAATGCCATCAGCACACCAACTGTAAAATTACCCTCCAATACCAATGTGGCACCTAACCAAATAATTAGAATGTTCTGAATCCCAAATAAGACTCCATTCGCCAATGAGAATCCCAACCCCAGCTTTTGGGTGGTTAATCCGGCATTCACTTGATTGACCATAAGATTTAACCAAGTCGAACGGCGAACATCTTGTCGCTGGAACAGTTTTATGGTTTTTGCCCCACGCACGGTTTCCATAAAATGGCTGCTTTGCTTCGCTGCATGAATAATTTGCGCTTCAGTCGCTCGCTTCAAAGGTGCATACCAAATCCATCGGATTAAGGCATATAAGACCATGGTAAAAATTGCAATCCAAGCTAACTTCGGACTGTATACAAACATTAAAATCAACGTAAATACTGTCATTAATCCATCAAGAATCGCAGCTAAGAACGTTGTGGTGAGCGTGGTTTGAATGTTCCCAATTGATCCAAATCGCGAAACAATGTCACCGAGTGATCGTCTTTCAAAATAAGAGACAGGAACATTAATCATGTGATTAAAGACGTTGGCTTGCCACTGCACACTTAAATGTGTGCTCATATACATCATGATCCAAGAACGAAGTAGCCCGATAAACTGCTGAAGCAACATCAACATGCCAAACCCAATAGCCAGTATCGTTAAGAGATCCCGATCTGCAGATACGATCACATGGTCGATCACCCATTGCATAAAAAATGGGCTAATTAATGAAAAAACTTCTAAGGCTAAGGCCAAGATTAAAATTTGCCCGAGAGATTTCCATAAACCACGAACATGACCAATTAGACCTTTAAGCTGAATCTGATTTTTATCTTCTTTTTTTTCAAATTCAGTATCTGGCCAAAGCTCTAATGCAACACCCGTAAAATGTTCAGATACCTCATTGAGTGTCAGTACACATTTACCAAATGCTGGATCTAAAATCGTGACTTTATTGGCACTGACTTCTTGCAACACCACAAAGTGGTTGAAATCCCAATGTAAAATACATGGGGTTTTAAGCTGATCTAAATCTTCTAAATCCAGCTTTAATGGGCGTGTTACCATTTTCAACTGATTACTAATTTTGATCAGCTGATTGAGATTTGAACCCTTTTGAGAAACTGAAAAACGACGTCTTAACGTTAATAAATCAGACTCATAGCCATAATAATGCGCAATCATCGCAATACAGGCTAATCCACATTCTGTCGCTTCCGTCTGTAAAATGGTTGGAATTTTCCGTCCAAATCCAAGAGAAATTTTGTCTAATATTTGCATGTTATTTCTTCTTATATCTTGCCCGTGATGCTATATAACGGTTCGAGTACCCATTCATATAGTTTTCTTTTTTCTTGCATGATATCTGCATCAAAGGCCATGCCCACTTTAAGAGGCTTACTTTCACCATAGGCTTTTACAAACTGTTGTTCTAATTTGACTTTGACTAAATACACAGGTTCACTTTGGTTAAATGTTACACCCTGACTTAACTCGCCTAAATTGGTCAGTTCTTGTGGGTTCATCGTCGTCGCTGAGATTGAATGAATCACACCTTCACCTTGACCAAATTTTTGGTAAGGATAGGCTTGAAAACGAAGTTTTACGGTTTGACCAGTCCTTATAAATCCAATTGCTGAACTGGGTACAAAAAGATGTGCTTCTAAATAAGAAGGCGTCGGAACAATATTCATAACAGGAATATTAGGAGAAATAAACTGACCAACCTCTGCATTAATCGATGCTATTTTTCCTGTCGCATTGGCTTGTAATAGCAAACTATCCCGCGCTTTATTTTCTAAAAATTCTTGCTGATTCGAAGCTAATTGACGATCGACCAAAGTCAGCTCACTTTCCAACTTCGATGCTAGTCCTTGCTGAGCCAATAATTTATTTTCTAATTCAGCTTGTTTAGTATTTTTTTCTCGCTCATAGCTCTGTAAAGCAACTTTTAGGCTGATATAGTTATCTTGCTTCAGTTGATATTCTTCAATCGAAATATATTCTTTATCTTTTAAATCTCGATAACGATGTGCATTTTCTTGTGCAAGTGCTAGACGTTGGCGTTGCTCGGCAATTAAGCCATCTAATTTTATTAAATCTAAACGTATAGATTGAATTTCTGCATTTAATTGTTGAACACTATTTAAATGTAAGTCTTTTAGTTTATTTTTTTCAGTATCTAAACTTTGTTTTTTTAACTCAATTTGTTGTTGTACAGACTCATTATAGTTACCTGTACTATTATAACGCGTCATTTTTAATGCAATTAATGGTGTCCCTTTCTCCACTAACTGACCTTCTTTGACGAATTTTTCACTAACTGTGCCGCCTTCGGCACTATAAACTCGGATTAAACCCGTATTAGGAATCAATAATCCTTTAACACTCGTCCTCTTCGTATAGCTTCCAAAAAAAATAAAACTCACTAATAAAACAGTAAAAATGGCGACAACAATCGTGAGTACCGTAAATGAAAATGGTCGAATCAAAATGACTTCACCAATCCACTTTGACTTTTGTGCATCAATCGCTTTGTCTCTAAACAGCTTATTTGTCATATATATTTGTAATTAATTTTTCAAGTACGGGTTTTTATATTGAATTTTCATCAAGTTGACTGCATTTCAACAGCGTGCTTAAAAGAGACAAACACAAACCAAAAGTTTTCAATAAAATAGTCATGATCTGTGTTGTCTCCTGTTCTATCCCACACTTCGCTCAGCTAAATCTGCTTTGAATAAACTCAGTTGGATACTGATTTCAATAGATTAAAAACGAAGCGTTCATCTTGTTTTATTTCAAAACTCGATTGACTAAAGGTGCTGTGAACAAAGCATGAGGATCATATTGCTTTAAAATATGACTACTCGACTGAATGGTTAAATGATTAGATTGACCCTGAGCATGGACGCGTGGGATTTCATAATCGATATAAGTTGAACTGTCCCAAGCTTTTTGATTGGTATAGCCCCACCCTTTAGACCATTCTGGTCGCATCAATGAATCACCTTGATAACGTTGTGACATCCACTCTTCAACTTCTGTGTAAAATTGCGCTGAGAATGGCGTACCTGGCAAGGTTAAAATATCAAACCAAACGGCACAGTCCCATTCAGGATGATCAGGACAAGGTTTAATGGCTGATAATGCTGCTGTTTGAGCGCCGTGAACAATTGAATCTTCTGGATGATCCAAGCCCGTAACTCGAATTTCAACAGGTCCATTCATTGGGAAACGACCCAATTTTTGATATTGCTTCATCTTAATGCCGTAATAATCACAAAAATCAGCAATAACCCGTTGAACGTTTGCACGACTGGTAATGACAGCATAGCCATTTGCAGTAACACGCAAAGTTGTTGGTTTGACATACAGTAAAACGTTTTTTGACGTTCCCCATAAATCATAAGTTTGAGTAGAAGCCAAACCACCAGTCAAAATCGTCGTGATTCCAGATAATGGCGTACCATTTAAACCTAGTTTAGAGATTTCATACTGAGTAAAACCGAAGGTTGGCGTGAGATAAGTACTTTTATTGACGATGATTTTATGAATCAAATCAGTAATAGGTTTGATCAAATTATCTGAGAACCAATAATTGAATGGTTTGACTGTCTGTCGAGCAGTCAAAGGACGATACGGAGTAACAGTCCAAACTTTTAACCAAGGATAATCGGTGAATGGAAACCAAATTGCTTCTGCACGACCAGACTTATCCAGAAAATGAGAGAAGGTACGTCCAGCATGCTTATCTTGAGCAAATAGCTCATTGATATGAATGTCGGTATAGCTTTCACAACGAATATATTGATTTTTTGACGTTTGTAATTGTGCAGATAAAATAAATGCACGACCTATATGAACTAAAAATGCACGAATTTCTGGATCATTTCGCAGGAAGGTTTTCGCAACATATCGACCTTCTCGTTGGTCGAAAACAGCAGCAGTGATCGATACCACTAAATTACTGATCGAACCATAAGTTTGACCTTCTTGTTTTATTTCCCCTACGGCAGGTACACCTGTGCCATGACCATCGATGGCCAACACACCACCCAAAGTTAAATCTCCAGGTGCTGGTACTGCCACAAATCCACGATTACGGTATTCCATTGCGGTTAACAATGCTTCCATTTGAATGCCTGCTTCGGCAGTCACAATACCGTTTGCATCAATACTTACTTTGTTGATATGCGTTGGCATATCAATCAATAAAATTTTAGTAATCGTGTCTTGATCATCCAACAATAAAGGTGACCAATTATGAGACATCCCTTTGGCTCTGACTTTATAACCATTTTGGTGAGCCCAATTAATCGCTTTTAAAACTTGTTCTTGATTTCTGGGTGATGCTGTCCATGCATTTTCATAACGAGATTCCCCAGACCAATTTTCATATTCCTGTTTAAAAATTGAGATTTCAGTTGGGAAATTTACTAATCTTTCTTGTAAAGGAAAAAACCAAGCCTCTGCCTTTTGTGTTGGGAACCATGCTGAAACAGCACCAACAGCAGCTAAGCTACCCATTGTTTTTAGAAAGTTTCTTTTATCGTGATCTATTTGTTCTGAAGAATTCTGCATTGTTATAGCCACCAAAAGTTTAGCTTTATTATTTATGTTACTGAAAGCAGACCAGTACTCATGACCAGTCTGCCTTTAACACTTTATTTAAAACTTATGAGAGCCAAGCACGAACGCCATTCAAAGTCGGAAGAAGTTTATATTGACCTTCTGCCTTTTCTTTTTCGTAATGGTTTGGAGTTTCATCTACATCGCCACCAAGTGCACGACCTAGACCAATTAATGTTTTTGATGCCACTAAACCAGTAGTATCAGCAGCTTGGTGTACTAGCCCTAAACCTACTGCACTAAATACAACACCAACTGATGAAATCAGTTTTGAATTAAGTGTTTGATTGAATAAGTTCACACCGTGGATGATTGAGTCACCAATCAACGTTCCAGCACCAGATACTTCATTGATTTCTTCTTGCTTTAATTCAACTAAGCTCATGATTAAAACCTCGTTATAAAGAATTTATGTTAAATACACCTAACTTTTGTTAAGCATTTTTTAATATACAGGATGAAATATGTAGTATTAATGACAAACAACTAACGTTATTAAATTATTTCGTGATTTATTTAACATTATTTATGATAATCTAGTCGACTATTTTTATCGAAAATAACTGTTCAATTTCAAATGATAGATACATCATTGGCCCGTTCATCACCATTGATAGAATATTTAGGAGCATTACAGACATGGCAATAAAAAACTAAATTTTAAGGTCTATTTTAGAAGGTCTTAATATTTACTAATCCAAAATACACCATGATCAACATGAGCAATAGCACTTGAAAAGTCAGCACCAAGACAAAGCAAAACTGAATACAAAGCAATAAGTATGGTTGTATAACTGTCATAGGGGGTCATAGTATCTGCAGCAATTCCGATAAAGAATCCTAATACAGCGGGCAGATTAAAAAAGCATTCCAGTGCAATGTCCGAGTAGAACAACACCATGGTTGATGGTAAAAGAAAAAACCGATTTAAGTCTGTTACTTAAATCGGTTTTCAGTCAGTTGATTCACTGAACTAAGTTTTCAATTTTTTGTTTAATTTGAATAATAAGGTATTAACGACCATAGATTTCTAAAAGTTTATCTAAAGTTGCTTGATAATGAATGTTGATGTCTTCAGCTAAAATAGCATACGCATTATCTAACTGAACCATTGGCCAGCCTTCTTTCCAAAATGGAAAAATATTGTGTAGATCATGTGTTACGATTGCTTCTTCACGTGTAATCGCCTGTGCAACCTGCGATAAAACTTGTGCTGTTTCAGCACCATCAATCTCAAGATAATCAATACCACGCGCTTTAAGAATACGAATTCTGTCTTTTTTATATTTAATTTTTTTTGCTTGTGCTTCATTTAAGCCTAGCGCAAGTGTCACTGCTTCAACAAACTTTTCTTCGAAAGATTGATGTAATGCAACCAAGGCTTTTTTATGTGCTTCCTGACGCCCCTCTTTACCACCACTTCGAATCAGTTTATTCGCCTCAACATTAAGTTCGTCAGATTTCATTGACTGCAAAATATCTAAAATTTCGATATCACTTAAAGATTCAGCATTGTGGTGTGTCATGGGAGTACTTCAATTCAACTTAATCTTGCATTTTCTCATAATTCAACACAAATACATAATCTAATTCAAATTGAATCGATAAACTTTCAAATGATTCTAAATATTTGGAATTATACTTCTGAGTTTTAATGCAATATTAAAGTCAAAACGATGGGTAGTGTGATTGCAGCACCGATAATTTGCAGACTAATTATGCCAGCCATTAATTGACTGTCACCACCCAATACTTTTGTCAGAATATAAGCAGCTGAAGCCGTTGGTAATGCAAAATATAAAATAAAGATTTGCGTCTCTAAAGCATTGAAGCCCAGCATTTTACAGACCAGCCAAGCCAAAATCGGCATTAAACATAAACGCGATAGCGTGTTGATCATTAGAGGTAATGATTCTTTTTTAAGAGCCACAAATTGCAATGCAGCACCGACACACATTAGTCCCATAGGTAAGCTACATATCGCAAGTTGGTAAATTAATGACTCTGCACCTTTCCATAATGGCAGCCCGGATACATTGTAGAGCACCCCAACCAGGCAACCTAAAATTAAAGGATTTTTGAGTAGCGATATAATCACTGCTCGAAAATTCATATTTTCATGATCGGTCAGTGCCAATACCGAGATGATATTCACAACAGGAATACTGATCGCCAACAGCAATGCAAAAATTGTCATGCCTTCTGCTGGAAAAAGCGAAGCAACTACTGCTAAACCAATATAGGTATTAAAACGTACATTGCTTTGAACATAGACTCCAAATCTTCGTGTTGGGGTCTGAAAAATTCTTTTTAGAATATATAAAACTGCACAAACAATTGGAAAGACCACGAGTAAAATGACTAAAATTTTACTTACCATCTCCATATGAATATCAGCTTGAGCCAGATTGCCAAAGAGCATGGCAGGGAAAAAAACAAAATAGTTAAGTTTTTCTGCACCCGCCCAAAACTCGTCAGTTAAATATGATTTCTGTTTAAGAAAATATCCAATTAAAATGAGTCCTATCAGCGGCACTAAGGATAAAACAATGCTGTACATAAATGATGAGCCTAATCGAGTGCAGATCGCTCAGTCCTAATACGCTCAATCAACCACAGTGGTTTATTGCATGCATTTTGAACTGATCATTTTATATTACACTGCATCAAGCTGATCGTCTCAAAAATTCATCATTTACATCATGCATTGACTTGTTTTATATACGCTAAAATTTCAGGCAAATTCTGAATTGTTTTATTTAACGGCGGTTGATGTTCAGCTAAGGATTGGTGAAACCCCGCCAAATATAGTCCATCTAATCCAGCCTGAGTAGCACCCCAATAATCATTCACTGGATGATCACCAACATAAAGACAATGGTCAGGTGCAATTCCTAATTGTTGACAAGTCATATGAAATATTTCTGCTTGAGGCTTTGACACACCTGCCTTCTCAGAACTCATGATCACATCAAAATAATGCGCGATTCCTAGACCTTCGATAATTTTGTGTCGAGTGAAATGTCCTCCATTCGAAATGATTGCCAACTTAAATCCTTCGCTTCTAAGCTGATCAAGCGTCTGAATAGCATTTGGCATCATGACTGCGTTTAGTCCAAATTGATTAAACCAATAGTCACTTAATTCATCTAATTCTGGTGCTTTTTTCCATTTCAACTGCTTGAGTAATGCATGAGCAACTGAACCACCAATGGTAGGTTCAGTCATTCTTTCTCGGATGGGATAGCCACCATGATCAATATATCGAATCGTTTCGAGAATCTCAGCTTGCGCAGACGAGGCAGATTGATCGATTTGCTGTTTATAAGTATTAAATAATGCCCGACTAAAAGTTTGAACACTTAAATCTCGGTGTGTCAGTGTATTGTCCAAATCAAAAATAACAGCTTGAATTTTCATAGTGCTTAGAGGAGTGTATTCATTTGCCCATGCTATCAACTCTCCGCAATCTCGATTATTCATTTTTATTTCATCCTAAGCATGAAAATGAATAAAAGATAGATTACAGACTAATTCCATTGATGTTTGTTTTGAGCTGTATACCGACTCCATACTAAAATCGGTATGAACAAAAATAATCCTAATATACAGATCAAAATGAGATATGAGGTATAACCGAGCCAATCGCCTAATATGCCACTCACGGTATACAGTGCTCCCGCAATGGAAGCCATCAATGCGACTTGGAAAGTAAAATCTGTTCCTGCAAATTCTTTCCGACTGTATTGCATCACCAAGGTTAGAATAATCACCAATAACATCGCAGCGAACATATCTTCTAAAGCATTGATGATATAGATCCACACGACGTTCAATTCAGAAGGTCGCGCCTCATAATGCGATAACCATGCAAATCCAATGAGACTCAATAATTTAAGCAGTGAAAAAGTAATTAAAGCACTTTGACGCGAATAAAACCTAAGTAGCCAACCTGCAATACCTGCTCCGTTCAAAGCAGCAAATGCTCCAAGCATGGTCACATTGACACCAATTTGCGTCTTAGATAGTCCTAAATCGACCAACAATGGTTTAAGAATAGGTCCAGACAATCCATCCGTCACTTTAATACTACACAATACAAAAAACCAAAGTCTGAGTTCTCGCTTTTGAAAAAAATATTTTAAGTAATGACTTAAAGCTTTCACGAAACTTTGAGTTTTAGATGATGAATCATCATCTTGATAATTATTGATACTTTGTGAAGCATGTTGAGGCTCACGATACAATAATACGGGTAGCGTATTAAATGCCACCAAAACAGCCAAGCATAAAAAAGTGGTTTGCCAAGTCAATGCATCTAATACCCACAATATCGCACCGCCTCCCACAATAAAGCCCAATCTTGAACCAATCACTTGGAACATATTGCCTAGATGCTGTTGTTCGCCTTTTAGAATATTCACAGCTAAGCCATCAGTTGCTATATCTTGAGTCGCTCCGATACTATTCATCATCAATAATGCCACGAAAAATCCAAAGAGATATTGAGGTTGGTTCAGTGATTGAATGGGGATAAACGATAAGATTATCAGCGTAATCATTGTGAGTAACTGAGTGGGTATAATCCAACTGCGGTAATGCCCTTGATTGAACAAATGATGGCGATCAACCAATGGAGCCCATAAAACTTTGAGTGCCCACGGAGCCATCAGCAATCCAAATCCACCAATATGCGTTAAGGAAACACCTTCAGCACGCAGAATCACGGGCAAAGCATGTGTCATAAATCCTACTGGCAATCCTTGCGCCCAATAGAGTGAAAATAAAAGCACATACATTTTGGTATTTGGTGACATGAAAGAGGTATCCTGCAACTGATGTTTTCTTAATCAATCCGTATTGAGATGTCCTTGTCACTTGATTCTTATTCTGCCAATGTATCTCATACACAAGGTCTTTATAATAAGTTTAAAAAGCAATTATACAACGCACAATGAACAATAGATTTCCAAAATTACCATCACAAGTTCCTCAACGCGGTTCAAAGTTGAGTCGAGCAGCGTTCAAACAGCTTTATCTTCGACAAGGCTGGTCTTTTGAAGGAGAATTTCCAAATTTTCCCAAAGCTGTCGCAATTGTGTCCCCGCATACATCAAATTATGATGGACTGTATGCCTTTCTCGCGATGCTTGGCATTGGCATTGAAGTCACAATCTTTGGAAAAGATAGTCTGTTCAAATCTCCACTCAAACATTTACTCAAATGGATCGGGGTGATTCCGGTAAAACGTGATAGCCCCCAAGGCTTGACTCAACAAATTGTTCAAGCTATTCATGAACGAGATAAAATTTGGGTGGCAATGGCACCTGAAGGTACACGAAAAAGTGCTAAAAACATTCGCAGCGGTTTTTATCACATTGCCTTAGGTGCAAATATACCAGTGGTAATGTTTGCATTTGATTATGATCATAAAGTCATTCGATGTTTAGGAAGCCTCGAAATGACGGGAGACTATGAATCTGATCTGCACAAAATATTAGAATATTATCGTGGAAAAATTTCTCCTAAAAATATAAGTCGTTTAGCATTACCCTTTAAAGAACTTTTGTAAAAATGCTAGAAAAATAGACAGCAATCTGTTGAGATATGCCTAAAATTTTGACACTTTTTAGCAGATTAATGTCTATGTCATTGCTCCTCAATCTTCCCAAAATCAGCTTCATTGGCCTGAGTTTATTGGCGCTATCAGGCTGTAACTCTACTGTAAAAAATCCTACACAATCCACTCAAATTCAAGCACGCGAGCCAGTGATCGCCATTGCTCTAGGCGGTGGTGGTGCAAAAGGTTTTGCGCATATTGGTGTATTAAAGGTTTTAGAATCTCATGGTATAAAACCCAAAATTGTTACGGGTACAAGTGCTGGAAGTTTTGTCGGTAGTATTTATGCTTCAGGCAAATCTCCCTATCAACTACAGCAAATTGCACTTCAGCTGAAAGAGTCCGATATTCGTGATTTAACTTTAAATCGACAGGGTGTGGTCCTCGGTCAAAAGCTCCAAGATTATGTCAATCGACAGGTTGGGAACAAACCGATTGAACAATTCCCGATTCGATTTGCTGCAGTTGCCACACGTTTAGATAATGGTAAACGCGCTGATTTCGTCAAAGGTAATACAGGTCAAGCCGTAAGAGCGTCATGTAGTATCCCTAACGTCTTTGTTCCAACAACGATTGGCAAAACCAAATATGTTGATGGTGGACTCGTGAGTCCAATTCCAGTTCAAACTGCCAAAAATATGGGTGCAGATATTGTGATAGCAGTTGATATTTCTGCACGCCCTGCAGGCAATAAGCCGATGAGCATGTGGGGACTGTTGGATCAAACGATTAATATTATGGGTCAACAAAGTATCAATACTGAACTCAATGCAGCTACAGTCGTGATTCAGCCAAAAGTTGGCCATTTAGGAACTTTGGATTTGAAAGCCAGCAATGAGGCAATACTTGAAGGTGAGAAAGCAGCGCAACTGAAAATTAAATCAATAGATACCGCAATTGCCAATTTCAAAAAATCTCCTGCTGCTTTCAAACCTGCACCAACAGCTCGCTTTTAAGCATTTTTTATAGGCTTCTCTACCCTAGTCTGTTATCTTGATATAGATGTTTTCGTCTATAACAAGATAACGATTAGAGTAGATGTATGGACTTATTGATTGAACCTTGGCATTGGTTTGTATTAGGTATTTTGCTCATCCTGTCTGAGCTCATTTTACCGGCCTTTGCTGCACTGTGGTTTGGTATAGCTGCAGTCATTATTAGCATACTGGTGTGGCTATTTCCTTCTATGGGGCTTCCAGCTCAAATTATTTTATGGGTTGTCCTATCGATTTCATGTACGGTGATTTGGTTTAAATTTATTAAACCACTTTCCGTTGATAAGACTAAAGCGGGGCTCTCACGTGAAGCGACAATCGGACAAGTTGGGATGGTGATTCAAATTGGTCATGAACCTGAATTAGTCAAAGTTCGGTTTCAGCTTCCAGTTCTCGGCTCTGACGAATGGAATTGCAGAACACTGAACCCTGTTCAGGTCGGTGATCGTGTCAGAGTTACAGATATTTTAGGTAATGAGCTGGTCGTTCAAGCGCACAATAACCTCAACTCACCGTTATAAACAATAATTCTTAAAGGAGTAGAAATGTCTGGTTCAATTATTGCCATCGCATTTTTGGCATTCGTCGGGATCACTATTTTTAAAGGGGTTCGTATTGTTCCTCAAGGCTATAAATGGATCGTACAACGTCTGGGTAAATACCATACAACCTTAAGTCCAGGTCTAAACTTTGTGATTCCTTATGTTGATGAAGTCGCATATAAAGTCACGACAAAAGATATCGTTCTCGATATTCCATCTCAGGAAGTGATTACAAGAGATAACGCAGTTCTTTTAATGAACGCTGTTGCCTATATCAACATTACTACACCAGAAAAAGCAGTCTACGGTATCGAAAACTATACTTGGGCAATCCAAAACCTTGTCCAAACTTCTTTACGTTCAATCGTAGGTGAAATGGACTTGGATGATGCTTTATCTTCACGTGATCACATTAAAGCGAAGCTAAAAGCAGCAATTTCTGATGATATTTCAGATTGGGGAATTACGCTTAAAACGGTTGAAATCCAAGATATTCAACCATCAGGTACAATGCAATCCGCAATGGAAGCCCAAGCCGCAGCTGAACGTCAGCGTCGTGCGACAGTGACACGTGCTGATGGTGAAAAACAAGCTGCGATTCTTGAAGCTGAAGGTCGTCTTGAAGCATCACGTCGTGATGCTGAGGCTCAAGTTGTACTCGCTGAAGCTTCAGAAAAAGCCATTAATATGGTTACCAATGCTGTAGGCGACAAAGAGATCCCTGTCGCTTATCTACTTGGTGAACAATATGTAAAAGCAATGCAGGATATGGCTAAATCTAATAATGCTAAAACTGTGGTATTGCCTGCTGACATCATGAATACGATTCGTGGGGTAATGGGTCGTAATAATCCTTAAATCGCTCAAACACTCTTCAAAATTTAAAAAGGCAGCTTCGGCTGCCTTTGTTATTGATATGACTCAAGATTCAATTCTTCAGCATTTATTTTAAATTTATGGTTAAATTTCGCATCCTGAAAGATTGCATGAAAACAATCTATCGTCTAACTGCATCATGGAAATTGTATGAGCACCTTTGATCCCACCTTAATCACTTTCTTGTTCTATATTGTCGCCATGGTCGTGATTGGTTTAATCGCGTATCGAGCGACCACGAACTTTTCAGATTATATTTTGGGTGGACGACGTTTGGGAAGTTTTGTAACAGCCCTTTCAGCTGGTGCTTCTGACATGAGTGGCTGGTTACTTATGGGTTTGCCAGGTGCTATTTATCTTTCTGGTCTATCAGAAATGTGGATTGCAATTGGTTTAATTATTGGTGCATGGCTCAACTGGCTGTTAGTAGCAGGACGTCTCAGAGTTCATACTGAAGTTCAACACAATGCCCTTACACTCCCAGATTACTTTTCCAATCGTTTTAATGATCAGAAAAAAATTCTACGAATCGTTTCTGCATTTGTCATTTTAATCTTCTTTGCCATTTATTGTGCTTCAGGCATGGTGGCAGGCGCTCGATTATTTGAAAGTATGTTTGATCTTTCTTACAGCACTGCCCTTTGGATTAGTGCAATTGCAACGATCAGTTACGTTTTTATTGGTGGGTTCTTAGCTGTTTCTTGGACAGACACCATCCAAGCGGGATTAATGATTTTTGCCTTATTGCTTACCCCCATCGTGGCTTTACTGACTTTTTCCGATTTATCTCAAGTGAATCTAGCACTTGAAGCAGCGCGACCAGAAGCAAGCAGTTTAATGGGTAACTTAAGTACCGTCGCAATTATTTCATTACTGGCTTGGGGTTTAGGCTATTTCGGACAACCTCATATTCTCGTACGTTTTATGGCTGCTGATTCAGTTAAATCGATTCCTAATGCTCGTCGTATTGGTATGACTTGGATGATTCTGTGCCTTGGTGGTGCAGTGGCTGCTGGATATGTCGGTATTGCTTATTTTCAGCAAAATCCACAGTTCGCTAATATTGTGAATGCTAACCCTGAAACTGTATTTATGGAGTTAACGAAAGTTCTATTTAACCCATGGATCGCAGGCATTGTATTAGCTGCAATTTTGGCTGCGGTAATGAGTACATTGAGTTGTCAACTTCTTGTATGTTCAAGCACTTTAACCGAAGATTTTTATAAATCTTTCATCCGTAAAACTGCTTCTCAAAAAGAACTGGTTTGGGTGGGTCGCTTGATGGTGCTACTGATAGCTTTACTTGCGATTGTTTTAGCGTCAAACCCTGAATCTAAAGTACTTGGTCTAGTTGCCTACGCTTGGGCAGGCTTTGGGGCAGCATTTGGCCCGCTCATTATTCTGTCTTTATTCTGGAAACGCATGACATTAAATGGCGCTTTGGCGGGGATGATCATTGGTGCAGTGACCGTTATTGTATGGAAAAATATTTGGGCTGATACTGGAATCTATGAAATCATTCCTGGCTTTATTTGCTCCCTCATCGCAATCATTGTTGTGAGTTTATTAGGTAAGCGACCGACCTCAGATGTTACTGACCGATTTGACGAAGCAGACCGATTATATAAAGCGACAAAATAACAAATAAAAAAGAGGACATTCAGTCCTCTTTTTTTTAACTCTTTCGAGCAAGTAAAAAAGCTGAAATCTGTTTAAGTTCAGATGCTGAATCACCAAAATAATCTAAAGCACTAATCGCTTGCTGATGAAGCTTATTTGCATATTCTTTTGCAGCATCTAAACCCAATAAAGCTGGATATGTCGATTTTTCGACAAGTTCATCTTTTCCAGCGGTCTTTCCAAGCGTTTCAGTATCTGAAACTATATCTAAAATATCATCTTGAACTTGAAATGCTAAACCTAATGCTTGACCAAATTCACGCAATTTTGGAATGCCTGCATCTACACCGTCCATCACTGTCACTGCTGACATCATGATTGCCGCCTGAATCAGTGCACCAGTTTTATTACGATGAATATTTTCCAATGCTTCCTGATCAATTTTCTTGCCTTCCGCTTGCAAATCTAGGACTTGACCACAAACCATCTTAGAAGATGATGTCGCCAATATCTGCATTTGCTTCAACACAATAGAAGGATCTACAGTGACTTGTGTATCAAAAAGGCGACTTCCTAAAACCTCAAATGCCATCGACTGCAAGATATCTCCCGCAAGTAGTGCTGTATCTTCACCATATGCAACATGGCAAGTTGGTTGACCACGACGCAACAAATCATTATCCATACATGGTAAGTCGTCATGAGCAAGTGAATAGCAATGAATTAACTCGACTGCAACTGCTGCACGTCGCACAGCAGCAAAATTTTTATGATCTTCACTTAATTCTGCTGTTGCATACGCTAAAGCTGGACGAACCCGTTTTCCACCTAACATGACTGCATGATTTACAGCACTTTTCAAAGGCTCTGGAATGAAAAAAGCATCTAGGGCAATTTTCAGATCCTGTTGGATTTGCTGTTGAGCACGTTGTAATACTTCACTATTCACAGAGATATGTACTGTCACTGCCGTCTTTGAACCTCAAGTTATACCGTTTCATGTCGGTATATATAAAATTGTCTTTATTCTACAACCAATTGTGATTGCTACAATACACAATGCTGATTTGTTTTATTTAGTGATAGGTTTAAATGAAGAGTGACTATTCATCTAACACATGAATCGAGTTTCGACCCAATACATGTGCAATGTCAACAGCCCGATCTAAGGTTTCTAATATTTGCTTTTCTGAGTACATTTTCTGGCAATTAGGATGAAAAATCCCAATCGCACACGTGAGTACCTCATCCTCTTGAGGATCGAAATAAATTTTTTCACGGACCAATGTTTGTTTTAGGCGTTCAGCAATGGTGAGAATTTTCCAAGGAGTCGATTCTTGAATCACCAAGATAAAACTTGCAGAATTCAAACGATAGACTTCTGCTAAATCTTGATTCAACTCCTCTTTAATCAGAGATCCAATACGACTCAAAATTTCATCGCCAATGGTATAACTATTGAGCTGATTAAACTTTTTAAAATTTTCGACTTCAAACTTGATAAAAGAATAATTTTTCCGATCTTGAATAAGGAAGCGATCTTTTAAAAACTGTTCAAATGCCAGCTTATTGTTCATCCCAGTCACAGGATCCAAATATAGCTCTTCAAACAACCTTTTATTATTTTGGATCAAGACACGTTCACGTCTTTTCAATTTTGTTATATCTGCACATACGATCAACACGCAATCCAAAGAGGTTGATTTATCTCTTAAAGCACTAAAATAAATTTGAAAAAAATGCCCTTTTGAATAGAATTCATTTTCAATTTTGTATAAGCGTGAATCATGTCGAAACAATTGCAGCGCATCTTGAAATAATTGGTAAACCGTCGTTGATACGAAACCTAATTTCTTTCCGAGTAAATAGAGTGCATCACTCTCATAGATATCAGCAAATAATTGATTTGCACTAATAAATACACCATCATGCTGAACTAGCGCCACAGGCACAGGGATTTTGGCAATCACAGATACCAAATCTAATTTATTTGTAGCATGAATTTGGTTTAGAAACTCTTGATCAATCTTGGGCGTATCCTGCTCAAAATTATTATCCTTCTTCATTGGTCTTTCTCATTTTAATTATTCGTGGAGCGAAGGCTATTCAGCAACTTAATTTTATGAATTCGGTGAATATAATCACGTTGACTTATTTCCTTAATATAACATGTCAAAATTGTCATAGTCTTATTTATTTATGAGTGAATCGTACTGTTAGTAATGCTTCCAGACTAATTTAGTATACTTATCACATATTTTAAGCGCGTAAAAAAACCACTCGAAAGTGGTTTTTTCATCTTAAAACGTATCGCCAGGAATTCGCACCCATCCTTCCATGAGTACTCGAGCACTGCGACTCATAATGGCCTTTTTTACCGTCCATTGGTCATTAATTTTCTCCGCTTCAGCGCCTACTCTGAGTGTTCCAGAAGGATGCCCAAATCTGACTGATTTTTTTTCACCACCACCTGAGGCTAAATTGACTAATGTTCCAGGAATTGCAGCGGCGGTTCCAATCGCTACAGCTGCGGTTCCCATCATGGCATGGTGTAGTTTACCCATTGATAAAGCACGAACCGTCAAGTCGATCTCATCAGCTTGTACTGCTTTTCCGCTAGATGAGATGTAATTTTTAGGCGCAGATACAAATGCAATTTTAGGTGTATGCTGACGTTGAACTGCTTCATCAATATGCTGAATAATACCCATCTTTACAGCACCATAAGCACGAATTTTTTCAAACTTGGCCAAGGCCTCGACATCATTATTGATATGATCCTGAAGTTCAGTTCCTTCATACCCTAAGTCTGAAGCACACATAAAAATAGTTGGAATACCCGCATTAATCAGCGTCACCTGAAAGCGACCAATATCTGGGACTTCCAGCTCATCAACCACATTTCCTGTGGGAAACATTGCAGCCCCATCCTCTCCATCATCTGCGGGATCTAAAAATTCTATTTGCACCTCTGCAGCTGGAAATGTTACCCCATCAAGCTCGAAATCACCTGTTTCCTGAACATGACCATTTGTAATTGGGACATGCGCGATAATCGATTTCTGGATATTGACCTGCCAAATCTTTACCGTACAAATCCCATTCTCTGGAATCTTTTCTGCACTCACGAGACCATTTGAAATCGCAAATGAGCCTACTGCTGCCGTAAGATTGCCACAGTTGCCACTCCAATCGACAAATGGTCGATCAATCGCAACCTGTCCAAAAAGATAATCTACATCATGATCAGATTGAGCGCTTTTAGAGAGAATGACTGTCTTACTGGTACTAGATGAAGCACCACCCATTCCATCGATTTGTTTGCCATAAGGATCAGGGCTTCCTATCACACGTAATAAGATCTGATCTCTTGCTTTACCTGGAACTTGAGCTTCTTTAGGTAAATCATTTAAGTTAAAGAAAACACCTTTACTCGTTCCTCCACGCATATAAGTGGCTGGAATTTTAATTTGTGGTGTTGAACTCATAGCTCATTCCTTCTCTTTTAATATTTGTTATCAATCGTGATTTTTAGTTCAACACAGTATAAATGATTTTTTATGTGAACATGAGCACTTAACACTATGGTATGAATTTCCATCAATTACGATAGATTAAATTTAATTCACTCTCACAAAAATAAATTCTAATAAAATTAAATGATTGATTAAAAAATAATTAAATCAATTTTCTATAATAATTTTATTTTATTAAAATCATAAAACACATTCATGAACGCTGACGTACTAGGCTAATGCAATTTGATCTATTACAATCTTGTAACTTATTTCAATCGTCGGGCTGAATACTTTGAATAACAAGTCTTCACAACTTCAGCGTGGCTTAAAGAATCGTCATATCCAATTAATCGCTATGGGTGGTGCAATTGGTACAGGCTTATTTTTAGGTTCCGCACACGTGATCCAATCTGCCGGCCCATCTATTATTTTGGGTTATGCAATTGGTGGTTTAATCGCTTTTTTAATTATGCGCCAATTAGGCGAAATGATTGTTCATGAACCTGTTGCTGGATCATTTAGTCATTTTGCAAATAAATATTGGGGTAAGTTTCCTGGATTCCTAGCAGGTTGGAACTATTGGATTCTTTATATTTTGGTCGCGATGACCGAATTAACAGCTGTTGCAAAATATATTAACTATTGGTGGCCTCACATTCCTGCTTGGTCATCAGTTCTTTTCTTCTTTATTATCATTACCTTAGTTAACCTCTGTAATGTTAAATTTTATGGAGAATCAGAGTTTTGGCTGTCTATTATTAAAGTAGCAGCTGTCGTGTCGATGATTGTCTTCGGTCTATTCTTGTTGTTTACAGCAGGATCTGACTCTACTGCATCATTCAGTAATCTTTGGACTCACGGTGGTTTCTTCCCTCATGGATTCGAAGGTTTATTCTTCATGTTGGCATTCCTGATGTTCGCCTTTGGTGGCATTGAACTGATTGGTATGGCGGCAGCTGAGGCTGAAAATCCAGAGAAAACGATTCCTAAAGCAATTAATCAAGTTGTTTTCCGTATTCTGATTTTCTATGTTGGGTCGCTTACAATTCTTCTTTCTTTAGTTCCATGGAATCAACTACAACTTGGTGGTCTAGATAAAAGTCCATTCGTAATGATCTTCAGTCAACTGGGTATTGATTGGGCTGCTCACCTGCTCAACTTTATTATTTTGACTGCTGCGCTATCGGTATATAACAGTGGAATGTACGCGAATAGCCGTATGCTTTTTGGTTTAGCAAAACAAGGGAATGCCCCTAAAATTTTTGAAAAAACCAATAAACAAGGTGTACCTGTTCCTGCGGTATTGTTGTCAGCAGTGTTAATTTTCGGATGTGTTTTATTAAACTATTTTGCACCTGAAGATGCTTTAAGTAATTTAATTTATATTGTTGTTGGTGCTCTAGTACTTAACTGGGCGATGATTGCGTTGACTCACTTGAAATTTAAACAAGCGATGAAACTGTCAAATACCACTTCAAAATTTCCTGCTCTATGGTCACCAGCCAGTAACTATTTGGTTCTTGGGTTTATTATTGTCGTGCTTTACATCATGTGGACTCAGGGCTTAAGCGGTGCTGTGATCATGATTCCGATCTGGATTATCCTGATGTTGGTATTATTTAAATTACTTTACCGAAAATAGTAAGACGCATTAAAAAAGTTATTGCTAAGCAATAACTTTTTTTCAGAAATTTATTTGATCAGATTAGTATGCGTCCTTAGCTTAACTGGATAGAGCAGTTGCCTCCTAAGTGACCGGCGTGGGTTCGAGTCCCGCAGGGCGCACCATTTTCTAAGATTAATACACTTATCAACAAATTGACCCAAAATAAAAAAAATAATGTCATTTCAGTCAAATTTTTGTTGCATCTCATTACCTTTATGATATGTTGTTTGTAGAGTAAAAAATAAACATTTTAGCATAAATCGTTTATTTATCAGCTCTTAAGGAAATAACTAAAAAAATTCTATTAAATTAAAAATTCACATTATCTAAGGATAGATAACATGAAATTAAAAACCATCAGTGCATCTGTATTATTTGCTTTATTACCGATTTCTGGGGCTTATGCAGCCGCTATGGATCGCTCAGGTCAATCGATAGGAGCATTTTTACAACCGAATAACTATTTTGAAGCTGGTATCTCCATTATTGACCCTGATGTATCTGGTAAAAACCAACTTGGAAATATCAGTGATATGGCTGAGGATTATTACTTCCCAAGTGCTGCATTAAAACTGCAATTAAATGAAAAATTCTCTTTCGGCTTACTCTATGATCAACCCTTTGGAGCATCAGCCTATTACACAGATGGATTACTTCCAGGATTACTGCCAGATAGTACACTTCCTCTCTCTTCAACAGAGGTTAAAGTAAATTCAAATAACATATCAGCTATTGTTGGGTTTCAACCTAATGAAAATTTGAATATTTATGGCGGTGGTGTATATCAGGATGTGAGAGGTAATTTAACTTTATCTAGTTTAGCGAATTATCAGGCTCATTTTAAAAGAGATGAAGGTTATGGTTGGTTAGCTGGTGTTGCATATCAAATCCCTGAAATAGCGTTAAAAGCATCCTTAACATATAGATCTGAAATTGACCATAGTTTGGAAACTACGGAAGATGCCAATGGTTTGATAAACGCTTATTCAAGTTATTTTGGTTATCCTAGTTTTATTGTTGAGAGCATAGTTGGACCTCAAGTAGCTCAAGTACTAACTAATCTTAAAAATTTAGATTCGAGTGGGGCATTAAATACACCTTCTCAGAATACTAAAATCAGCACTCCACAATCAGTTAATTTAGACTTTCAAACAGGCATCATGGCAAACACCGTTGCTTTTGCAAATGTTCGATGGGTTGAATGGGGAGGTCTAAAAATTGATATTGATAAATTTAGATTGTTAACACAAGCTGTTACTGGTCAAGGACAAAATATTATTGAATATGATAAAGATCAATGGTCTGCAACGGTTGGCGTTGGTCGTAAGATTAATGAAAAATGGGGCGGTGCATTATCCGCAGGTTGGGATTCTGGAGCTGGGAATCCAGTAACCGCACTTGGACCAACAGAAGGCTACTGGAATCTAGGTTTGAGTGCTCAGTTTAGCCCTACTCCTGCAACCTTTATCGGTGGCGGTGTAAAATATTTTTGGTTAGGAGATGCTGATGGCCGATCTGTTGGTCGTGAAGTGGGTAAGTTTGAAGATAACAATGCTTGGGCATATGGCCTAAAAATGGGTTATCGTTTCTAAACTCTATTCATTTTTTGAAGAGCACTTAAGTGCTCTTTTTTATTTAATCATGAATGCCGTTGACTGACTGTATAGTTCATTTATAAATTAACGATAAGATACTGTCATTCAAAATTAAATAATTCATAAATTCAATAATTTATATAAAAATAAAATTCCTATTATTTTTATCAGAATTAAAATTCAATTATAAATTTATTTCCTTAGAGTATTTACTCTGATTCTTAATGTGTTATTTTGTGAACATAAGATTTAGGATCAGTTTAAGATAACTAATCCTCAATTCAATTGGAAAATACAAAATAATTCATTGAAGAAGATCAGGGAAAATTCAAGTGAAATTAACAAAATTATCAGCTGCTGTATTATTCGGTTTAGCATCATCAGGCACTTTTGCTGCTGCATTAGATCGTTCTGGACAATCTATTTCATCATTCCTTCAACCAGGAAATTACTTTGAAGCAGGTATCTCAATTTTAGATCCATCTGTCTCTGGTAAAGATTTATCGGGTAATCATACTGGAGATATGGCTGGTGATTACTACTTCCCTACCGCAGCTTTAAAAATACAAGCGACTGATAATATTTCAGTGGGTCTTTTATATGATCAACCTTTTGGTGCAGATGCTGAATACACAGGAACAAATAATTTTGTCGCTAGCCCAGCCGATGGTGTATTACCTGGAACTGCTTTGACAAATGGATTACCAGTAGTGACTGCTAATCCAACAGGAAGCTTTAACGGTATACCTGTAATCACAGATCCGTCTACTGGATTACCAGTTGCAATCGGTTTAGGAACTCAAATAACTGGAAACACATCTGTCGAAGTTGATACTCAAAACTTATCACTGATTTTAGGCTACCAACCTACAGAAAATTTTAACTTTTATGGTGGTGCAGTCTATCAAACAGTTAAAGGTAACGTAAAACTTCGTGGTTCAGCATATAGCTTATTTAATGGTTATGATGCTGATATTCCTGAAGACAATGCCTTTGGATGGTTAGCTGGCGCAGCATATCAAATTCCTGAGATTGCGCTTAAAGCATCGATTACTTATCGTTCCGAAATTGATCATAAAGTCAATGTTAATGAAAGTATTCCTCTCATTGCGCCTCTAGGTTCTTTACTAGTGGCTTCTGGAGCATTACCAGGTTCAGCTTTGGCAGGTCTTAATTCATCTGGTGAAACTAAAATCACTACACCACAATCTGTAAATTTAGATTTACAATCTGGCATTATGGCTAACACGGTTGCTTTCGCTAATATCCGTTGGGTAGACTGGTCAAGTTTCTCTATACGCCCTCATAAATTTGGTCAATTATCAGAGCTTGCTGGTGGACTATTACCATCTTTGGGCAAACCTAATGGATTTAACCTAGTTGATTATTCTAAAGATCAATGGTCTGTAACAACAGGTGTAGGTCGTAAATTTAACGAGCAATGGGCTGGTAATGTTTCAGTTGGATGGGACTCAGGTGCAGGCAATCCTGTAACGACACTTGGACCAACAGAAGGTTATTGGAACGTAGGTTTAGGTCTTCAATATAGCCCTACTCCAGCTACGTTTATTGCAGGTGGTGTTAAATACTTCTGGTTAGGTGATGCTGATGCTCAGACAGGTGCACATAGCGCAGCAGGAAAGTTTGAAGACAATGACGCTTTAGCTTATGGTCTTAAAATCGGCTATAAATTCTAATCATTCATCAATAAAAAAAGACCACATGATTGTGGTCTTTTTTATTTTTATACAAGTATAAAGTAATTGTTTGTTATATCATCATTTAAAATAAAAAAACGACACAAACTACAATTCCTTTTTTGCTCAATAATACTTTTTAAAAACATGGACATAATTATTTAGCCTCATAATTTGATCATGAAGTAATATAAATTTGATTATATTTCAACCACTTCTGAGTATTTACACTTTTTTTATTTATGTTATTTTTCATGCAATTTTTTCGCCATATGGCATTCATGGATGAACATCATGAAATTTAAAGTACTTTCATACTCAATCTTATTGTCTACGCTCCCATTAACTTCAATTTACGCCGCAGGATTAGATCGTTCAGGTCAGTCGATTTCAGCATTTCTCCAATCAGGTAATTATGCAGAAGCTGGCATTTCTGTTTTAGATCCCACCGTTAAAGGTTCTTCCACAGTGATTAATAAAATCACTGGTCAGGATTTAACAGGCGAAAAAATTACCAATATGGGCAGTGATTATTATTTTGTAAACACTGCTCTTAAACTACAGATTACTGACCAAGTTTCTTTAGGATTAATTTACGATCAGCCTTTTGGTGCAGATGCATTATACGATGCTAAAAATCAATCATTTGGCAATAGTTTAAGTGGTACATCAGTTGAAGTTAAGACACAAAATTTAACAGCACTCATTGGCTATCAACCCACTGAAAATTGGAATTTTTATGCTGGTCCAGTATGGCAAACAGTTGAAGCTGATATCAATTTAAAAGGTAGTGCATACCAAGTCTTAAATGGCTATAACATCCATGTAGACCAAAAAGAAGCCTACGGCTGGATTGCAGGTACTGCATACCAAATTCCAAAAATTGCATTAAAAGCATCTATCACTTATCGGTCTGAGATTAAACACAAAGCTCAGTCAAATGAAACCTCGCTCCTTCCACTTTACGCCGATGCATTAAAAAAGCCTGAGTTTAATAGATTAGATAAGATCGCTGCAGTAACTGAAGCAGTTACTCCACAATCTGTAAATATTGATTTACAGTCTGGAATTGCAACAAACACTTTGGCGTTTGCTAACCTGCGTTGGGTTCATTGGGATCAATTTACGGTTACACCTAAATTACTTGGATTAGTTGGACAGGATCTCATTTCGTATTCCGATGATCAGTACTCTGCAACCTTAGGTGTTGCACATAAATTTAATGATCAATGGGCAGCAACCACAACTGTAGGCTATGACTCTGGAGCTGGAAACCCTGTAACCACTTTAGGTCCAACTGAAGGTTATTGGAGTGTAGGCTTAGGTGGTCAATTCAACCCATCACAGCAAAGCTTTATTCAAGCTGGTGTTAAATATTTCTGGTTAGGCGATGCAACTGCACAAACGGGTGGCATAAATGTTGGAGAATTCAGCAACAATTATGCATTAGGTTATGGCATGAAAATCGGGTATCGATTCTAACAATTGTTATAAAAAAAGGACGCTAAAGCGTCCTTTTTTTCAAAGTAATAACTTAGGCTGGAATATCACGTACAGAAGCGTTGCGGATCGCTTCTTTCAATGCAGCATAACCATTAATCGCAGGAAATTGTGGGAATTCTGCAATTACATTATCCGGCGCATCAAATAAGAAACCTTGATCTGCTTCACCGAGCATCGTAGTATCGTTATACGAGTCGCCTGCAGCAATTACACGGAAATTTAAACCGTGTAAAGCTTGCACTGCTTTACGTTTTTGATCAGGTTGACGTAGTTTATAATTTGTAATCATACCATTTTCGTCAGTTTCTAATTTGTGACAGAAAATCGTAGGCCAACCTAACTGCTTCATCAATGGATGAGCAAATTCATAGAATGTGTCAGATAAAATGATGAGTTGGAAATGAGTACGTACCCACTCGACAAACTCCTTAGCGCCTTCAAACGGTCCCATATCTGCAATAACAGCTTGAATGTCATTTAAACCTAAACCATGTTGTTTAAGAATATTTAAACGCTGAGTCATGAGCACATCGTAGTCTGGAATATCTCGAGTTGTTGCTTCAAGCTCTTTAATTCCTGTTTTTTTTGCAAAATTAATCCAAATTTCAGGAACCAAAACGCCTTCAAGATCTAGACAAACGATTTCCATGATACTGCCCTCAGCATTAATAAAATTTGCAATATCATAGCCGAAGATTGTTGAATATCGATGTAATTTTTTAAATCTATTTTATTCATAAGTATTTATTTTTATTTCATAAGATAAATCTCTGAATTCAACTAAAATATACATCAAATATTTTAATATAGGACTTGTTGTTTCCAAGCCTATATCGCCAGGATTCTCATGACTACCATTCCAAGCATAGATTTAATTGATGCACTTGCATCAGAGTATGAAGATAAATCCCCTTCGGAAATTATAGCCTTAGCTTTAAATCAAACAGGTGAAATTGCCATTTCATTTTCAGGTGCTGAAGATGTTGTATTGATTGATATGGCTGCAAATTTAGGTAAACCTTTTCGCGTGTTTAGTCTAGATACAGGTCGCTTGCATTCAGAAACTTATCAATTTATTGAGACTGTTCGTAAGCACTATAATATCAACATTGAAATATGTTTCCCGGAAGCTGAAGCTGTTCAGAATCTGGTCAACGAAAAAGGACTGTTTAGCTTTTATCAAGATGATCATAAAGAGTGTTGTGGTATCCGTAAGGTTCAACCTCTTCGTAAAAAGTTAGCAGCACTTGATGGTTGGATCACGGGTCAACGTAAAGATCAAAGTCCGGGTACACGTACTGAAATTCCAGTGATTCAAGCTGATCTAGGTTTTTCAGGTGAAGGTAAACAACTCATTAAATACAACCCTTTGGCGAATTGGACGAGTGCTGACGTTTGGAATTATATTCGCATGATGGAAATTCCATATAATCCATTGCATGAAAAAGGTTTTATTTCAATTGGATGTGAATCATGCACGCGTCCAGTACTTCCAAATCAGCACGAGCGTGAAGGTCGTTGGTGGTGGGAAGAAGCAACGCATAAAGAATGTGGTTTACATTCAGGTAATTTAAAAAAGTAAAAACTGTCTCACAAAGTTTTAAGCCACTGATTTAAAGTGGCTTTTTTGTACTGACCATTCATTAAAAAAATTTATGCCCCCTCCAACAAATACGTCTATACTGATCTCTTGGATTGATAATTCTAAAAAACAATTTTAGAAATTTGCAGTGAGGCAAACCTAGACTATGCGCCCATTACACCCGCTTGATTTTATTTTCTTATCTTTGGAAAAAAGACAACAGCCCATGCATGTTGGCGGATTATTTTTATTTGAAATTCCAGAAGATGCGCCACCAACCTTTATTCAAGATTTAGTGGCAGATATTCGCAACTCAAAATCTATTCCAATTCCACCGTTTAATAATAAATTAAACGGACTGTTTTGGGACACAGACACTGAATTCGATCTTGATCATCACTTCAGACATATTGCTCTACCACATCCTGGTCGTATTCGTGAGCTACTCACCTACATTTCCCAAGAGCACAGTTCATTAATTGATCGAGCTAAGCCATTATGGATGTGTCATATCATTGAGGGCATTGAAGGCAATCGTTTCGCCATGTATTTCAAAATACATCATGGGATGGTCGATGGTATTGCAGGCATGCGTTTAATTGAAAAATCACTCTCTCATGATCCAAATGCAAGAAGTATCGTTCCGCCATGGTGTGTCGAAGGTCCGCGTGCTAAGCGACTTAAAACACCTAAAGTAAGCCGTGCAAAACAAATATTGTCTAATTTGAAAGGTCAAGTGCAGTCTACACCGGGTGTATTCAAAGTGCTGTCTGAAACTGTCTTTAAGGATATGGGACGTAATCCGGACTATGTATCTAGTTTCCAAGCCCCAAGTAGTATTCTGAATCAAAAAGTCAGCTCATCGCGTCGTTTCGCTGCTCAGTCATATGAGTTTAAGCGCCTCAACCATATTTCAAAATCACTGGGTGTGACCATTAACGATATTGTTCTCGCGATTTGCTCTGGTGCTTTGCGTGAATACTTAATCAGTCAAAGTGCTTTACCTGAGAAACCATTAATCGCTATGGTTCCTGTCTCCGTTCGTACGGATGATTCAGATATGTCAAATCGTATAACGATGATTCTGGCCAACTTAGCGACACATAAAGCCGATCCATTAGAACGACTCGATCTTATTCGTCGTAGCGTAATGAATGCGAAACAAAAATTCAAACGCATGACTTCAGATCAGATTCTCAACTATAGTGCCTTCGTATATGGTCCTGCAGGTTTAAATATCATCTCTGGTTTAGCACCTAAACGTCAGGCATTTAACCTCGTTATTTCTAACGTACCAGGGCCTAAAGAGCCGCTATATTGGAATGGTGCACGTTTGGACGCACTCTACCCTGCTTCTATCGTACTTGATGGTCAAGCATTGAATATTACAATGACCAGTTATATGGATAAATTAGAAGTCGGTTTAACCGCATGTCGAAATGCTTTGCCTAAGATGCAAAATTTATTGACCCATTTAGAAGATGAGATTCAAAGATTTGAAAAAATTGTGGGTCTACCTGAAGATGACAAACCGCAGATTATGAAAAAGGCTACTAAGCGTAGTGTAACAAAGAAACAAGTCGTAGCGGATATAGAAGTTGCAAATGAAAAACCAGCTTAAGGCTGTATATTTCGATATTTACAAAAAAATTAAGGGGCTTTAAAAAGGCCCCTTAATTTTTAATATTACGACACTGCTTGATTAATTGCTGACAGAGCGAAACGACCATCGCTTGTGTAACTCGAACTTCTTGACCTTGATCGTTGAGCATCAAGCAAGCGCTTTTGTTTGAATCCACAATTTGACGATGGCTACCCGCTAATTGTTCCGTTAAATTCATACCCACTTTGACCTCACTTTGCTAAGACAACATCGCTGTCTTTGGCTATTCGATTTGATTTCTTAAGTATTGAGAAATCGAGATCGAATGTAAAATCTCAGTTGTAACAAGTGTTTAACGATATTCTGTTACAATTTCAATTCAAAATGATATCGTATTGCTCTTGCGTGTATAAATTTTCGACTTGGAACTTAATGACACGTTTCACAAAATGCTCTAAATCAGAGACGGCCGCAGCTTCTACGGTTAATAATCGATCCACAACCGATGGATGCGCAACGACAGTAAAGTCAGTCTGAGACTCAAAATCTCGAGCATATCTTAATATCTCTCGAAAGATTTCGTAACAAACAGTCTCGGCACTTTTCACATAACCACGTCCCTGACACGTTGGACAAGACTCACATAACAAATGTTCAAGTGATTCACGCGTCCGTTTACGCGTCATTTCTACCAAGCCAAGCTCAGACACTTGAGTGATTTTAGTTTTTGCATGGTCACGTTCTAAGACTTTTTCAAATTGCTTAAGCACTTCATCACGGTGTGAGGCCTCTTGCATATCAATAAAGTCAATAATGATAATTCCACCTAAGTTGCGCAGTCTGAGTTGACGCACAATGACTTGTGTCGCTTCCATGTTGGTCTTAAAGACGGTGTCCTCAAGAGAGCGTCCACCTACATATGAGCCTGTATTGACGTCAATAGTGGTCATGGCCTCCGTCTGATCAATCATGAGATAACCACCAGACTTTAAAGCAACACGTGTTTGCAGTGCTTTTTGAATATCTGTTTCAACATTGTATAAGTCGAATATCGGACACTCACCAGGATAATGTTTCAGACGATCAACCATATTTGGTACAAACTCAGCCACGAACTCTTGTAGCTTGCCAAACACTTCTCTTGAATCGACTTGAATTTTTACCGTATCTTCATTTGCCAGATCACGGATGATACGTTGAGGAAGTGGTAGCTCTTCAAAGATAAGTGATGGCACCACGACACTTTTTTGTTTACGCTGAATAAATTCCCAAAGTTTTGCCAAATACGCCATATCTTGCGCAATAGCGGCTTCTTCGATCCCCTCTGCTGCAGTTCGTACAATGACAGAACCGGGTAACTTATGTTCAGCTTGAATACGCTCAATGATCGAACGTAAACGATCACGCTCTTCTTCTGATTCAATTCGCTGAGACACGCCAGTATGATGTCCATAAGGCATCATCACCAAATAGCGAGAAGGAATGGAAAGATCAGTACTTAGACGCGCACCTTTTGTGCCTAACATATCTTTCATCACCTGCACTGTCAGAATCTGACCCGGTTGCAGAAGATCAAATACATTTGGCGTCGGTTGATTACGAGGCCAAATCATGTCATTGATATGTAAAAAAGCAGTACGAGATAAGCCAATGTCTACAAATGCCGCTTGCATACCAGGCAATACACGTACAACTTTGGCTTTATAAATATTCCCGACTAAACCACGTTTAGCATTGCGTTCAACAAATAGTTCGTTGACCGTCCCATTTTCAACTAACGCCACCCGACACTCCATTGGGGTGACGTTAATCAACAACTCGTCAGACATAAAAAACACTCAAAACATTATAAAAATTTTTTAAAAGGTTAATTTAGTGCCTTAACCATTTTTCAATATTTGATTCAGTAACTGTGATGTTTCATGTAAAGGCAAACCCACCACATTGGTGTAGCTACCTTCAATACGAGGAACGAACTTTGCGGCGATTCCTTGTATTGCGTAAGCCCCTGCTTTTCCTACAGGTTCCCCAGTTGACCAATATTCTTCCATATCATGATGACTGAGTGATTGAAAATCAACCTTTGTGCTCACTACCGTACTTATTGTTTTATGTTGTGAAGCCACACAAAGGCCACTGAGAACTTCATGCTGACGCCCTGACAAGGATTGCCAAATTTCAAACGCATGTTGCTTCGAGTCAGGTTTGCCAATAATTTGCCCATCTAAACTGAGGCTTGTATCTGCGGCAATGACCACCGCATCTGGAAATTGTGCTAAAACAACCTGAGCTTTTTGTTCTGCCAAACGTCGAACATAATCATGTGCTTGCTCACCATCATGTACAGACTCATCGATTTCTGGACTAAAAATATCAAATTTAAGTCCAAGCTGTGCAAGCAGTTCTTTACGCCGAGGCGAGCTCGACGCCAGGATTAAATTCGCCATTTTCTAAGCAAATAATACAAGATGGGCCAAGTTAAAATACTGCTCATTAGTGGCTGCCAATGACGAGTAATCGAAAATTGCATATCGGAAATAATTTGTGCAAACAGGACATAAATCAGATGTGCCAATATAGCAACACTAGCGATTGCCCAAGTATTTCCAAACGTCATTAAACGGCGTTCACGCACAAACCAACGGATGGTAAATGTTAGTAAAACGAAGCTTAAGGCATGTAATCCAAGGGGTGCATCAAGCAGTAAATCGGTAAATAATCCGACTGCAAAAGCAAACCAAACGCCACACCATGTCGGTTGAAGCAAGATCCAATACACCGTAATCATCAACATGATCAGCGGTCGCCATCCTGCCAATGTATAAGACAGAGGATACACCACCAACACCGAACCAATAATGATTGAAAGCACGATGATCCATAGAGGATCACGTGTTTTAACTGATGATATTTTTTTAGCGCTGAGCATGAGGTTGCTCCATGGCTAATGAGTCTGAGAACAGTACCACCACATGGTGTCCACCTGCCAACTGAGCTGCAGGTTTCACGTCTATCTGCGCAAACTCACCGGTATTTTCACGCTTAACTTTGGATACTGTTCCGACCAAATAACCCGCAGGAAAATGTTGTCCTAAACCTGAACTATACACCTTGTCCCCGACTTTGACGTTAGCGCTGGTCGGTACATATTCCATTTTCAGACGACCTAAATCACCAGTGCCTGACACAATGGCACGCATGCCAGAGTTTTCAAGACGTACAGATAGAGAGTGTTCTTTATCAGACAGCAACATGACACGACTACTGTGCGGATAAACATTGATGATCTGACCCATGATACCGTTATCATCCAACACCGTTTGCCCGACACGCAGTTGGCTCGCAGCACCGCGGTTAATGATAATGATATGACGTAATGGATCAGCATCTGTGCCAATCACCTCAGAGATTTCCATACGACCGTCAATGATCAAAGGTGTATCCAATAATCCACGTAAGCGCGTATTTTCAGCAGAAAGTTCTGAGAGTTTTTGAAGGCGAACCTGAGCCTGAAGCAACTCTGCCTGCATCGCAGTATTCTCACGACGCAGTTGCGCTTCAGACTTGGTTTGTTGACTGAGCCATTCTTTCGATAAAACGGGATAACTTGCAATGGCATAAATGGGATTGTATGCCGCGTACAAGACATCTCTTGCTGGTTGAATCAAGTGTGGAGCGCGCCAATTAAACATTAACACGAACAAACACACGATGACTGCAATGATGAAAGAGCGAAAAGATGGCGGTTGTCTTGAAAACAGATTCGGTTGCACCGCCTCGTCCTTAAATTAAATTACAGAAAATTAACCAACAAACAGCATGTCATGGTTCGGGTTGTCAAAGAGTTCTAAGACTTTACCACCACCACGTGTTACGCAAGAAAGCGGATCTTCAGCAACTACTACTGGCAAACCTGTTTCTTGTGACAATAACTTGTCTAAGTTACGTAATAACGCACCACCACCAGTCAATACAATACCGCGCTCCGCGATATCTGATGACAACTCAGGAGGTGTTTGTTCAAGCGCAGATTTCACTGCAGAGACAATGCTTTGCAATGGATCAGTGATTGCTTGAGTAATTTCATCAGAAGTCACCGTAATCGCGCGAGGAACACCTTCCGCCAAGTTACGACCACGAACTTCGATTTCTAGCACTTTGCCATCTTCATCCGGAAGTGCCATACCCACTTCTTTTTTGATGGTTTCAGCTGTCGTTTCACCAATGACGCAACCGTGTGCTTTACGAACATAATGAATAATTTGTTCATCAAATACATCACCACCAATGCGTAATGAGTCTGCATAGACACAACCTTGCAATGAAATGATTGCAATTTCAGTTGTACCACCACCCACGTCTACGACCATCGAACCACACGCTTGCTCAACTGGCATGCCTGCACCAATCGCTGCTGCCATTGGTTCTTCGATTAAACGTACATCACGTGCACCTGCATTGAATACAGCCTCACGAATCGCACGACGCTCAACCAAAGTTGATTTACATGGCACACACACCACAACACGCGGCGCTGGTGGGAAAAGACGCTTTTCATGCACTTTACCAATAAATTGGTTTAACATGGTCTCAGTGACTTCGAAATCCGCAATCACGCCATCTTTCATTGGACGAATTGCAGAAATATTCGCAGGGGTACGACCAAGCATTTGCTTAGCATCCAAGCCAACAGCGGCAACTATTTTTTGTGAACCACTGTGACGAATTGCCACAACAGTCGGTTCATTTAATATAATGCCCCGTCCTGGCGCATAAATTAGTGTATTAGCGGTGCCTAAATCTATGGCTAGATCTGGCGAAAACAAGCCAATTAGTCGTTTTAGAATCACGGGTCGTTCTCAGTTCAACGTTATATAGACGTAAGATGGCAACTTTAACTAAATGTGATGCTTTGGACAAGTCAATCGCTTATTATAACGCATGATATTTTGAATATTTTTATTACTGATTAGGTGAGACAGCATGTCAGCATCAGATGCTCAGCAATCTGCAGATTTAAATGCACAAACCGTTTCAAGCATTGCACACTTAGCACGCTTGTCTTTGGATGACACTCAATCTGCTGAATATGCTCAAAGTTTGAATAAAATTTTAGGAATGATGGAAACCTTGAAAGGCATTGATACCGAAGGTGTTGAGCCACTAAAGAGTCCATTTGACCATCCGCAGCCATTACGTGAAGACGCTGTGTCTGAACAAAACCATCGTGATGACTATCAAGCCGTTGCACCAGCTGTGCAAGACGGTTTGTATCTTGTTCCACGTGTAATTGAATAATTGTTCAGTTTTGCCCTATTTAAATTTTAGTTAAGAATTTTTCTCATGACAGATTTACATCGCTTATCGGTTCGTGAACTTATCGATGGTTTAGCAACCGCTAAATTCTCTTCACGTGAATTGACGCAACATTATTTAAACCGTATTGAAAAAATTGATGCGCAAGTCAAATCATATGTCACTGTGACTGCTGAACAAGCATTGGCTCAAGCTGATGCAGCTGATGCAGCGATCAAAGCAGGTACAGCGACCACTTTGACTGGTTTACCTATTGCACATAAAGATATTTTCTGTACGCAAGGCATTAAAACCACGGCTGGTTCTAAAATGCTAGACAACTTTATCTCTCCGTACGACGCAACCGTTGTAGCGAAAGGTAAAGCTGCGGGCCTAGTGACTTTAGGTAAAGTGAACATGGACGAATTTGCCATGGGCTCTACATCAGAATCATCTTACTTCGGTGCAACGGCGAACCCTTGGGCGCTTGACCGTGTTCCGGGTGGTTCTTCAGGTGGTTCGGCTGCGGCAGTTGCAGCTGACCTTGCACCGTTTGCGACTGGTACAGATACAGGCGGTTCAATCCGTCAACCTGCATCTTTCTGTGGTCTTACAGGCTTAAAACCAACCTATGGTCGTGTATCACGTTTCGGTATGATTGCCTATGCATCATCACTTGACCAAGGTGGCCCAATGGCGCGTTCAGCAGAAGACTGTGCTTACCTTATGAACGTGATGGCAGGACATGATGCAAAAGATTCAACATCTGTACAAAAAGATGCTGATGACTACGTTGCAAACTTGAACGGCACATCGGTAAAAGGATTACGCATTGGTATTCCAAAACAGTACTTTAATGTTGAAGGTTTAGCTGCTGACGTTAAAGCACGTGTTGAAGAATCTCTAAAAAAATTGGAAGAGATGGGCGCAACGCTTGTTGAAATTGACCTCAACATGACTGAGGCATATGTTCCAACCTATTACCTGATTGCCCCTGCTGAAGCATCGTCTAACTTGTCACGTTTTGACGGCGTACGTTATGGCTACCGCTGTGAAGATCCAAAAGACATCATGGACTTATATAAACGTTCTCGCTCTGAAGGTTTTGGTGCTGAAGTTCAACGCCGTATTTTGATTGGTACTTATGCGCTGTCTGCAGGTTATTACGATGCGTACTACGTAAAAGCACAAAAAGTACGTCGTTTAATTCAACAAGATTTCTTAAAAGCATTTGAATCTGTTGACGTGATTGCTGCGCCATCTGCACCGACAACGGCGTATAAGATTGGTGCAAACCTTTCTCCAGTTGAAATGTACTTGGGCGATATCTATACCATCGCGGTCAACCTTGCAGGTCTTCCTGCGATTAACGCGCCTGTTGGTTTTGATCAAAATAATTTACCTGTTGGCTTACAGCTGATTGGAAATTACTGGTCAGAATCTCAATTGTTGTCTGTGGTGCATCAATACCAACAAGCAACGGATTGGCACACCAAACGCGCTGCAATTGCTGAGGAGAATGCATAATGGCGAAGAACAATGCAAAACCTAAATCAAATTTGATTGATGGTTGGGAAGTCGTTATTGGTATTGAGATTCACACTCAACTTGCGACTAAATCTAAAATCTTCTCAGGTTCTTCAACTGAATTTGGTCAAGACCCAAACACTCAAGCGAGCCTTGTTGATTTGGCAATGCCGGGCGTACTGCCTGTATTAAATAAAGAAGTGGTTGATCTTGCTATTCGCTTTGGTTTGGGTATCGATGCTTACATCGACCAAGCGTCTGTATTTGCACGTAAAAACTATTTCTACCCTGACTCTCCAAAAGGCTACCAAATCAGCCAAATGGACAACCCAATTGTGGGGTTGGGTCATATCGACATCCAACTTGAAGATGGCACAGTTAAACGCATTGGCGTAACCCGTGCGCACCTTGAGGAAGATGCAGGTAAATCGATCCATGACCAATTTGAAGGGATGTCAGGTATCGACTTAAACCGTGCTGGTACGCCCTTGCTTGAAATCGTATCTGAACCAGATATGCGTTCGGTTGAAGAAGCTGTTGCTTATATTAAAGCGATTCACACGTTAGTACGTTGGTTAGGTATTTCTGACGGTAACATGGCAGAAGGTTCGTTCCGTGCCGACTGTAACGTGTCTTTACGTCGTCCGGGTCAGCCGTTTGGTACACGTTGTGAGCTTAAAAACCTCAACTCATTCCGTTTCATTGAACAAGCGATCAATGTTGAAATTGAACGTCAAATGGAAATCTTGGAATGGGATGGCACCATCGACCAAGAAACGCGTTTGTTCGACCCTGTGAAGATGGAAACGCGTTCTATGCGTTCGAAAGAAGAAGCGAACGATTACCGCTACTTCCCAGATCCAGACTTGTTGCCTGTGATCATTGCAGATGAGCAAATCGAAGCGATTAAAGCGACTATGCCTGAGCTTCCTGCTGCACGTCGTGCGCGTTTTGTAGCGGACTTTGGTGTGACTGAATACGATGCGCACGTTTTAACATTGACTCGTGAAATGTCAGAGTTTTATGAAGAAGTTGTTAAGGCTGCGGGCGGTGCTGCACAAGGTAAGATTGCTGCAAACTGGGTGATGGGTGAATTCTCAGGTGCTTTAAACAAAGCGGGCTTAGAGTTGGCAGACTCTCCTGTATCAGCAGAGAAATTGGGTGGCATGATTGCGCGTATTGTGGATAACACCATTAACGGTAAGATTGCGAAACAAGTGTTCGGCTTTATGTGGGAAGAAGCCAAAACTGCGGATGAGATCATTGCTGAAAAAGGCTTGAAACAGGAAACTGATACAGGCGCAATTGAAGCGATTATTAAAGACGTACTTGCTGCGAACGAGAAGATGGTTGAAGAGTATAAATCTGGTAAAGAGAAAGCCTTTAACGGTCTTGTGGGTCAAGTAATGAAAGCAGCGAAAGGTAAAGCTAACCCTGCTCAAGTGAATGAATTGATGAAGAAATTGATTGGTTGATCTGATCTTTTTTTAATAAAACCCGCTTTAGAGCGGGTTTTTTTTTAAAATTCTAATTTATAATAAAAAAATTAAAAGAGAGAAATGATTATATGGAAAGAGGTATTATCATCCCCCCTGCGTTAATCAAGTGTGATGTTGAAAATAATAATATATTTATTGAAAGGTCATATAACTCTCAAGAATTACAATATTTTTCACTATATTGGGACAAAATAGCTGTTCCTGAGCAACGCGCTATTAAATTAGCCTTGCCTTATGAACAAGATTATATCGAAGCAGGAATTTTAGAATTAGTCCGCTCTCCATTTCACTCAGGTGCAGGAGCATCAATTCTTCAACAATCACATACTTATGTGGCAAACAAAAAACTACAAGATCAAGTCAATGATTGGACTTTGGTACACATGCTTAATGCCAAAGACAATGACCCACTTCAGTATAAAAATAAAGACGTACTAAAAGCTGAATTAAAGAATCTTTTACCTGTACCTAGAAACAATGTGGCAATTCACGATTTATTAGACTTCAAAAGGCAACGTAAGGCTGAACTAATAGCATTACATGAATCTTTAGATGAAATTTATGAAAAAATATTAAAGAGTGAAGACCAAGACCTAAGAAGAAAAAAAGAATTTCATAATTTAAAAGTAGCTATACATAGTTTAGACCGCACACTGCTTGAGCGTTTTCGTTTAACCTCACGTGTTGATCATTCTGTTAGCTTAGAATTTAATGAAACAGTTTTATCCGATATGATTAAAACCAGTGTTGTTGACATAGCATCAACCACGTTTCCTATACTAACTATCGCTAACACTGTTAGATCAATGATAAAGTTTAAATTTGCTAAAGAATGGACTTTGAAATCTGCTGAAGGAAATTTAAAACTCGATTATTTAGTTAAAGCCAAACAAAATAATATTATTTGAGATGGTTAATTTATTATGACCATCAAAAAAGTAAGCTCCATCGCCAAACTCAAAGACTTAGGACATATTCAACTTTCACAGTCTTTCTTTATGCGTGGTATCTGATCACCCTCTTCCCCCTTGCGCAACATTGTCGCTCATCCCAAAAGGAAAAGGAGCTTTCATTACTAAGTAAATACCATTATCGATTTTGTAATGAATATCCCCTCTCCTGAGCGAGTTTTAAAGCACTGCTTTAAAACTCGCTCAGGAGAGGGCTAGGGAGAGGCATCTTTTAAAATAAAAAATCTAAACATCAGAAAACACTGTCCTATTTTTAGCTCTTCAATCCCCTTACTTTTGCTCTCTATAATCAATCCATACATTGCAAATTAGGCAAATAAAAATGAACAGTACAATTCTTCTTGCACAAAGCTACGGACAACCCGAAGTCCTCGAATTTACAGACTACACCCTCCCACCATTAAACCCTGACATGGCACGCATCCAAGTCAAAGCCGCAGGGATTAACCCCATTGATGCACGTCGCATGACAGGCGAATTCAAACATGCACAACTTCCACAAACCTTTGGAACTGAATTTGCTGGAGTAATCGTAGAAGTACCTGAAAACAGTGCATGGAAAGTCGGTGACGAAGTTTTGGGTTCTGGTGGAGCATTTACCCATGCAACCGTGATAGATGTTCCCCTCGCCAATTTAGTCGCAAAACCTAAAAATCTAGAATGGTCGATTGCAGGTTCGATTGCAGGAGCAGCTCAAACTGCGATGACTATTTTAGATGAAATTGGTCCAATGCAAAGCTTATTGGTACACGGAGGATCAGGCGGTGTGGGTTCAATCACCATTCAATTGGCAGTGAGTCGTGGCATTACCGTCGTAGCAACGGCATCAGCAAAAAACCAAGACTATATCCGCAGTTTAGGGGCGATTCCTGTCGTGTACGGCGAAGGATTGATTGAGCGTCTGAAACAAGCCCATCCAGATCAATTTGATGCTTCGATTGATATGGCAGGTAACGAGGATGCCACTCAAGCCTCATTGGCAACAGTGAAAAATGGCGGATTTATGGGCACGATTGCAGGACGAAAACTGTCATCCGCTAAAATTCAAGCGGTCTGGGTTAAACGTAATGTTTCCAATTTAAAACACGTGGTCGAAGGCGTTGCAAATAATACCTTCAATTGGACAGTCAGTCGTGAATATCCTTTTACAGAAGCACAGCAAGCCTATCGAGACATTTTAGAGGGTCATACGCAAGGTAAAAGTGTGCTGCTATTCAAATAATTTCTATGCGTACAATGTGAAAAGGCAGGATATCATCCTGCCTTTTTTCTAGTTTGAATTATGATGTTGAGTAACGCCACTCTACATTCATCAATCGCTAAATTATGTATATTCTTACGATTGATTGAAATTCGAGATTAACGAGTGATCCCAAGCTTGTTCCAAATATCAGGGGTAAGGAATGTTGTCACCAATTTATTTAAATCAATATAACGCACCACCCCTTTCAGCTGATTATTCACTTCAGGGTTTTTAATGATTTCTTCGCCTGCACTACGACCCAATGCTTGGAAACTTTCACCAACAGCTTGAATACCCTCAGCTTGAATCACCGCTTTGGTCTGTGTTGAACATTGCTCTACGATCACACGTTGCAAGACTTGCGCTAACTTTTGATCCAATGCAGTACGTTGCTCAGCACTGACATTACTAAAGCCTTTTAAATCAGGATGAGTAGACAGTGCTGAATATGTCCACTGTAATACTGTCGTTTTATCAGCAGCAGTCGTCGACTTGACCACACAATCACTCAATTGATCTACAGCTGGTCCCGCATTCGAAAATGTCGATACGCCCATGATCAAAGCCGATGCACACAGTGTACGTAAAGCAGTTTTATTCATTTTTAATGTCATCACTTAAACTCAATTTTCATCGTTGTCATTATGTTTTTGTTGTATCACATCCTGAACGCATTTCCCTACAGATACACTGTAAAACAAGTAAGCACATGAAAATTTAGGTAGTAAATTTGCTAAATCACGCACATCAATGATCATAAATTGACAATAAAGCTTCAAAACCAGTAGGAATAGACGTCAAATTCAAACTATCAATTTTTTAAATAGTTTTCACCAAAATATATAAATTGGATAAGTAGTTAAAAATCAGTAATGATCTTATTCAGGGCAAACAACTCGGAATTGAATCATGGAAAGAAGAATTAAGATTGCGCTCATTGGTGGTGGTATTGCTGGATTAGCTTTAATGACCAACCTGGTAAAAAATAAAAAATTTGATGTGCATTTATATGAGTCAGCAGCACGATTTTCAGAAATTGGCGCAGGCATTTCATTTGGTGCCAATGCTGTTAAAGCAATTGAGCTTCTAGGCTTGGGTGAAGAATATCACGCCATTGCGGATACAGTTGCTGCGCCTTATCAAGATATCTGGTTCCAATGGCGTAATGGCTATACCGATGAATACCTATCGGCTTCGATCGCACCTCAAGTCGGTCAATCTTCTGTGCATCGTGCTGATTTTCTTGATGCACTTATTCCATTCGTTCCTTCACAAAATGCACATTTCAATAAACGTGTACAATCTGTTGAAGCTTCAAGCGCTGGTGTTCGTTTAACTTTCCAAGATGGTGAAGTGGTTGAAGCTGATTACGTGATTGGTTGTGATGGTATCCATTCTGTTGTGCGTGATCATGTATTGGCATCGAATCAACTTCCAAAAGTCGATCCTCAGTTTTCAGGAACATGGGCTTATCGCGGCATTATCAAGTATTTAGATTTTAAACAGGTCATTGCAGAACTTGGACACGATCCTGAACTTGCAGATGTCCCACAAATGTTATTGGGGAAAGACAAACACATCTTAACTTTCCCTATTCGTAAAGGTGAAGAAATCAATATTGTTGCCTTTAAGTCAGATCGCAAGAATACAACTCTGCCAGAAGGGACCCCTTGGACACGACCAACAACCAAAACTGAAATGCTGGCTGATTTTGCGGATTGGAGTGAGAGCTGTCGCGCATTACTGAACTTAATTGAAAAACCTACCATCTGGGCCCTTCATGAGATTGAGCCACTTAAGACCTATCAAAACAGCGAACACAATGTAATTTTGATTGGTGATGCAGCACATGCGATGTTGCCACACCAAGGAGCTGGTGCTGGTCAAGGTCTTGAAGATGCTTTAATTCTTTCTGCATTATTCAAACATCTGGAACATCACTCAGCGCAAATCTGCACTGAAGACCTTGCACAACTCTCTCATGTCTATGAGCAACTGCGCAAAGAGCGTGCCATCCGTGTACAAAACACATCACGAGAATCTGGTGAGATTTACGAATTATATTCACCCCTGTATCCAGACTTTGACAGTGTAGGTCAACATTTGGCACACCGTTTTGATTGGTTATGGCAACACGATTTAGAAAAAGACGTTGTACTCGCACAACATCGCTTAGGCCAAGCAATAGAGAAACATCTCGTGGCTGAAGCCATATAAATAAGCAAAAACATTAACAGGACTGTTATCAACCGATTCATTGACCAGGGAGGTCTCCATGAATACGTTAAATGCAAATGAAATTATTGATCATGCCAAACTCAAAGCCATTCACTGGCGAGTCATCTTACTCAGCGCATTGATTATTATTTTTGATGGCTATGACTTAGTCATCTACGGTGTGGCATTGCCTAAACTCATGCAAGAATGGGCAATCGATCCAATGACGGCGGGCTTCTTAGGAAGTCTTGCCCTCTTTGGCATGATGTTTGGAGCCATCATTTTTGGCAGTATGAGTGACAAACTTGAAAAATATGGCTTTAGCCGTAAAAAACTGATTGCAGTTTGTATTGTCATTTTTAGTGGTTTTACCGTGATGTGTGGACTAGCGAGCAATCCTCAAGAGTTCGGGATCTATCGCTTTATTGCTGGCTTAGGTCTTGGTGGCGTGATGCCGAACGTTATTACACTAATGACAGAGTATGCGCCTAAGCGTTTACGCTCCACCTTAGTGTCATTGATGTTTAGTGGTTACGCTGTAGGCGGAATGTGTTCTGCCATTTTAGGCATGTGGCTAGTACCGCAATTTGGCTGGAAAATCATGTTTATGATTGCAGGTATTCCACTCATTCTATTGCCAATCATTTGGAAGTTATTGCCTGAATCCATCGATTATTTGGTTCGTCAAAACAAGCATAAAGAAGCTGCTCATATCTTAGAACAAATTGACACAAATCTAAGAATTCCTGCTGATATGCGCATTAGTCTGCATCAAGAAAACCAAGAATCGTCTAAATCACCAGTGAAAGACTTATTTACTGAAAGTCGTGGTGTAACTACTGTTCTATTCTGGGCAAGTGTCTTTATGGCATTGGTATTGGTATATGCACTTGGTAACTGGTTACCTAAACTGATGATGGAAGCTGGCTACAACCTCTCAACCAGTTTAGTGTTCCTATTTGCGCTCAATATTGGTGGTATGCTGGGTGCAATCTTTGGTGGTTTTTTTGCTGATAAATTCAGTTTACCTAAAGTTCTTTGCACCTTGTTTGTGAGCGGCGCAATTTCCCTATTCTTATTAAGCTATAACTTACCTACCATGGTGCTTTACTTCTGTGTAGCAGTCGCAGGTGCAGCATCGATTGGCGGACAAATTTTATTGTTGGCTTATATGTCACAATATTATTCATCTAACATACGTGCGACAGGTCTAGGTATGGCACTTGGCGTAGGTCGTTTAGGCGCGATCTTGGGTCCGATCTTATGTGGATGGTTACTCAGCCTTAATTTGCCAGTTCAATATAATTTCATTGCCTTATCTATCCCTTGTATGATTGCAGTGATCAGTGTGACTGCGATCCATCTGCGCAATAAAAAAATTGCAGGCGCAGCAAACGGCGTTAAAAACGTGGCTTATGAGTAAATGATTCATCAATAACATCTAAGTCATTAAAAATAAAAGAGAGAGTTAACTCTCTCTTTTTTTTGTTACAGTGGTTATTCGATATAGCGACTGTCTCTAAATATTTACAAGGAATGTAAAGTTGATCGATTTAAGTCTGATTAAAGTTTTTATTATTATTTATCAAACTCAAAATATCAGTCACGCCGCAGAACGTTTGAATCTCAGTCAACCTTCCGTCACCTATAATTTAAATCGACTGCGGAAAATGCTGAATGATCAGCTTTTTGTACGTGACAAGTTTGGTGTTAAACCCACAAAGCTTGCACAAAGTCTTTATCCAAGTTTCTACGAAGCAATTGTTAAAATTGATATGGCAATTGATTCTGCCAAGCATTTCGACCCGCTAACCTCTTCAAAAGTATTTCGTTTAGGCATTTCTGATTTAGGAGAAATTTGTTTACTTCCCTCGCTGATTGAATATTTAGAACAACATGCTCCCAATATCAAACTCGAAATTGAGGAAATTCACTCAGAAAAAGTAGAGGAATGGCTGGTTGAAGGCTTTTTGGATGTGGCTGTTTTTAATAGCAGTCACACCATTATGCCCAAAATTGAATCTCGAAATTTGTTTGAGGAACGTTATGTCTGTATCGCTAAAAAAGAGCATCCGCGCATACAGCAAAAGCTCAGCATGGACGCGTATTTATCGGAAAAACATGTTGCGATCAAATCGAGTACTGGTCATATTGAAATTGATCAGCGTTTAAAAGAACTTGGTCATTCTCGTCAGATCATGCTTGAAGTCCCCCACTTCAGTGTTTTGCAGAACGTGGTAAAACACTCAGAACTTCTGGTTACTCTGCCTTCGAGAGCCGCGAAGGTTTATCAACAGCATACGGATATTCAAATTTTTGAACTCCCTTTTGAAGTTAGCTCATTCAATGTCAGTGTTAACTGGTATAACCATAAGGATGACTTAGACGCACGTAAGTGGTTTTGTAAGATTCTAAAAAATATTTTCAGCACGCTCTAAGTTCCCACTCAGACATAAAAAGGCTCGTATATACGAGCCTTTTTTAATAATTTAAATCCATGATGGACACTACTTATCCAAAATAGATTCAAATGCTTTTAGACGTTTACGGATAGAAAGTAGCTCAATAATCGTTTTCCACGAACTCACCAAATATTGGAATGACTCACGAACACGATTGAATACACCCATAATTTGTTGGATCAATCCCAGTGTCAACAGGCCTGCTGCAATCGCGGGGAACAACACAAATAACATATACAGATTATCCAGTTGTCCATACCAACGTGCAAACAAGTTGAAATAGGCATAATGGAAATACAATTTAAAATAGTTAGCACGAATATTCTTAAAAAGTTGTTTTAAAGTTGCAGGTTGCGCACGATTTTCATGGTCTTCGCCGTATACCAACTCTTTACGATATGCCGCTTCTACTTTTTGATTATTAAATTCTAATCCTGGCAGTTTCATACCCACCACCATTAATAAGACAGTTCCAAATACCGCCCATCCAATCGCTGCCCATACTAAAGAATATTGCAACTCACCAATAAATGGTAAAACAGGCACTTTCGCAGACAATGCAAATAATAAAGGAAGAAAGGCAATTAACATCAGTACTGCACGTACTAACTCAACCCCTAAATCCTCAACGATCGTTGCAAAACGCATGGTGTCTTCCTGTACACGTTGCGAAGCACCTTCGATATGACGCAATTTCTCCCAATGCTGAACATAGTATTCGTTCATTGCTGTACGCCATCTAAAAATATAGTGACTGGTAAAGAAAGCACTGATGACGCCTGATGTCACTGAAATACTGGCCAAGCTGATAAAGGTCCATGATTCCGCATAGAGTTTATCCACCTCACCACCACCAGAATTTAAAATCTGTTGAATAGAATCCCAAAATGGTACATACCATGCATTCACAGCAACGCTGACTTGTACTGTTAACCAAATATTAAAAAGGATAAATGCAGATCCCCATACTGACCAACGCTGCCACGGATTGTCTGATTTTATTTTCCAAAACAGTGCAAATAAGGCGGTCGCCACCAAGAACCATAGATAGAACCACAAAAATTGTGGTGACCAAAAACGACTGATATTAATCGCAAGTTCAGCTTCTGCATAACCTTGAGGAAAACCTAAATATTCGCCCCATTGTTTTCCATCCGCAAAAAACCATAAAGCGAGATTAATAAAAAACCACAAGACGACAGAGAGAAAAAACCACTTTGGGTTCGGAAAAAATGACTTAAACATTCAGCGCTTATATCCCTAATTTTGTTTGAATGAATTTTCTGAATAGTAATCCTAATTCTGCTGAGTCGGTGCGTTTTTTAGAAATTTTTTGTTATATCTATTGCACGCTCAGCATTGTTGTAACATAAAAAAGCCCCGCAATGCAGGGCTTTTCATCGACTTTAATTAATCGCGAGTTTTCACATCGTACAATTCAATTTCAAAGATTAGATTAGAATTGGCTGGGATAATATTCCCCATTTTACGCTCACCATAAGCCAAATGTGCAGGCACAATTAGTTTACGCTTACCCCCCACTTTCATTCCAATAATACCTTGATCCCAGCCTTTAATGACACGACCTGTACCAATCACAGTCTCAAAGTAATTACCACGGTCTAATGATGAATCAAACTTCGTACCATCTTCCAACCAACCAGTATAATGAGTGGTAATTAAAGCACCTTTTACAGCCTCTTTACCTTCACCTACCACCAAGTCAATAATTTCTAATTCAGCCGTCATGTGCTTACTCCAAATTTAATCTTTAAAATCTTAGTGGCTTACTGTAATTGAGTCCACTCAATCTCAGCTTGACCTTGATCTGAAATCAATGTCCACTCACCATCCATCACATTCAATTGCAGTTGCATTGTACGTTCGCACAATGCTTGGATTTGTGCCGTTGTTTTTTCACTGAGTTGCCAGATTTGCACATTTTTCAATGTTTTCAATTTACTGTTGCGCTTATACCATTCATCCACTGATGATCCATAAGTGACCACCGCAACTTCCTTACAACGCGCACTCGCTTTTTTTACTTTATCTTCGTCTGGACTACCCACTTCAATCCATTTTTCTAACTGACCTGTTAAATCTCTCTGCCAAAGTGCTGGCTCATCAGTTTCAAATAAATCTTTAGTAAATTCTAAATGCTCATCTGCAAAACGAGCATATGCCAATACTCGAACCATCAAACGTTCAATCGTTTCCGACGGATGTAGAGCCATCGTTAACTGATAGTCGCCATATTGATGAACATCCATATTGGCTATGTTTAAATCTGCTTTATAAATCGTCGCTTTTAACGCCATAAGGGGTATCCTCAAATTTGTTGCTAAGCATACCCGATTCAGCGTACATTGAGAAAATGCTTTTCAATCCGTCTGTATTCTGAGTTGAATGATCTAACGATTTTATTGATCATCGATTCGCGCCTTAAGAATTGATTGCTCTAAATGCTCCCAATCTTGATTCTGCTGGGTTATCACTTCAATCCTATTATCAATATTCTCTTCGCCTGATTTGTAATTGAATTGATCAGGATTAAAATTGAATGTCATCCAACCTTGGTTGGTATTGAAGATGCCTTTAATACGTACCCAGTGTTTTAGCTCACAAAGGATGTCTAATAATTCATAAAAATCAAACTGCCAACGTTTTGGAAGCTTCCATCCTGCCACAATATACCCTTGAGCCTGTTCGACGTAATGATATGGAAGTTGCTTTACAGCTGGCATTTCCTCATCAACTTTGAACTGTCGCTGAACCTTGAATAAGGGTTGCATTGAACGCTGAATTCCCACATAAGGATAATCAATTTGTTCTAAGCGAATATTGCCTTGATCAGCTTCAAGCCAATGTGGAATATAAGCTAAATATTGTTGTTTTAAATCAGCCAATTCTTTTCGATCCAAGTCATTCATGTCCGAAGCATGAGACACAACCACAACTTGAGCCGCTTTTAACTGATCTTGATATAAACTCTGCCTCATCCAATCAGAGTCATGTAAACGAGATCCATCAATCACGGTCACTACAGAACGCATCGCAACTAGATGTTGCCAATGTGGTTCAGTCAGTTGTTCAACCAACTGTGCAGGATGACCCAACCCTGTCGGCTCTATAAATAGCCGATCTGGGTGAGATTCTTGTAATAACCGAGACAATGCAATTTGCATTGGCAATTGACTTGTACAACACAGACATCCACCCAATAGCTCTTTGATTTCATAGCCATCATTATTTGGCAATAACTGTTGATCAACGCCAATTTGACCAAACTCATTCATCAATACAGCCCATCGCTCATTTTTAGGTTTAAATTTGAGAAGTTGTTGTAAAAGCGTGGTTTTCCCTGCACCTAAAAAACCTGTAATGATATGTGTCGGCACTGACTGAGTTGCAAGTACTTTCAAAATGGATCTCTGAATTTGAAGAGGTGTACGGATTCTTGTCGGAATTTATCTAAAAAACAAGTCTAGGATAATTTTCCTCATAATTTATATGAATGCATGAATTCAAAAGACTAAATGATTGGAATTAAATAGGATAAGTGAACTGTTGAATCAAAATTAAAAATATGTAAATCTATTTCACAGATCATTACTCTGAATTTAATTCAAAACTTCAATTTTGATTTTCTAATCGAACCTTTTCAAATGTAAAACTAAGTAAAAAAATTGCTGTTTTTTTCTTCACCATGACATATTTTTTGACAACTTTATGAGGCATATTGACTCTCATTGAGACAAAAAAACTACATTACACCTTGGTTTGTTAGTCGTGCGTTAACTATCGTGTTTCACTTTGTTGCATTGATTGCCCAATTGAGCTTCTGGACTTAGGATGAATTTCGTTGACTCGCTAACCGTATTAGATGCGATTCAGCTTTTAACATTTTACGCGATGATCTAGATTTAATTTCATATTCGCTTCTCTCCTCGGAAAGCTTATGAGATTAAATTCTAATTTATTTTATTGAATAAGGATGCCACTCATGAATTTAGTTAAAACTTTATTAGCAACTACACTTGCCTTCACAGCTTTCTCAACATTTGCTGCAACAGAAGCAAAAGATGAAAAAAAACAGGAAGTGTTGATTTCTTCTCAAGAACAACCAGTGAATGCTGAAACTACTGCTGCTGGTCAACCAACAGCTGCTCAACCGGGTACAGAGGTTGCAGCTGAAGAAGGTACTGAAGCTCCTGTAGCTCAACCTGCTCAGTAATTAATCAAAAATAAATTGACTGAATTTTAGACCAAGTCTTCCCCCGATGGCTTGATCTGATTAAAAGTAGAGCTTTGCTACAGCTCTACTTTTTTATGCCTGTTTTTTTTGAATAATTCTCTATAAATTACGATAAACACATATACATAATTATTATAAAACGATATAAGTGACAAATAAATCACATATTTCAACCAAAAAGCCAATTCAATTCTAAGCACGTGACATGAAAATGAAGAAATTTCTTGGGATAGCTATACTCAGCCTATGGCTGGTTGCATGTTCCAAACCTTTACCAGAGGATAAACTGGATTATGTAGGACATTGGATTAGCGCGGACAGTCGTGTTCAATTGAATATTACTGCTAATGGTCGTATAGAATATAGTAACAATCAGCTCAGTAAAAAAACCGCCGTTTCAGCTCCAATTAAACAGTTTTCAGATACTGGATTTGAAACAGGTTTAGGTCCTATCAACACGAAATTTATTGTCACTCGTCAACCCTACAAGGATGCACAAGGGAATTGGTACATGATTGTCGATGGACATACCCTCGCCAAGCTACAAAATCCATAAAAAAAGACTTCACCATGTGAAGTCTTTTTTCTTAAACCGATTTCTTATATATGCTGCAAGAAGGATGATGATTTTCATTCAAACGAGCAATTTTACGATGCTCAGCAGCTTCAAAACGACAGCGTTTCCAGTCATTATCTAGGTTTAGCGGTGGAATTTGTTTTGGTTTCCCATGTTCATCCACAGCGACCATTGTGAAATAACAACTATTGGTATGTCGTACCGTACGTTTTTGAATATTTTGTGCTTCAACGCGGATCCCAATTTCCATTGAGGTACGCCCCACATGATTCACACTGGCTAAAAAAGTCACCAACTCACCCACGTGGATTGGTTCTTTAAAGTTCACTTTATCAACAGATAAAGTTACCACATAAGAACCTGAATATCGACTTGCACACGCATAAGCAACTTGGTCAAGCAGCTTTAAAATTGTTCCACCATGTACATTACCTGAGAAATTCGCCATATCCGGCGTCATTAATACAGACATCGTTAATTCAGACTGATCATCTGCAAGCGGTAACGCTTGGTTAAATTCGGACATAAATATTAGAACTCAATCATGACAGGAGATTTAATACACTATTATAACTTTTTTCTTGATTATAAAATGTTTAAATCAGAAACAAACTCCAATAATTTCAAGACTTGATAGCTTAAAAGTATCAGAGGAAATCATTCACTCTCAGAAACTATGATAAATTTGCCTAAAATTTATTCATCTTTGACTAAACGAAGCATCTCAGCAGAAATATTATCGTATTTTAACTTTAACGATGCTTGATTCTTGACTTGGATTTCATAGGTTTCATCATAGTTAATTCGTATTATTTCGAATGTAATATCTGAATTTGACGCTAAATAAACAATTTGACCAACTTGAAAAACTGACACACTACACCTTAATTTATATTTCATCTTTTTAAGGGTTAGATAAAGTACTAACCCTCATTTTTATGACCCCAATATAACAATCATTCAATTTATAACAATGATTTTACTTATTTTTTATATATATTTTATGAGACAATTAAGATCTGATTCAATTTAGCAATTTAAACAAACAGCTCTTTTACTATCATCATGGGCAGGATACTGATGAGCATCATATTGTCCTATCATCCGATGACGTATCTGATCTAATAAACTAACTTTGTTCAATGCTGCAGTCATACCTGCTTGAATCGTATTTTCACGACCCTTAACATCAAAGATATGTGCTTTTTCTCTTAGATCTGGCTGTATCACAATATCTGCATTTTTTAGCTCGTTATACGCGATCTTATTTTGCATAATATTTATATTTTGATTAAACATCCCCCACACATTCGAGGTTTCCGTGTGCTCTGGCTGGGCCAAAATATCAACAGCAATGACAATATCTGCCCCTAATTCTCTCGCCACATTGACTGGTACAGGGCTCACTAAACCGCCATCAACATAATCCTTATCAGCAATTTTTACGGGAATAAACATGCTTGGAATAGAGATAGAAGCTCTCACTGCTTGCCCAGTATTACCATAGTTAAATACTGTTAAATTTCCATTTTTTAACTCTGTTGCCACCACATACATTGGAATAGGAAGCTGTTCTAAGGGCATAAAGTCCACTTGTTTATTGACATAGTTCTCAACCTTAGCGCCATCAAAAAAGCCTTGAATACCAATGTTAAAATCACGTACATCATTGACTTGCATATTTAATGCAACTTCACGTAACGATTTTGCTGATTTTCCACTGGCATATATTGACCCGACTATACTCCCTGCGCTGGTACCAACAATAAAATCAGGCTTGATTCCACGTTGCTCTAAAACTTCAATGACACCAATGTGTGCATAACCTCGCGCTCCCCCACTCCCGAGCACCAATGCAATACTCGGAGCATCAGTTTTCTTATGCTTATTTTTAATGATATGAGATGAAGCATCCACCAAAGGAGTAGACACTGATTTTGAAAGCTGAGCTTTGGTTACAACCTGTTGACAGCCTTGTAAGCAAATCAAAGATAAGAGGGAAATCAGGAGTACAAACTTCTTCATTGCATCAGAAATTAAAAATCTAAACTGAATGAAAGCATATCATTGACAGGTCGTCTGTATGAATTTTTTATGACAAAAAGCCCCAGATGAGGGGCTTTTTGTAAATGACACTTTCTTAAAAAATCTTCAGATTAAGCAAAGAATTTTAGAATCATCTGAATCACTGTTGCGTTGATTAAGTCAACAAAGAAGGCGCCACATAAAGGTACTATTAAGAATGCTTTATGTGAAGGACCATACATATTTGTAATCGCCTGCATGTTTGCAACTGCTGTTGGTGTTGCTCCCATACCGAAACCACAGTGACCTGCTGCAAGAACTGCTGCATCGTAGTTTTTACCCATCACACGGAAAGTGACAAATGCTGCGTACAATGCCATAGTTAAGGTTTGAGCTGTTAAGATCACAACCAATGGGCCTGCAAGATCAGCCAATTGCCACAACTTAAGTGAAAGAAGTGCCATTGCTAGGTATAACGATAACGAGGCATTACCAAATACATCAATTGCACGATCGAAGATTTCCACTTTCATGAGACCTTCGAGGATGTTACGCAGGATAACACCACCACCTAATGCCCAAACGAAAGTTGGAAGCTCAAACCAAGTGCCTTTACTATAACCTGTCATAAATTCAGCAAATGCCAAACACGCAGCAAATAAACCTAATGTGGTAATCGCATTATCCGCAGTGATTAAACGAACTTGATTACGGTTTTCAAAAGGCACAAACTCGCCTTGATCATTCGGATTTGCAATTGCATTCGCATCACGTGTGTCTTTTTCAACCGAATTCGTCACTGGTGATGAGAGCTGGTGCTTATTAATCAATAATTTTGCTAATGGACCACCAATCAAACCACCAATAATCAAACCAAATGTCGCACTTGCCATACCCAGTGCTAAAGCACCTTGAATACCATGCTCTACTTCTAAAATCTCACCCCATGCACCAGCAGTACCATGACCACCCGTTAAGGTAATAGAACCTGCAATTAAACCAATAAGTGGATCAATACCAAGTAACGTTGCAAGGCTCATACCGACAAAGTTTTGTACGATAATAAATGATGCGACACAGATCAGGAAGATCACCAGTCCCATACCACCTTCTTTGAGTTTGGCGAAGTTTGCACTCAAACCAATCGACGCAAAAAACACCAACATGAAACTGGTTTGCAATTCACTACTCGTAGTAATGCTGTAACCCCACAAATTGTGAACAATTAACGAAACTATGGCAGCAACCAAACCACCAGCTACAGGCTCTGGGATATTATATTTTTTTAAGAAGTCGATTTTGTTGACAAGAAAACGGCCAAGCAATAAAACTATTACTGCAGCAATTAACGTGTAAAAAGCGTTAAAAGTAAATTCCATCATTAATTCTCAGCAAATACAGATGACTGTTAATTCATATTATGCTTGTTTTTTAATCAATAAGATTTATTTCGAATCTCACATCCAAAAATAAACATATCCTTATTCAATATTGATTATCTAAAGGAATAGATAAATTTTTAATTGAGTAACAATATATTAATTCCTCGATTTCATTGGATTCAATCTTGTTAATAAAAAACATACACTTTTCAAAATAAATCAGTTGCTCAAAACGCACTCTATTCTTAGACATACGTTTGGCTAGATACAATTGATTTATGGCTCAAACAAACACTTAAATATGTTTTAGTGAACTTAAAATGATTAAGAAATTCCTGATGATCAGGACTGCTCACTGTTTAAGCCGAACATTATGCACTTTTTTTTATAATTCGCATTACTTTTGTTTATTCAATCAGCAAAATTCAGACATTCTTTAGTCTTAACTGATGAATGACAAGTGAATAAAAAAACCGAGACTATGCTCGGTTTTTTATAACTCATGCTTAGAAGCTGTATTTCGCCATTAAGCCTACACGGTCATCATTATAGCTTTGACCTGCGAAAGTTTCACGCTTACCATTGATATATTCAACACCTAAATCAACAGGTTTCACAGGTGTATAGATAAAGTTAATCCATGCTTGTTGAACAGTTTCATTTGCACTTGGGTTCGCTTTAGCATATCCCGTGCTGTCATCAGCATAGTGTGCGCCATAAGCCAGTGTTGAGCGTAACTGAGGTGAGAACTTATATGTAGCACCAAGTTGGGTTGCAATAAACTCATTTTGTTCAATATTGTTATTTGCATCGACAACATAAGCACTATTTGAGCCATATAAATAGTTGCTGTTTCCTTTTACATAAGACACGTCAGCAGATACTTTGAGTGGTTCGCTAATTTGGTAATTTGTACCGATCGCTACACCAAAACCAGTCTTATCATCACCAGCGGTATCAGATTTATAATTTTCGATTAAGGCACGAGCTGAAGCATTACCTTTACCCTCTGCATAAGCTTGCGTGACTTTTGCAGTTAAAGTTGGAAGACGGTATTTAATACCATCTCCAGTAGAATTACCCTCTTCAGCTGAAATAAATAATTGAGTTGTTGGCGCTAAGTTGTGAGACCAACGCACTTGCGGTAAACGGTTTGTTCCGCCACCAATGTTGGTACCAAAATCGATCATTTCTGGAGCATGATTTGACAAGAAGTTTGAAGTAGTTTGACCGAATAACCAATTATTTAGTGTTAAATACGCATGACGAATACGTAATGCTTCATTTGAGCCTGCAAAGTCCACTTCTACTTTACCACCAACGTCTGCCCCTTCTACTTTAGATTTGAAATCTAAACCAAGACGTGTTGTTTTTGCAGTTGCACGTAATTTATCTTCAACTAACGGATTATTACTCGTTCCAACGCTGTTTACAGCATTAAAGTCATTGTCAGCACCTTCAATGATATAGTTCGCATCCCCACGTACAAAACCATATAGATTCACTTCAGCACCTGCTTTAGTTTTCAAGTTTGTAGGCGCTGCTGCTACTGGTTGAGCTTTAACTTCAGCCAATTGTACTTGCTGCTGTTGTTGTACTTGATGTTGCTGTTGAATTAAAGCTTTTAACGCTTCAACTTCTTGGCGTAATTTTTGAATTTCATCTTTTTCAGTCGCTGCTTGTGCAGTAGAAACTGCAAAAGTTGCAACTGCGATTGCTAAACTTTTCTTTAAAAATGTTTGATGTTTTGATTGACTCATTAAAAATCTCCAATTATTTCATCTTGCATCCGTGCATATATGCTTGGTCAACCTGCTGAATCCCAATCACAACGTTTGATTAATTTAAAATAATCAACGATGCACTAAACTGCTTTTTTTTAAATTTGATGAATTGATTAAAATAAATACGTAACATAATGTGTATTCGTTGTAACTTAATCTAGCAACTTATGTTTCATAATTAAATGTTTTTTATTGTCAAAACCAATTTTCTCAATCACAATTTCTGATGATGAATTGAAAAAAGTTTATATCTGTATAATTTATAAAATCTTTATTTAAAAGCATATTCAAAATTATACCTTAGTCGTAGAGACATCATGGATCATCCAAAATTATTCAAATAGGAGTTGCAATGTCCACAGAACATACTCAAGCCGTTGATGAAGTGATCACTGGCCGCCAATCTATACGTGCCTTTTTAGATCACCCCGTAGACACAAAACTTATCCAAGAAATCTTAGAAGTCGCATCAAGAGCACCTTCTGGCACAAATACTCAACCCTGGAAAGTCTATGTGGTGACAGGCGCACGTCGTCAACGTTTAATTGATCAAGTTTGTCATGCACAAATGCAACTTTATCAAAACCCTGAACTTGCTCAACAATACAACGAGACTTTTGCTTATTATCCAGAAACATGGATTTCCCCGTATATCGATCGTCGTCGTGAAAATGGTTGGGGACTTTATGGGTTGCTGGGCATTCAAAAAGGTGAAAAGGATAAGATGGCTGCACAACATCTTAGAAACTATCAATTATTTGATGCACCTGTTGGCATTTTCTTTACCGTGGATAAAGCCATGGGCATTGGCTCTAAAATGGATATTTCCATGATGATTCAAAATGTTATGCTAGCAGCAAAAGCACGTGGTTTAGATACATGCCCTCAAGCGGCATGGAATCATTTTCATCAAATCGTCACTGATGTTCTGGATGCTCCTGCCAACGAAGAACTCGTTTGTGGGATGGCTTTAGGCTATGCCGACCCTGATGCGCTTGTGAATACTTTCAGAACACCTCGAGTTCCAGTTGAAGAGTTTGCTGTTTTCTTGGAAGACTGATTTTTTAAGGATCAAAACGCTCATTCAGTTAGGGTGGTTTTATAAAGACAAACAGTTAATTTCAAGCATATAATCCCTATTTAAATTAGATGAATATTCAACCTATATTCATCTCTCCCTATCCTCTATTCATAAAGGATTCTGGTTTGAACAAATGGCTGATTCAGCTTAAAAAAGCGACCTATAATACTTCATTTATGTATAACCTGCGGATGATCGTCGCTTTCGCAGGTACCGCGTTTATTCCCTATCTGTTAGATCAGCAATTGATGACAATTCCATTAACATTAGGGGTTGTTGCTGCTGGGCTGAGCGACATCGATGATCGCTTCTCAGTACGTATCATGAATCTGATTTATACCTATATTGGTTTCTTTATTGCGGCAGCTTCTGTTCAACTGTTATTCCCATATCCTGTGCTTTTTGCTTCAGGCCTGATCATCTCTTGTATTGGTCTCATTTTACTAGGCTCATTAGGCAGACGTTATGCTACCATTTCATATGGTTGCTTAGTGATTTCTGTCTATGCCATGCTAGGTGTTGATATTTTTGACGAATGGTACATGCAACCCAGTCTTTTGGTGATTGGTGCCATTTGGTATGGGATCTTGTCTACGCTTAGTTTCTTGCTTTTTCCAGCTCGACAAGTTCAAGATCAACTCTCGAAAAGCTATTCTTCACTCGGTGATTTCCTTTTTGCTAAATCCAATCTCTTTGATGTGGATATGACAGCGAATAGCTACCAAAAAAGTATGATCAGCTTGTCGCTGGAAAATGGGAAATTAGTAGGTATCTTTAATGATATGAAAACCACACTCCTTACCCGATTAAAAGGAGATCGTGGTCAAAGTGATACCCGTCGCAGCTTACAATATTATTTTATTGCACAGGACATTCACGAGCGAGCTGACTCGGCACATATTGATTATCAACAATTAACCAAAGCCTTTGAACATAGTGATATTTTATTTCGCTTCCAACGTATTCTTACACTGCAAGCAAAAGCATGTAAAGATTTAAGTGAAAGCATCTTAAATCGCACAACTTACCAGCATAATCCACGTTTTGAACATGCATTTAGTAATCTCAGAAAGTCATTAGAAAAAATCCGTGATGAACAAAAACATGATCTTATCTGGGTTAATGCTCTTTTTGCCTTACTCCAGAACTTAAAAGCCATCGATGCTCAATTACGAAATCTTGAAACTGAACGGCATATTAAATTTGACCGCACTAAACATTTAGAAAACCAACTTAAAGATGACGATCTGAAAGGTTGGGAAGATATCGTTTCTCGTATCAAACAAAATTTAACCCCTGAATCCGTACTCTTTCGACATGCAATTCGTGTTTCCATCGTACTTTTCATCGGATATGTTTTTGTTCAAGTCACCAATATCGAATACGGTTATTGGGTACTGTTAACAGCCCTATTTGTTAGTCAACCAAACTTCAACGCCACAAAACGTCGACTCAGACTCAGGATCATGGGAACACTCGGTGGCATTACTCTTGGTTTTGCAATTCTGTATTTCGTTCCTTCTGTTGAAGGTCAACTCTTATTATTAATTGTGAGTGGTGTCCTATTTTTTGAATTACGCAGTAAGCAATATGCGCAAGCCACTGCCTTTATTACGATCTTAGCCTTAATTAATTTCAATTTGGACGGTTTAGGTTTCCAAGCAGCATTTCCTAGAATGTTAGATACTTTAATTGGCTGTGCATTGGCATGGTTTGGGGTAAGCTTTATTTTTCCAGATTGGAAATTCAGACGACTCCCCCATTCAATCAGACGTTCACTCGAAGCTCAATGTCAGTATCTTACTGAAGTCGTACAACAGTACCATCATGGACGTAATAATAGTTTGAACTACCGCGTAGTCCGCCGCACTGCACATAATCGTGATGCGGATGTCGCATCACTCATATCGACATTAGCAACAGAACCTGATTTTGATCCAACGCAAAAATCTCTAGCATTTGAGTTCCTCTGTCTCAATCATACATTTATCAGCTATATTGCTGCGCTAGGTGCACACCGTGAAAAAATTCAAGATCAGTCAACATTAGAACTACTTCAACAAGCGTTAAATGATATCCAAGGTGCTTTTTTACGAGATGAATTCCCTGAGCTAAATCTGACAAATTTGGAGTCCGCGATTCGTGAACGTTTGAATAAAGATGATCAGGATTCACATAAATCATTGATTGTTTTACAGCAACTTTCTTTAATGCTTGGTGTATTAAGACGATTAAGTACCTTAAAACAAAGTTTAAGTCATGAACATGATACTCAATCCAGCGCATTGGCATCACTGTAAATGTTGAATTTTCAAGGCAGTAAATTAGTACAATATACTCCCTGATTGTATTAATTTAATGCTAAACTCTGCTCAGATATACACATTTTGTTAACGAAACTATGACTGCAAAAAACTTATACGCCTATACTTTACAACCCGTTCCTTACGAGGTTACTGAAGCTGAACAACGCCATGCGCAACTCGCAATCTGGCGCAGCACAAATAAAATTGGAACTAAAGCTTGGGCTATTATGGGTGCAATTACTGCGCTTGCAATTTTGGGTCTAATTTTTATTAAAAATTACTCTACTGTATTTTGCTGGGTGGCTTTAGTCTGTGTGCTGACATACTTTTTAGTACGAAAGTTTGGACTAGAATGGTACGCTAAACGCAAAATGAATGAGTTTCCAGTACAAGAAATTACTGGAATTAAATTAGGTGTTCAGCCTCATGGTATCGTGATGCGTCAAAAAATGGGACTACAAGAAGGTGTAGGTTCAATTGGTTGGAAAGATATCTATGAGTGGTATAACACGCCAGATTTCATTTTGGTGAACTTTAAAGTTAAAGGTCAGCAAGGCGCTTATATCTTGCCAAAACGAATGAACAGCAAAAACTTCTCTTTCGAGACCATCCGTAAACATCTTAAAGAAAGCGTAGGTGAGCCAAAATCACTGTAAATACGGCTTTATATTAAAACCTCCGACTTTGGAGGTTTTTTTATCACAATTTTTTATATGAGAATGAGAATAAATATTATCTTCAAATACATTCCACTTTTTTTGAGTTAGGTTATAATCGCACCATTCAAAAATTCCAATTCACTCAGACCCTTATGTTCAAGAAAATATTTTTCCAGTTACACTGGTTTTTCGGAATAACAGCAGGCCTTATTTTGGCACTTATGGGTGTCACTGGGGCAATATATTCTTATGAGCAGCAAATTATCAAGCTGATCAATCAGGAAAGTTATACAGTTGTTGCTGAACAACGCCCAAAATTAACACCAGCTGAAATTTATCAACATTTCCAGCAGGAGCATCCTGACCTTAAAATCAATAGCATTACGATTGCTGCTCAACCTACTGACTCATCAAGTATCAATGTTGCGAAGGAAGGCGAACGTCGTGGTTTGACCATGATGATCAATCCCTACAGTGCTGAATTACTACCTGAAATTAAAGGTCGAAAATTCTTCGCATTCGTACAACAACTACATCGTAACTTGACAGTCGGACCAGTTGGAAAACAAATTACCGGTGCATGTACACTGATTCTTATTTTCTTTGTCCTCAGTGGCTTATATCTACGTTGGCCGAAAAAACACAGTTTCAAACAATGGTTTTCAGTTAAACCCAAATTAAAAGGTCGAAACTTTATTTGGGATTTACACGCAGTCGTTGGAACATGGGTGGCCATTTTCTATCTCATGTTGGCTTGCACAGGTTTATATTGGTCATATGACTGGTGGCGCAACGGCATGTTTAAAGTGCTTGGTGTTGAGCGCCCGCAACCCCAAATGCAAGCGGGAGGTCCTGGTTCAAATGCTGGACCAAATGCTCAACGTGAAGGACGTGAAGGACGTGAAGGACGTGAAGAGCGTAAATCACTCCAAACAGAACAGATTCACTTTGCGCTCAACCAATCTTGGTCTACGTTTGATCAACAGTTTAAAAATCAATTTTCTTCCGTAACCTTCACCATTCCTAAACGTGCAAACGGTGAATTAGAACTGAGTTTCGTTGATCCTGTTCCGCAACATGAACGTGCTCGTAACAAAGCGACTGTCGACTTAAATACGAATCAATTGAAAGATGTTGAATTGTACGAAGACAAAAAGCTCAATGAAAAAATCATGAGCAGCATGTTACCTGTACACCGTGGCAGCTTCTTTGGTCCTATTTACCAGTTCTTCGCGATGTTAGCTGCACTCGCTATGCCGTTATTCTTTGTGACGGGTTGGATGCTCTACCTCAAACGCCGCAAGCAAAAACAATTGACCCGTGAAGCGAAGCAAAATTTAGCAGTGGTTGATGTTGATCCAAATGCCAAACCTTGGCTCATCGCTTATGCAAGTCAAACTGGTGTATCCGAGCAATTGGCTTGGCGTACAGCTTCAATTCTGCAAGCAGCACGCCAACCCGTCACTGTTAAATCAGTGCAAAGCCTGACCACTAATGAGCTACAAACAGCATCTCAAATTCTAGTGGTCGCGAGTACTTACGGTACAGGTGAAGCTCCAGACTTAGCTGCAAGCTTTGAAAAGAAATTGATGTCTCATCCACTGAATCTAAGTCATGCTCAATTCGCAGTTATGGCACTTGGTTCACGTGAATATCCTGACACTTATTGTAGTTTTGGTCATCGTATTTATGACTGGTTCAATGCATCTGGTGCAACTCCCCTCTTTAATGTGATTGAAGTGGACAATGCCAATAACCAAGATATTCAAAATTGGACAGATGCACTCGCACAAGCTGCTCAATTGGAATTAGCAACACTATCTATTGATAAAGTCTTTGATCAATGGAAACTTCAAAAACGTACACTGCTTAATCCAAACAGTTTGGGTCAACCAGCTTATAATTTAGAGCTTGAGTCTGATCACGACGCGATCTGGCAAGCTGGAGATATTGCGGAAATTCAACCCGGCAATAGCATTGAACGTATTCAAGCATTTTTACAACAGCACAACTTAGATGAGGCTTTAGTTCTCGCAACTACAGGTCAAACCTTAGTTGAAAGCCTGTGGAATAAAAATTTAAATAGTGAGATTCAGCCATTTGCTACAGCTAAGGAACTCGTTGAGCAGCTTGAAAATTTACCTACTCGTGAATATTCGATCGCAAGTATTCCAACTCAAGGCATGATGCGCTTGGTGGTACGTCAACAACGTGATGAACAGCAGCAACTCGGCTTAGGCTCAGGCTGGTTAACACATCATGTTGCGGTTGGTAGTCAGGTACAACTTCGTATTCGAACCAATGAATCATTCCATTTAATTGATGATAATCGACCGATTATTTGTATCGGTAACGGGACAGGAATCGCAGGTCTAATGAGCTTAATTTCAGCTCGCGTACGTTTGGACTACACTGACAACTGGCTCATCTTCGGTGAACGCCAACGCGAACATGATTTCTTTTATAAAGAAACAATCGAAGCTTGGCAAAATACAGCGATGTTAAAGCGTATTGATCTCGCGTTCTCTCGAGACCAACCAGAAAAAGTCTATGTACACCATATTCTGCGTCAAAATGCGGCTGAAGTCGTTAAATGGATTCATCAAGGTGCTGTAATCTATGTGTGCGGCAGTATCAATGGTATGGCAAGCGATGTTGATCTAGCCTTAATTGAAATCTTAGGTGAAACTACTGTAGATGAATTAAGACAAGCTGGTCGCTACCGTAGAGACGTTTACTAACACGGTTATTATGATCAAAACCGAGCACGATTTTTATTTAATCTGCTCGGTTTTTTTATGCGATATACTTTTTCTCATTTCCCACTAGTGATGACATCGAATGTATATAAGGATTTTAAAATTTTTCGCTTGGTTAATAGCATTGATACTATTAATCGATGGAATCATTTTAATCAGTCAAAATAAAATTCATTTAGGTACTGTACTTCCAGCATTTATTGGCATAATGATCATTGTATGTCTGTTTTTTAATAAGAAAATCCAACACTACCGTTTGAATCATTCTAACTTTAACTTGTTTTGGAAAATGGGATGGACAATTTTTTCCATCTGGTTAATCAGCTTGGCTATTTTTTTTAATTTTTTAGCTAAACCAAATCATTCCCCCATCATGAATACACCACCTGATGCGATTATTATTTTGGGTAGTGGTTTAATCAATAACCAACCCTCCCCAACGCTTCAGGCTCGATTAGACCAAGGTGCAACGATCGCCGCTCAATATTCCAGTAGTTCTATTATTGTAACTGGCGGTTTAGGTTTTGATCAGAAAATTACTGAAGCTGCAGTGATGAAAGCATATTTGATCGACAAGTATCGTATTCACCCACAGCGTATATTTGAAGAAAGTCAAAGCACCAGCACCGAACTCAATTTAAAAAACAGTGTCCCGCTGCTAAACAAAATAGACTTAAACCAAGATAGTCATATTGTAGTTGTCACCAGTGATTTTCATACACCACGTGCTGCAGCCATTGCCCGATTTCAAGGTTATACCCAAATCACATCAGTCAGTGCTGAAACTCCTTTAACCACACGATATAACGGATGGCTTAGAGAATATTTTGCTTATATTAGTGGCTGGATCTTAAAAGAATACTAAATTTTTTATTTATCATGTATTCGGATTTTTCGAGGAGAAGGAACCCCTTCTCTATTTAATTTTTCAGGTTGATCGATCGATAACTGGTATAGATAAGCTTTTAGGTCAATTAGAAATTGTCGCCCCGATACCAAAACATTTTGACCTTCTGGCATCAAGTTCAGTGACAAGTGAGTATTATGTTGTCGAATATAAGGAACAACTTGTTCAATAAATGGTATCAGTTGGATTTCCTCCACATGATATTTTTCCCACTTATCACGAACCAATAATTGTGCCATTCCTTTACTTTGCCAAACAGCAAGCGTACGCTGACCAGATGGAGTGGAGCACAATGCCCAACCATCATTATATAAACTATAAACTTTAGCCTGAGCTACAATTGTTTCCATAAATTGTTGGTATTGTTCTTTTGGAGAGACAACTGTAGAGGCAATAGAGGTACTTGAAGGCTTACGCTGGTATGGATTTCTCATAATTCTATTATAAACATGAATTCATCATATTTTATATAAATTATAGAAACTTAAAAGACTTTTTATAGAAAGAATATGGTGGGCGCTGACGGGATCGAACCGCCGACATTCTGCTTGTAAGGCAGACGCTCTACCAACTGAGCTAAGCGCCCTTGAGGAATAAAAATAGCACCGCTATTTTTAAGATGCAAGAAAGAAATCTTGCTGATTTAAACCATTATATCTAGACAAGGGATCTAGAAAATGGCGCAGCGGACGGGACTCGAACCCGCGACCCTCGGCGTGACAGGCCGATATTCTAACCAACTGAACTACCGCTGCAACGGCAACTGCTTACGCAATTAGGGTCATATAAGCTTTTCAGCTTGAATATGGTGGGCGCTGACGGGATCGAACCGCCGACATTCTGCTTGTAAGGCAGACGCTCTACCAACTGAGCTAAGCGCCCTTATTAGGCTTTGATTTTTAGGATGGCGCAGCGGACGGGACTCGAACCCGCGACCCTCGGCGTGACAGGCCGATATTCTAACCAACTGAACTACCGCTGCATCACAAAAAATCTGGTGGGCGCTGACGGGATCGAACCGCCGACATTCTGCTTGTAAGGCAGACGCTCTACCAACTGAGCTAAGCGCCCTTAATAAGGTCATTACATAAAATGGCGCAGCGGACGGGACTCGAACCCGCGACCCTCGGCGTGACAGGCCGATATTCTAACCAACTGAACTACCGCTGCACTTATGTAATATCTCTATTAAAGTACAAACAATCTATTAAGTTTAAAGTGGCGCAGCGGACGGGACTCGAACCCGCGACCCTCGGCGTGACAGGCCGATATTCTAACCAACTGAACTACCGCTGCACTAAAACTTAACGTAAAGGCTTGGTGGGCGCTGACGGGATCGAACCGCCGACATTCTGCTTGTAAGGCAGACGCTCTACCAACTGAGCTAAGCGCCCTTTACGACTTCATCGTTTGTGTGGTGCATTATAGAGAATCCTCAGATACTGTCAAACGCTTTTCTACAGGTTTCTCAGTTTTTCAGTTTGAATGATTAAAAAATAGATCATTTCTCTTGAAAAATCGCTTTTTTGTCTATTATTTGCCTGATTAGAGATATGTTTTTATTTTTATTCAAAGTTTTTATCACAACACATTTTACGATTCTGATTTAAATTTGATCCAATTCGATCTCTTGTTCTGAAATATAGACTAAAGCGCCTTCGTCCAATATATCAAATAGCTCAATGACATCTGCACTGTGCATTCGAATACATCCATGTGATTTAGGAATACCTAAAGGTTCTGACTCTGGCGTACCATGAATATAGATATATCGATTATAGGTATCACAACCCTCCCCTTGATTAAAACCAGGTTCTAAACCTGCTAACCAAAGAATTCGAGTTAGAATCCAGTCACGTTCTGGAAATTGCTCACCAAGTTCCACATCATAGATCTCCCCAGTCCAAATACGTGCTTTAAAAACAGCATTGATTGGATGGTCATCGCCAATTTTTTGTTCAATGCGATGCCATCCTCTTGGTGTTTTACCTGAATTTTCCTGTTCACCTATACCGTTCAATCCAGTAGACACCAAATAGCTTTTTTTCATACGTGGTACATATAGAACTTGTTTCGCCATATCAATCAGGATATCCGCCTGACTTAGGGTATAACTTTCAAGATTTGGGTTCATACAAAACTCAGCGTTAAATTATTTTTAATCATTGATTTAAACAATATTTTTTGATTCAGGTCTTAACCACAACCAAATCGCGACAATTAGCATGGTGAGATTCGTAAAAATTTTTACTAAATCAGGAGCATTGGTATAAAGCATAAGAATACCGCTGATCAACATCATCATCGAGGCGAGCCATTTTGCTTTGCGTGGAACCGTGCCATGCTCACGCCAATTTCGCAGTGTTGGTCCATATTTAGGATGATTGAGTAGCCAATCATCAACCTGTGGCCAACCTTTTGAAGCAGCCCATGCGGCAAGAATTAAAAAGACTGTGGTTGGCAATCCTGGCAATAGCACACCAATAAAACCTAGAGTCACAAAAATAATGACCAAGCTCCGCCAAAACACGATTTTCATACCGCAACTCATTCAGTTGAATCTCACTAGTATATATGCTTTTGTGGTAGTGTCTGATTGTAAATTTATTTTCAATTTTGAATTCTAGTTGGAGAAACGGTGCAATCTGATTTTTATGAGCCATGGCAGAACTTTCATCATACAATTGTACGTCAACTGGCTTTTGTCGTCGCAAGTCCTAATATTATTCGTTTTGCGCCTAAAGAATTAACGATCGTTCATCCTTTTGAATTGCACCATGAACAATTTTGGCAAACTCAGTACGAAAAATATATCTCCAGACTGCATGATCTAGATCAAAACCCACAAGAGCTGATTGATTTTATTCAGCAACTTAAAAGTACGCGTCTAGGTTTGCGCTTTGAATATTTAATGTGGTTCTGGCTGCAAGATGATCAACGCGATCAAGCTGATTTTTCGCTGTTAGATCACAGTGTTCAAATCATTGACGGCCGCCATACTTTGGGTGAAATTGACTTTGTGATATTAAATCATCACACCCAAGAAATTGAACAATGGGAAGTTGCACTGAAATTTTATTTAGCAGAACAAGACTTTCAACTTCAACATTGGTACGGATTAAATCGAAGCGACACTCTATTTAGAAAGCTCAATCATTTTACGCAAAAGCAATTTCAATTTACTCAAGCCAATATTTATAAAATTGATCGAAAAATGGCGGTGATGAAAGGTCAACTCTACTTTCCGTATCATACCGAACTTCAAACCATACCCAACTGGGTCAGCCCACATCGTCGTATAGGCACATGGGGACATCAATTACGATCATCTTTTTATCGACTGGAAAGACAGGAATGGATTTGTCCGAATGCGAGTCAGACTTCAAATGAAGCACATTGGTGGAGCAATGGGCTTTATCACAATGTACAGACAAATCAGTTTTATATGTACCGTCAACCAGCATTAAAGCTTCCTTACGTGTAGTTCGTGTAATAAAAAAATGTATCGAATACAATTAATAACATTCTGATAATAAAACTCTCATATTCTTCTAAATGATTAATTTTTATTCTGATTAAGCATCAAAATAATTTACAATCATTGGAGATAATGATGAAAAAAGTATTAGCCGCTTCATTCGTAGTTGCATTTGTATTAACTGGTTGTAATACATTCAAAGGTTTTGGACAAGACGTTTCAAAAGCTGGGGAAACTGTAACAAATACTGCTGAAAAAACTTCAAACGAAATTCGTAACAACTAATTCGAAGTTGAAGCTAAAAGCCCTATTTTTTAATAGGGCTTTTTTTATTTAAATTTGATTCCCTTGAATGATTAATATTTTGCATCAAATTCAACATACTTTATGATAGTTCCACTTTGACCAATTCGATTTCTTTCCATGACCCAATCTGCAACACTCGATTTAAGCTTACAATTACTTCGCCAACCTTCAGTGACTCCAGTCGATCATAACTGTCAAAATATTATGGCTGATCGATTATCTAAGATTGGTTTTAACATTGAAAATATGCGTTTTGAAGATGTTGATAACTTATGGGCTCGTCGCGGGACTGAATCACCTGTGTTTTGTTTTGCGGGTCATACTGATGTTGTTCCTACAGGCAATCTAGAAGCGTGGAACTCCGATCCATTCGCCCCAGAAATTAGAGATGGAAAGTTATACGGGCGTGGTAGTGCAGATATGAAAACGGCGTTGGCAGCCATGGTAATTGCCTCTGAACGTTTCGTTGCCAAGCATCCAGACCACAAAGGTTCGATTGCTTTTTTGATCACTTCAGATGAAGAAGGTCCATCTATCAATGGAACAGTGAAAGTTGTAGAAACTTTAGAAGCACGCCAAGAAAAAATGACATGGTGTTTGGTCGGTGAACCGTCAAGTACGAATACTTTAGGTGACATTGTTAAAAATGGCCGTCGTGGGTCTCTCAATGCCAATTTAACAGTGAAAGGTAAGCAAGGGCATGTGGCCTATCCACATTTGGCAATTAACCCAATTCATACAGCCTCAAAAGCAATTGCTGAATTATGTGAGACAGAATGGGATCAAGGCAATGAGTATTTTCCTGCAACATCTTTCCAAATCTCGAATATTTCTGCTGGAACAGGTGCAACCAATGTTGTGCCTGGCACGATGAACTTGTTATTTAACTTCCGTTATTCTACAGAAGTCACTGCTGATGAATTAAAAGCACGTACACATGAAATTTTAGATCGGCATGGCGTTGAGTATGATATCGAATGGACACTATCAGGTTTACCATTCCTTACACCTGTTGGTGAGCTCGTCAATGCTGCCAAAAAAGCGATTTTGGATGTGACTGGTACGACAACAGAATTATCAACCAGTGGTGGTACATCAGATGGCCGCTTTATCGCACCAACTGGAGCTCAGGTACTCGAACTGGGAGTGCTTAATGCCACAATTCATCAAATTAATGAACATGTTGAAATCGCACATTTGGAACCTTTAGCTGAAATTTATGAAAAAATCTTAATTGAGTTATTGGCATAACGCTAAAATTTAAGAGCAACGAAATATAAAAAAGGATGCGAATGCATCCTTTTTTAATTCGCTTAAAATACTTCAATCCTGTTTTAAAAGCTGATTGATCTGCTCAATCAACACTGCTTCTTGGAAAGGTTTACCCATATAAGCCGATACACCAAGCTCAAGAGCATGTTGTTTATGCTTATCCCCCACTCGTGAAGTGATCATAACCACAGGTAAGTTCTGCAGATGTGGTTGATTTCTCACCCACTGCATCACTTCAAAACCATCCATTCTTGGCATTTCAACATCAATTAACATTAAGGCAGGTGTTGAATGCTGTAAATGTTCAAGTGCTTCAATACCATCTATAGCTGTGACAATCTGGTAACCATAACGCTCAAGTAGTTTAGATGTCACTTTTCGAACTGTGACCGAATCATCAACCACTAAAATCGTAGGTGCTTCATTGTCATGCTCTAAATTTGAGAGCTTCGACTCTAGATGTACAGACCAATCCTGCTGAGTGAGATATTGAACCACACGATTTACATTTAAAATTGGGCAAATTTCTCCACTGCCCATAATGGTTACACCGCTGAGATAATCAATTTGATGGATCAGCCTCCCAGTCTGTTTCACAATAATTTGTGAATTAGTTCCTAAGACTTCATCAACGAATAAAGCCACAGGTTGAGACTGGTGCATATTCACCAAAATCACTGGAACTTTTTGGGTTTCTGAATATGGTGAGTTTCTTTTTATATGTTGATTTAACAATACAAAGTCAGCCAAATCGTTTAATTGATAACTTGCTTCATGCACTCTCAACAACTGACCCTGTTGCTTCGCGAGATTTAAATCATGTCTATCAATCATTTCAACACGTTGTATTTGATGTAACGGTAAGGCAAAGAATTGATGCGCAACTTTTACCATCAACGCTTCAGTAATAATTGAAGATTTAGGAATTCTGATTTCAAAACAAGTTCCTTGTCCTCTTTCCGAAGTAACATGAACATGCCCACCCAGTGCCTGTATTTCACTTTTTACGACATCTAAACCGACACCACGTCCTGAAACCGTTGTTAATTTTGCAGCAGTGGTAAAGCCTGGTCTAAAAATCAATTGTAATAGTTCAGTTTCAGAATATTCCCGTTCAGTATTGAGCCAACCAAATTCAACAGCTTTTTGCTTAATCTCTTGTGAATCAATTCCTCGACCATCATCCTTGATCAAAATACTCAGCTCATTGTGATGATTCACCAGTGTCAGTTGCATGACTGCTTGTTCAGGTTTATTTAATTTCAACCGCTGTTCTGCTGACTCAATTCCGTGATCAATCGCATTACGCAGAATATGCTCAAGTGAGGTGATCAACTTTTCAAGAATACTACGATCTAATTCGATGTCTGCATGTTCAATCTGTAACTGAACAGATTTATTCAGATTCATCGAAAGTTGCTTGCATAAGCGTTCAAGACGCATTTGTATCGTCTTGAATGGTACGACACGAGTACGCATCAACGAGTGTTGGATGTTGTTTTGTATTCTTGCCTGCAGAATCAATATACTTTCTGCAGATTGAAGCTTTTCATGCAGAGAGTTTCTGATATCTAACAAGTCTGATGTTGACTCTGATATTGATTTTGAGAGTTGATTAAGTGATGAATATTGATCCATTTCTAAGGGATCAAATCCATGCTCGGCGGAATTATATGATCTACGTTGTAATAAAATTTGGGATTCTAATTCCCCTTCCATCCGTCTCAATTGTGAAGTAAGGCGCTGAATGGTTTGATCCATTTCTACCAAATTTGACCGATATGATTTTAATTCTACTTCGACTTGCGAACGTTGAATCAAATCCTCCCCAATCAAATTAAGGGTTGCTTCAATTACAGCAGTAGAGACTGAAAGTGTCTCGTTCGCTACGGCAGATTGAACAAACTTTTGCAAATTACCACTCATTGGAGGCGGTAAAACACTCTCATTAGCGTTAGATGGTTCATTCTGATGTGAGTTTTGCTGAATGGAAGAAAAGTCAAACTTTGATGAATTATTATGCGTAGTGACTAAATCACTTAAATTGGTTTCAAGGTCCGCTGATAAAGTTGAATGAATACTAAAATCCGAAGAGATGTGGTGAGTGATATCATTTTGCATCGAATGTACTAAGTTCAGCTTCGAGTCACCACCCTTAAGATTTAAATATCCAAGATCAATTAAACCCTGAATAAGCCTTGATGCCTGCTCCACCGGATAATCGACAGACTCAACTTTAATGATATTGACACGCCGTACCAAATCCTGCTGTAAGGCTTTAATCAAAATAATGAAACTTTTTATATCAATTTGTTGCTCTGAAATGAGTTGAAGATATAAAGATTCAAGCTCATGGATTAGATTTGCAAAGTAATCTGCTTGCAACATGTATGCACCACCTTTCAACGTGTGCAATTGCCGCATAATTTTTTGGATACACGTAGCATCTTCTTGATACTCTATCCATGTATTGAACAAGTCTTCGATTTGAGTCAAGATTTCTTCCGCTTCCTCGACAAAAAAACCACTTACTTCGCGATCTAAGCCCTGTTTTGCTTTCGCTGAATCTTTGAGTGCGTAATCTATATTGAGTAATGTCAGAATTGTTTCATCTAAGGAGCGAGCAGATACTTCGCTCTCCTGCTCTATAGTGGAAATGCAATTCGATTGATTGGAAAAGCTGAAGTATTCATGATTAAGTTGTTTTAAATCACCTAATAGCTGCTGAGAAACTTCATTATTTTGAGCAAATTGACCTATAGCGAGTTCATCAAATATTTCTAAGAGTTTTTCATGCCCTTGTTGTAAAACTCGGTAGACATTTGAGTAGGCAATTGAATTCGGTTCTCTTGCAATGTTGAAGTGAATTGAACTCAAAATTTCTGAAATTTTTTGAAGGAGATCAAAATCAACTTTAATGGCAAATTTAGCAATTGAACTGAGTTGTTGACTCAGTAAGCTCGAACGTTCAGTAGTACGTGTAGAGCTAAAGAGGTTAGAAATACCATCTTGTACAAAGGTATCGATAAGGAAAACATCTTCTACACCCAAATCTACAATTTTCTTGAGTAACTCTTGCGGATCAAGATTTGGATCGTTCTGTGTAATCTGTTCTGAGAAGTCTCTCAATGCGATTAAAAAAGTATGCTCTAATGCCTGAAACTGTTGTTGTCTCGTTACGTTGTCACCTGTTGTTTGCAAGCTTTCTAAGTAATACTGGATTAAATCAATATACTGCGTTGTGAGCGCTTGCAATTCTTTATTGTTGGTATCAAGAGATGGATTACGTTGTATTATTTTTTCGAATGACTGACTCAATACTTCAATTTTCTCAAGTCCAACAATTGCAGAACTCCCCCTGAGAGAATGGACAACACGTGCAAGCGTATCCACCTGAAATTGTTGATTGGATTTATCCAACATATCTTGCAGGGATTTCAATTGTTCTGAAGCTTCAGCATAAAAACTTTGCAGAACCTCGTTATCCCATATTTGAGTATTCTCAATTGTGGCTGCTGCTGAGAGTGAATTTGAGTCATTCAAACAATGACATTCAATCCTGAAATCTAGATCTAGCTGTGTGAGATGAGCGTTGATCGCCAACAAAGGATGCAATGATTGATCTATGATATTTGAATGTTCTAATTGCCGACCTAAAAGCAATAGAGGTTTAACATCTAATTGAATCGCTTGTTTCACTGTTAAACTAGGCACAATGATGTATCGATATATACGAGAGATCAGCTCAACATACTCAAGGACCAGTTGACTCCATGAACGTTGCTGATCAAGCCTAATATTCAGTATTGTCTCAACGGTCCATGCAAGCTCAGAAACTGAGTTGAATCCAAGCATTCGACCTGAACCCTTTAAGGTATGAAAATTACGGCGCAATGCTTGCCAAATATTTACCTGTTCTAAATCATTCGATAAGACTTGAAGATTTTCTGATATTTCTTGAAGTAATTCCTTAAGCTCTTCAGCAAAGGTGGTAATAAGCTCCTCATCTTCAAAATTTGATTCATCCTGAGGAAGCTGCATATCTATATATGCACGATAGAGTGCTTCTGAAAGATATAATTGTATTTTATTAGGATTATTATTTTTCATGGCTCAATCACTCAGGTAATTTAAAGTTTGCAACTGATTTCCTTAAAGAATCAGCCATTTGAGTGAGTTCTGCTATCGATTGTGCAGTATCTAAGGTTGAAGCATGATTTTCTCGTGTGACATCTTGCACAAGCGACATTGTTTTCGCAATTTGACCCGCAGCAGCTGACTGAACTTTTGAGGATGCTGAAATATTCGCAATCAGTTGAGCCAACTGTTTTGAAATCAACTGAATATCTGCAAGTGCTGCTCCTGCATCTTGAGCAAGTCCAGTCCCCTTAACCACCTCAGAAGTTGTTTGCTCCATAGAGCGAACGGCCTCATGCGTATCTAATTGAATATTTTTTACCAATATCTCAATATGTTTGGTCGCAGCAGTTGAACGTTCAGCTAAACGCTGCACCTCATCAGCAACACTAGCGAAACCTCGTCCAGCATCGCCTGCCATTGCGGCTTGAATGGCTGCATTTAAAGCCAACAGATGCGTTTGCCCTGCAATGTCTTCAATGGTTGCAACAAAGTTTCCAATCTCTTGAGTAGATTCACCCAGCCTTTTAATTTTTTTAGATGTTTCTTGAATCTGCCCTCGTATTTGATCCATTCCATCTATTGATCGTTCAACCACTTCCCCACCCTTCGCTGCGATAAGTACAGCGCGCTGAGCAACTTTTGCAGATTGCGCTGCATTTTCATAAACGTGATCAATTGAGTCCGCCATGTCATGAATGGCGAGCGATGTATTTTGGATTTCACGAGCTTGCAGCTCTGAAGATTGCGCCAATTGTGAACTCATGTGCTGAGTTTGATGAATATATTGGGTAACTTGTTGAGAAGCCTGATTAATTCTCATCACCAAATCACGCAAATGATCTATCGCTACATTAATTGAATCCGCGATTGTCCCCGTAAAATCTGCAGAAACCGCAGCATATTTGGTCAAATCGCCTTCAGCTAAATCCCCAATTTCATCTAAAAGCCGATAAATCGCCGTTTGATTCTTCTTATCTTTATCCACTAGCTCCATCAAACGCAGACGATCTTCTTGGCTTCTCAAAATAAAAAGTTTAATCACTGCAAAGGTGAAGCTCGATAAACTAATCAACAATAAAAGTGACAGTAAAATCAGTAACCACGTAGAACCTGTGCGAATTTCATTGAGGGCTACTTGAATTTTTTGTAACTGAGACTCCGTGATATTGCTTTGAGACTCTAACCATAGTCGATCTACTTCATTTAAAGCCGGACTATAAAAATAAACTGATTTTACATTTTCAAGTTGTGAACTAAAAATAAGCTGAGAGTTTTTGAGAATCTGTAATGTGTAATCTGTAGGATTATCCTCAAACTGTTGAGTCTGAATAATCATCATTTGATTGAGATATTTCAGTTCCCCCACCCCACGACTTTGCTCTACCGTGCGTGGGAGATTAAACATAAGAAACAATAAAATCAGAAAAGCACAAACGAGGCTAATAATAGCCATGATTAAATAAGACTTCGTTTGGGCAGATTGCCCAAACAGCTCTGAAAACTGTTCAAGTTTTAACTTAAGTGAAGCTTTCCATCCCTGTGTGTTGGAATCTGAATCATTCACATTCCGACTGGTCTTTTTTAACCGTAAACTCACTCAGCTCCCCCAAAAAACTATTGCTGACTACACATTAAATTGAATTTGATGTGAACATGTGCTTTAGACGATCATGCTCATATAGCAGACTCATCATCAGCACAGCTACAGGTGTTGAATGATCGAGAAAATAACCTTGGCAAAACGATCTATATGGTTCTGCGATCAAATCCGAACTGGTGCTATAGGTATTATTCTTATAATGTTTTACACCAAGGACTTCATCCACAAGCAATCCAACACAGTCTTGCCCCACGTTAAAACATAAAATTTTCACATTAGCGTGTAATTGTGTTGATTTACTCAAAGCAAATTGCTTTAGATCTAATACGGACAGTACTCGACCTCGCAAATTCGCCAAACCTAAATACCACGGCGGCGTAAGTGGTAATGAGGTAATGCTCAGTAAAGGGCTAACCTCCGCAATATCACCAAGTGGGGTAATAAATTGCTGCTGCTCAACTTTAAAACATACACCAGACCAGAGGTCCTGATTTTGCACATCACGGTACTCATTTGCTTGAGCCGACTTAGCATTACTGGCTTGCGTTAACCAGTGTTGTTGATCACTTTCATCTTGAGTGATCATGCTGTGCCTGTATTTAAATATTGCTGAATGACATCAAGTAATCTTGATTCATCTACAGGTTTGATCAGGTAGTCGACAGCGCCTTGTCTTTTGCCCCAAATTCGATCCGTATCCTGATCTTTGGTACTGACAATGACAACTGGAATATGCTTCGTTACATCAGCTCTTGCAATTTGCCGAGTTGCTTGAAATCCATTCACACCAGGCATCACCACATCCATAAGTACAAGATCTGGTTGCTCTGCTTGCGCTAAGGTAACACCATCTGCACCATTGGTTGCTTCTAGCACTTCATAGCCATTTTTGGACAGAATTTCTTTAAATCTAAACATTTCTGTTGGAGAGTCATCTACCACTAAGATACGTGTCATATTTTATTTTCCCAGTACTTAACGTGAAGCGACAAGTTTACGAATCGCATTCAAAAGCTCATCTTTACTGAATGGTTTCGTGAGGTATTCATCAGATCCAACAACTCGTCCTTTTGCCTGATCAAACATACCATCTTTACTGGATAACATGACCACTGGAATATGTTGGAAATTTTGTGAGTTTTTTAACAATGCGCACGTTTGATACCCATCTAAACGCGGCATCATAATATCTACAAAAATAATATCAGGTCGAGTTTCAGCAATTTTAGATAATGCTTCAAATCCATCTACTGCAGTTACAACGTCATATCCTTCACGCTGTAATAAAGTTTCTGCGGTCCGACGAATCGTTTTTGAATCATCAATGACCATCACTTTAATATTTTGCAGATTATCATCCATTGAATGATCCTTCCTGAGATGAGATTTAAAGAAAAATGAAACGCTTAATTTAGAGAATAACCATTATTTTCTAACATAACATTACATTGATTTTCAATGCAGTTGAGTACTCGCGGAGAGATTGTGTCACAAAGCTTCATAGAATTTAAGGGTGAATCAGATTAAGCGTAAATTATTTAACGGTTTATATTTATAAATTTACCAAAACCTCATAAAATGCTTGTTATTAAAAGCAAAAATTAAAAAATTGAATTGATATCACGGGGGCCAATTCCAATGTTTAATCTTTCGCACAAATCAAGAATTGGGTTAAAGCATCTTCATCATAAAACATTCTTAGTGATCATGATGACATTTGGTTTATGTATCAGTGAAGCAATTGCTAATACCACAGTGACCAAACCGTCTTGGTATCGTTATTATGATAAAAATGGCGTAGCTAATATTAGTAGCTCGGTAACACCCGAGCATATTCGTCACGGTTATGAAGCACTTGACCGTAATATGCAAGTGATTAAAAAAAATCGACCTTATGATGCCGATAAAGAACAGCAACAAAGTGCTGTACGTACGCAACAAGCCAAACAACATGAACAAGATCTACGCTTAAAACGTGCTTATGGTTCTAGTAAAGTGGCTGCGAACAAACGTGATGATATGTTGAAAAACATCAACAAACAAATCACCTTTCAAAAACAACAGTACCAACAACTGGAGCAAGATCGAATATTGTTTAAAAAGCAGGAACAGACCTATATCAAAAAAGGGAATCCTGTCCCTAAAAACTTACAAGATCGAATCACTTATAATGCGCAGAATATGAGTAATATCCAAAAAAATATTGAATCTTTACAAACAAACTATCGAAATACTCAGTCACAATACGACAATATTATCAAGCGCTTAAAAACTCTTGAATAAAGAAGAGTTTGTCTGAATGGAAAGGAATTATCACATGCCGAATGCGACTCGACACAGCAGTCAGTTTAAGAAATATCTCGTATTAGGAACGCTGTGTACGATTTGTCTTTTAGCCGCTTGTCAAAAAAATGACGAAAGTGTACAGCCAACCTCATCTACCCCTCAAAAAATTGAATTAATACAACAGGACTTAGTCAAAGTTGAAAATGGGGTCTCAAATCTGAAATTTGCTTTCACAGGCACCATACGCGCTGTGAATCAAAGTACAATTCAAGCGCAAGTGACTGCCACTGCTAGTCAAGTCTCTGTACAAGTCGGTGAAAGGGTGAGTAAAGGACAAGTCTTGGTACGTTTAAATAATCAAGATAATGCAGCCCGACTCGCACAAGCTCGCGCTAATCTTGCTTCTGCAGAAGCGCAGGCACAACAAGCTGCAAATATGGTTACTCGAAAAAAACGACTTTATGATCAAGGATTTATTTCTAAGGTTGAATATGAACAAAGTCAAGTGGAGCATAAAGCTCAACTCGAAACTGTACGAGCTCAGCAAGCGAATGTGGATATCGCACTGAAAGCCGATGCTGATGGATTAATTCGTAGCCCCATTTCTGGCGTAATTACCAAGCGTCAAGTCGAACCTGGTCAAACCGTTTCAATGGGTCAAACATTATTTGAAATCGTAGATCCACAGAAATTGGAAATTCAAGCAAAACTCCCTGTCGAATCTCAACATGCGCTCAACATTGGAAACAACATTGAATATAAAATTCAAGGGACTACCCAAAATTATACTGCCAAGTTAACACGCATTTCCCCAATGGCCGATCAAATCAGTCGTCAGGTTGAGTTTTTTGCTCAACCAAATGAATCAGTCAATTCACTGAGTATTGGTGCTTTTGTCGAAGGTTTCATTTTAGATGACAAACAAATTCAGGGGCAAAAAGTTCCTCTTGATACTATTCAAGATGCAGATGGCAAACCTTATCTGTGGATTATCCGTGATCAGAAAATTCAGAAAGCCAATATTCGAATTCTGGATCGACAACCCAACGAGAATATTGCAATGATCAGTGGTCTTCAGCCAACGGATTACATCAGTAGAATTAAGTTTAATAATGATGACTTAAATAAAACAGTCTCAATTGCTTCAAAGTAAGACAGGATCTGAACTATGTGGTTAACTCGAATCAGTGTGAAATATCCTGTCTTTACGATCATGATGATGCTATGCCTGATGGTATTGGGCTTATCATCATGGCAACGAATGGGAGTTGAAGAATTCCCTGATGTCGATTTCCCATTTGTGGTCGTGTATACCACTTACCCAGGTGCTTCTCCTGAAACTGTTGAATCTGAAATTACCAAAAAGATGGAAGATCAGATCAATACGATCTCAGGTGTTAAACAAGTGATATCGCAGTCGAGTGAAGGACTCTCTACAATTATCACTGAGTTTAATTTGGATGTTCCTTCAACCGTTGCAGCTCAAGATATTCGAGACAAAATTGCGCCAGTGACAGCTGAATTTCGTGATGAAATTACTGATCCTATTGTTGAGCGCTATGACCCTTCCGCAGGTGCCATCATGTCGGTGGTATTTGAGTCTGAGAATATGTCACTCCGAGAGCTCAGCTCTTATTTAGATCAAAAAATTGTTCCTCAATTGAGAACTGTTCGTGGGGTAGGTACAGTTAACCTGCTAGGTGACTCGCAGCGTCAAATTCGTATTGAAGTTAATCCACAAAAATTACAAAGTCTTGGTGTTGGCGTTGATCAAGTCATTAACACACTAAAAGGCGAAAACATTGAAGTCCCTGGGGGCACACTCAAACAGTCAAATTCAGAGCTGGTTGTTGAAATTAAATCAAGAGTAATTCATCCCCAATCCTTTGGGGATCTCATCGTCGCGAGTAAAAATGGCACACCAATCTACTTAAAACAAGTAGCTGAAATTTACGACAGCCAAGCTGAACTCGAGTCGAGTGCATTCATTAACGGTCAAAATGCTGTCGCGTTGGATATTCTCAGAAGCTCTGATTCAAATGTAATTGATGTTGTAGATGCGGCTTATAAAACACTAAACCGTATAGAACAACAACTCCCGAAAGGGACAACATTGAAAGTAGTTGTCGATACATCTCGAGGCATACGAGCAAGTATTGGTGATGTTGCCCGTACAATTATTGAAGGTGGTGTACTTGCGGTTGTCATCGTTCTACTGTTTTTAGGTTCATTTAGATCGACGATTATTACAGGCCTTACCCTGCCAATCGCCCTACTCGGCACATTAACGTTCATTTGGGTTTTTGGTTTTACCATCAATATGATGACTCTTCTTGCCCTGTCTTTAAGTATTGGTCTTCTTATTGATGATGCAATTGTTGTACGTGAAAATATTGTCCGCCATGCTGATATGGGGAAAGATCATGTGACTGCTGCTTTAGATGGAACCAAAGAAATTGGGCTGGCAGTTCTCGCAACCACTTTGACTATTGTTGCGGTGTTCTTACCAGTTGCATTCATGGGCGGTATTATCGGTCGTTTCTTCTACCAATTTGGCGTGACAGTGAGTACCGCCGTACTGATCTCAATGTTTGTCAGTTTTACGCTCGATCCAATGCTCTCAGCTCACTGGGCTGAACGTCATCATCCAAATAAAAAACCGAGCGCATTGAAACGCTTCTTCAATGGCATCTCAAATAAACTTGATTCATTAAATGAAGTGTACGAGAAGCTGCTAAAACTGGCTCTAAGATTCCGCTTTATAACAATTATCGTTGCTGTTGCTTCACTGTTTGGCGCGCTCGCGCTATCAAAAATGGTGGGAACAGAGTTTGTACCAGTTCCAGATAAAGGTGAAATTCGGATCAAATTTGAAACGCCCGTAGATGCTTCACTCGAATACTCTCAGGCAAAGTTAAAACAAGTTGAATCTATTATTCGACAGCATCCAGAGGTTAAAGGAACGTACGGCGTTATTAATGGGGTGACTGATCGCGGGAAAAACCACGTAAGCATCCGAGTCAGTTTAAGTCCTCGCCAAGAGCGCTCTCAGACACTGACTGATTTAACCAATGAGTTTCGTGATCGACTACAAACAGTGGCGGGTATTACCCTCACCTCTATAGCTTCAGCGGATGAAACTGTGTCTGGTGGTCAAAAGCCTGTCATGATTTCCATCAAAGGACCTGAGCTAGATGAATTACAAAAAATTTCTGATCGCTTCATGGTGGAAATGGCAAAAATTGATGGTGTCGTCGATTTAGAAAGCTCGCTCAAAGAGCCTAAACCTACCCTTGAAGTGCATGTAAATCGTGTACTTGCAAACGATTTAGGATTATCAGTCAGCCAAATTGCCAATGTGATCCGCCCTCTCCTTGCTGGTGATGATGTAACGACGTGGAAAGACGAAAAAGGTGAAACCTATGATGTCAATTTGCGCCTCTCTGAAGATCAACGTACGCTTCCAAGTGACATCAATAATTTATATTTAAAATCGCAAAAAGTGGATGCGAATAATCAACCGATCTTGGTTCCGCTCTCAAGCGTAACAAGCACACAAGAAAGTTATGGTGCATCTCAAATCAACCGTCGTGATTTAGCACGTGAAGTCATGGTTGAAGCCAATACTTCAGGTCGACCTGCAGGTGATATTGGTCGAGATATTAAAGCATTACAAGATAACTTCGAGATGCCTGCCGGCTATGGTTTTGAAACACAAGGTGCAAACGCAGATATGGAAGAATCGATTGGGTACGCTGTTACAGCTGTTACACTTTCTATTGTATTTATCTATATTGTTTTAGGCTCTCAATTCAATAGTTTTATTCATCCTGCGGCGATCATGGCCTCATTACCATTGTCATTGGTCGGGGTATTCCTTGCATTATTCTTATTTAACTCAACAATGAATTTATTTTCCATTATTGGCATCATCATGTTAATGGGATTAGTAACCAAGAATGCGATTCTCCTCATTGACTTTATTAAGAAAGCTATTGATCGAGGTGAGACACGTTTTGATGCCATTATTGCTGCAGGTAAAACTCGACTGAGACCCATTCTGATGACCACAAGTGCGATGGTCATGGGTATGGTGCCATTGGCATTAGGCTTGGGTGAAGGAGGTGAACAAAGTGCTCCGATGGCGCATGCTGTCATTGGGGGCGTCATTACCTCTACCCTGCTGACCTTAGTTGTCGTTCCCGTTATCTTTACTTACTTAGATGACTTTAAGAATTTTATGGTACGTCAAACACGAAAATTCATGTCATAATATAGAGAATTGTCATGAGGTGTCATTCAAAATGCTCACCTCATTTTTTATCGTATAATCTTATGCTTTAACGCTCATTATTAGGACAAATTCCATGCGCGCGAGTCGCTTTTTATTTGCAACGTTAAGAGAAACCCCAAGTGATGCTGAAGTAATCTCTCATCAGCTGATGCTTCGTGCGGGTATGATTCGTAAATTGGCTTCAGGATTATATTCTTGGTTGCCAATGGGCGTACGTGTGTTAAATAAAGTCGAAGCGATTGTTCGCGAAGAAATGGACCGTGCTGGTTCACTACAAGTATTGATGCCTGTGACCCAACCAGCAAGTTTATGGGAAGAATCTGGTCGCTATGTGCAATATGGTCCCGAACTTTTACGCTTTAATGACCGTCACAACAACCCGTTTGTTCTCGGCCCTACACATGAAGAAGTCATTACTGATTTAGCGCGTAACGAACTCAAAAGTTATAAACAATTACCCGCTAATTTCTACCAAGTTCAAACTAAATTCCGTGATGAAGTTCGTCCTCGTTTTGGCGTTATGCGCTCTCGTGAATTTGTGATGAAAGATGCTTACTCATTCCATGCAGATCAAGCTTCATTACAAGAAACTTACGACACGATGTACGATGCCTATTGCCGTATTTTTACTCGTTTAGGTTTAGACTTCCGTCCAGTTCAGGCGGATACAGGTTCAATTGGCGGTTCAGGTTCGCATGAATTCCATGTATTGGCATCTAGCGGTGAAGATGATATTGCATTCTCAACTGAATCAGATTACGCAGCCAATATCGAAATGGCTGAAGCGATTCTTGTAGGTGAACGTGCTGCACCAACTCAAGAATTAAAAATTGTTGAAACTCCAAATCAAAAGACTATAGCTGATGTATCTGCTTTCTTAGGTACTGATGCAAAACAGTCTGTCAAAGCTTTGTTGGTACAAGGAGTCGCTGAAGAAGGTAAAACTGCGCCTGTCGTGGCACTGTTCCTTCGTGGTGACCATGAGCTAAACGAAATCAAAGCTGAGAAACATCCGCTGATTGCATCACCACTTGCATTTGCAACTGAAGAACAACTGAGTGCTTTAGGCTTAACCGCTGGTTTTGTTGGTCCTCAAGGTTTAGTCGAAAAAGGGATTAATGTCATCGTTGACCGAGCAGCATCAGTTTTGTCTGATTTTGTTGCAGGTGCAAACGAAGCAAACAAACATGCGACGGGTGTGAACTGGGAGCGTGATGCTCAATTCACTGAAGTTTATGATCTTCGCAATGTTGTTGAGGGTGATCCATCTCCAGATGGTAAAGGTGTACTTCAAATTAAACGTGGTATTGAAGTTGGTCATATTTTCCAATTAGGTCAAAAATACTCTGAAGCTCTGGGCTGCAAAGTATTAGGTAAGGATGGTAAACCATTCACTGTAACAATGGGTTGTTATGGAATTGGGGTGACTCGCGTAGTCGCGGCTGCCATTGAACAAAATTACGATGAAAAAGGAATTATTTGGCCTGCTGCTATTGCACCTTTCCATGTCGCAATCGTTCCGATGAATGCTCATAAATCACCTCGTACTGTAGAGGCTGCTGAAGCACTTTATACAGAACTTCAAGCTGCTGGTTATGACGTGCTTTTAGATGACCGTGATGAACGACCAGGCGTTAAATTCTCCGATATCGAAATTACAGGTATTCCGCACCGTATTGTTATCGGTGAAAAAGGTTTAGATGCTGGTACTTTTGAGTACAAAGGTCGTTCTGATACTGAATCAAGCAACCTGAGTAAAGAAGAAATACTCGCTAAAATCGCCCAATAATTTGAGCATAAAAAATCCCGCTATTCGCGGGATTTTTTATAGACCGTTGATATTCACTTTCAAATCTTTCACAGATGTACCAATAGCCCCAAAGCTCCCCATTGAGCCATTCGCTAAACCATTAAAGACCGTCGGACTACTCGCCCCCTCACGTCCCAAGATCACATTGTTGAGACCAACATTCATTTTACTAGATTGTCCTGTATTTCCGATGTAAATACCTAAAGGTGTAACACCTGCATGGAAACCAGATAATGAAAAGCCATTGTTTTGATCAGTAGCTTTAGCCTGAAAATCGAATTTTGCAGAAGAATTACCAGATACAAATGAAATAGGACAGCCTGAGCCTGTGCCACAGATTGATTGAATTGCGCCTCCAAACTGGACCATGTAGCCTTGTGGTACATTGCCTAATTGAACATTGATCTGAGGACGTTGGGATTGATTTAATGTAATTTCAAAGTTTCTATCAGCACTGCCTATTTCTAAAATTTTAGCGACACCAGGCACCAATTGCTTCAGATCATTATAAATCGATTTAGTTTGTGTAGCACTAGACACCTGATTACTGCTGGCGATATAAAGTGCGAATGGACTCAATTTAAACCCTTTAATTTGCTCCGCAAAAGTGATACCTATATTGGCAAATGGCGTGCCATTGCCTCCGTCTGTATCAATTTTTGCATTGATTGTAGACGAACCAGGGGTATGCCCTAAAAATTGAACCTGAATTGGATTACCAGTTGGACCTGCGACCACTAAGCCAGCTGCTTGTGAATAATTTTTTCCTAATATTGGATCTTTAATTCCGTCTTGATCAATGATCGCAGCCTGTGTGAACTCGATCTTATCCATTCCAATACCAATGCTGATCCCATCTTGACCAGTAGTAGATGAAAGAGACTGATCATCTAATGGTTGCATAGCAAAACACGGGAATCCCACCGCAGTGGTCAAAATAAGCAAACTGAATCGTTTTGTTTTTATCATATTCATGAGTCTGTCCCTCAACTTTCCATATTTACTTATTAATTTCGAGGTGTAATGCGCAATTCACTATTCAAGCGACCGCCAGTAATAGCCAATTCGCCTAAACGAGCGCCAGCACCTACAGTTGGAGGATAGAAGTTGATGTCTCTTGCTCTAAAAACACCCGAAGTTGTCTTTTGAGGATTGAACATCAAGGCAGCATTCACACCAAATTGTCCCGCACCATTTTGATCTTTACTAACAACCAATGCATTATTAAATGCAATTTTACCTGTCAAACGGTCTAAACCAAGTGTTGAACCATTATGAGGATCGGTAATTTGGAAGGTGTTATTGTCACCTTTCAATTCTAATTCACCTACAAAAGTTAAGTTCTGACCATCTTCAGCAGCATTATTCGGAATTAAAGAAAAATCAACATCACCACCAAGACGTGATTTAACGACAAACATCACATCATCAGCTAAAGCAAAATTGTTGTCTGGAGATGAACTTCGCGTAGCACATCCTGCTGCTCCACTATTTAATTTACAGGTTTTATAAATGGTACCTGGCAGATAACCCGCAGCAACTTCTGTTGATAAAACAATCAACATATCGCGTAAACTGACATTTACACTACCATTTTCTACGCCCATATTTCCTGTACCCTTCGCGTACAGATCAATATTACGTAAACCCATATAGTAATCGGTTGATGTTGCCGTATCTCCACTGCCCACCTTACCTCCATCAACCACTAAAATTGACGTGGTTTTATTACCTAGCGCTTGACCATTAGCTCGGTCTACCCCAGAGGTACTCATTGCAAAAGACAAACCAATTCTTGAGGTATTACCCGTTGTAGCAATCATGTTTTTAACAACATCGGATCCTGCTAAAGTGTAATAAAAAGCTTGATCTGCACGAACTGATGTTCCATATAGAGCAAGATTGGCATTCAGATTATAAAAAGGCAGTGCCAAACCCCACTCATTTTTAACATTTGTATTCGCAAACAAGTTAGCTGCTGGTGTTCCTGCACTATTGGTAAAACGTCCACGGCGGGAAATAGACTGAAATTCAGCACCACGAATCGCAGCAATCAAGCTGTATGGATTATCACCAGTTACTGCATTATGAATTTGGTGCTGATAATCAGTTGCTAAGGTTAAATAACTTCCATTACCAAAACGACTTTTTTGGAACACTTCGTTTTCAGGTAAGCGCAGTGTTTTTGTATCGGCTAAATTGAGATACACGTTACCGCTATCAAAAGATGCTCGAGTATTTGGTCTTAACCCTGTTAAGTTACTAAACTCAAAACCGTATGCATTTAGACCTGCCCCACCAATTTCTAAAGTCGTTGCTTGTCCATCACTTCCGAGCATTGAATCATTGTCTTTGGTAAAGTCAGCTTTCATACGGAATCCGATTCCAGAATCACCAATTACACTATTACTAGATGAAGCCGTTGGACTATTGGCATTTCCTAGAACACTTTCATTGCCTTTTGTACCACGAAATTGCAACGATGAATTGACCATTCGCCCGCTGGCACCTACACGGATGAGACCTTTAGCTCCTTGAGGATTATTCGTATTGCTATTTAAAGCATATGGGTCATTTGAACTCACGTTCTTATTCAACATTACTTCGATATTTAGACCTGAGTTTGTTGTTTCACCCTCAGCACCTGACTTACCATTGCCATAGGTTCCTGTGTTAATAAATCCTGCTTTTTTTGAAGCCGAATTTGCAACACGGTTTAAATCCACATAACCCAAATTATCATTAGGCGTACTACTCATACCGGCAACATTATCTGTCGACCCTGTACGTGTATTCGACTGCATTCTCAATCCCTCAACTTCATCCACAAACATGGCACCACGTGCTTTGAAGTTGAAATTGAAGTTGTTTAAAACAAGTTGGTTGAGTTGGTTTCGTGCGTCAGTCTGCCCTAAATAGATATTGGCATTTTTAATCCCTAGTGCGATTTCGCTAAGATTCTCTTTGCTGAATAATCCGTGAATCGTTCTAAGCGATAAATCAGTATTCGAAGTAGTTTGTAAAGCCAATTGACCCATTGAAAAACTACAACGGCTTGAACTCTCGTTATCACAAATTCTGAGATTATTCATGGTCACTAAAGCAGGTGTCACACTGGCATTGAAGTCTAACCCTGCTTGGTTCGCATTGCTTCCAGCATTAATTCTAATGTCTGCCCCTAATGTTTGATTAGAGACATTACTTTTTCGAATTGAGACATTATCTGCTGTTGCCTGTAATGTATTATTGGTTGCTCCACTACTGCCACGACCTGCTTGATCTTGCCAATAGACCTGATCCATGTTGGCTTCAGTCAATGTTGTCGAGATATGCACACCATCTTGACCATTGACATTTCGCAAAGCTTCGTCATGCATCACTTCTAAAGCCATGGCATGACCGCTTGCAAGCAAGATACTCAGGCTTAATGCATTCATAACCAGCAATGAGCTGTGATTATATTTTTTATTGTTCATCACATTTCCTTATGCATGTCTAATTTCAACAACGCTGGTGACTGCCGTCACAACCAAACATCATGACTTTACCCTGAACAGCTAAATTACCATTCATTTTTAAACCCATAAAACCAGTTTCTCGCCCATGGTCATATGCAGAACGAGGAGCATTAGATGAATCATAACGTGTCACTTGCAGGTAACCATAGTCAGCAGGACTTGTTCCTACACCCTCAGTGGTGGCATTGCTGGTAAATTTATCCTGACCAAAAGCCAAAGCATCAAAACCAAAATTACGAATTTGAATTGGTTTAGATGCATCAAAGCTCAGTTGCATCGCTGCTTTAAGCTGATCAGTACCAGAATCATTTTTATAGCTGAGATCCACACCATCCAAGCCAATCTTTTGAATATTTAGAGTGCCCTGAATCCCTTTAAAAACAAGCCATAATTTAAAACCATCTGTACTACTTGCTTGACCATCTTTGATATAGCGATTATTGACAGCAAGCGCGAGACGACAATATTCCACATCCTTACACAGTGCATCATCAAACACATAACGTTGAACATTATTCTCAGTCACTAACTTTTGGTTTAAAGAAAGTTTTAAAGAGAGATCAGCTCCAGCTTGTCCTTCAACATTTTTTAAAGCTTCATCTGACATGGGCTCAAGTGCATAAGTCATTGATGCTATAACACTGAATAGGACAGCGACTAATGAATTTTTCATGAATGCTCTCCTATAATCCTTTTGTGGTGATTTTCATATGCTGAATAAGAACACCATCAATGACCGCAGAACCCATATTTTTAAAATTTGACGGTGGCAATGCGGCATTAGGCGTTTGGGGAATTGGATTGACTGCACCAAAACTTATACCTACTGCGTCTGATCCTTTATAAGCACTTAAAGTATTATTCGCAGCGTTATAAGAAGTACTTCCAATAGTGATACTGCTATGTGTTGCATTCGTCCCTTGATAGCCATTCAAACCATTGTTACCACATTTATAAAAGTTACAGGTTGAGCCCGCATATTCTGTCGAGTTTGGATTGCTATAATCTGTGTATATTTTTTTATAAATTTCAGGTTTATTTGGAATACGCGTGAGTTCCAAACTAAAGTTTTTACCATCAGATCCTAGAATCAAAGGCTGATAGAGTGAACCCAATACGATATTGGCATTCAAATTATGAATAAAGATACCCTCATTGGCATCAAATACTGGTGCCAGAGTATTGTTGATGGCAGGGGATTGTAAATTAGGAGTGTCTGATGTTTCACGCGTACTCAGTCTAAGAATATTGGCTGTTTTATTCCCCGTCGTCAGATTTTGACCATCACCTGAGTTCAAACGCACAAGTCCAGCAACACCCAAGGTGTTGTTATAAAATGCACTCATGCCTGCTTGGTTACTTGCACCATTTAAAGTTTGAAAGATTTTTATATTACTTCCATTAATGGAAAAATTATTCCAAATGGCCTGTAAACGTAGTCGATTAGCACGATCCGCATTACTCGTTCCTGCTTTTTCACCCAATTGGTAAAGTAGTGGATCCCCTTCTTTACGAGAAGGATCAAGCACAAAAGCATCCGCCCACATGGCCATCTTCAATCTGTAAGCATCAAGACCATTGGCTGCATCCGTAGGACGAACTGTGTCCATTAATGGAGCTTCAAGCGTCAAGAATGGAACCTGACAGCTAGGATCATTACTTATACATGTTTTATTTAAATCAAAATTTGGAACCTGAGTTTCAGTACCGACTCGAAGTAGCCATGGATTGGTTGCTGTTCCCCATGATCCTATACGTGCATCTTTATCTGTCGCAGCTAAGCGCGTATTGTGATTATTATCAGATTTAGATAATGCGAGACCATACACGAACAAATCAGCCTTACCCACGGAATGATCTTCTGACCCTACTGTTCCATTTTTATTGGTATCCAATGCCGCATCCGTTAAAGGACCCACTGGAATGAGATGAATATATCCGGTATCTTTTTGGCGATTCATTAAATCTGCCGCAGTTGAATTTTCCCCTTGAAAAACAAAATAAGCATCTTGAGGAATCATGGCGACACCCTCACCAGTCGTCGCACTTAAATTTTCATCCGAAAGAGGCTGCAATGCATAGACCGAAACCGTAGTAAGCGTCATTAAACTTGCAAGTAAAGTCTGATTAAATATGTTCGTATAATTAAGTGCCATCTCGACCTTCCCGTATACGATGCCTTGCACCATATTTATATTTTTAATTGTTCAGAGAAGAATTCCATGCTTCTCTTTTAATATTAAGATTACATCACAGTTTATAGTATATAAATGAAGTAGAATTTGCAAAAAATTGCGATTGGGTTGGCATTTTTTCCGATAAATGAATAAATTCAATTTTTCAAATACTTATAAAAAAAGCAAACTCATTGAGTTTGCTTTTTGCATGAAGTCTTACAATTCAATACTTAGGTTTTAGGTAAAGTTACACCTGTTTGACCTTGATATTTTCCACCACGATCTTTATAAGATGTTTCGCACACTTCATCAGACTCAAAGAACAACATTTGAGCAACACCTTCACCAGCATAAATACGTGCAGGTAAATTGGTTGTATTTGAAAATTCCAAGGTCACATGACCTTCCCACTCAGGCTCAAGTGGCGTCACGTTTACAATAATACCGCAACGCGCATAGGTTGATTTACCTAAACACACCGTCAAGACATTACGTGGGATACGGAAGTATTCTACTGTACGAGCAAGCGCAAATGAGTTAGGTGGAATAATACACACGTCAGCTTCGATATCGATAAAACTTTTATCATCGAAATTTTTTGGGTCAACAATAGCAGAGTGAACGTTTGTGAACACTTTGAACTCACGCGCACAACGAACATCATAACCATAGCTTGAAACGCCATATGAAATGAGTTTTTGACCATTTTCATCTAAACGAACTTGGTTTTCTGCATACGGTTCAATCATGCCGTGTTTTTCGCTCATTTCGCGAATCCAACGATCAGACTTAATAGCCATTTATTTATTCCCAGAATACATATTCAATTACTGCGCTGTACTTTAACTGAAAACCCCGTCAATGGAAATAACCCACGATTTGTATTCCTGTTCAGTCTGCTGCGGTGAATCATCTTAAAGACTTAACAATGCAGAATAACTCATTGGAATTGAGAAACTCATCAGGACTAAGGATGCTGTTTTTTGCATATTGGACTGGTTTACCCATTTAATTTTATTATTGGCTAACAGCGACCCAATGAGTGTCCAAATAAAAGCGATGGGTAGGATCAATAAAATAAACATCAACATGTGCGCAATATAATAATCTACACTCACCCAAACAATTGCAGGGAAAATAGCCGAGGCAAAAAGCAAAGCTTTAGGATTTAGTAAAGTTGCACAGAATAATTCAGAAGCTTTGATGGTGGGCTGATTCAACTGATGTTCTACGTTGGCAGTGCGCCATAATTTGATGGCCAGATAGATAATATAGAATGAACTAAATAATTTTAATATCACTGGCAAAATTGGCAAATGAGTGGTGACACGACCAATTAAAAATCCCCATGCAGTGATGGCAATAAGATAGCCTAATGCTTCCGCGGGTATTAAGCGAAATGACTTTTTAATACCTACCTGTATGCCTGAAGATGCAAGTAAAGTATTGGTTGGTCCGGGTGTGAATAAAATCGTGGTAACCAACGCAATAAAGAGCCATGAAATCATAGGATGACCTCGCTGATAATGCGCTCAGATTAATCAGGATTATTTCAATTGGCAAAATATTATTTGTGTGAAAATTTCTCAAGAATGAAACACAATTTTTTTTGTAATATTTTTCATCAGGTTAGTTTTTCATTTAAATTATAACTCTGAAGTCACACGATGTAATCGAAACGAAAAACATGATGCACTCTTGCAAAAATGCTTATAGCACGTTCTTCATCGATGAAATTCAGCATCACAGTCCATTCACGCTGTGATGCTGAGTTCAAGCATTAATTTGACTGTTGTTCAGCTTCTTGAACCTGAATATTTAAAGATTTCTTTTGGAATTCTTCAGGATAATCCACATAAGGAATAATGGCAGCAGAAGCTGTCGTTGACAGAATGAGAGAAGTCATAACCATCTTCATTGCAGTGATTGAACGCATTTCTATACCCATATAACGTGAAATTTCACAAAATATTTTAGGTAGAAAAATTAGAGTAAATAATCCTAAAACGACGAACGGTCAACAAAAAAACCTGCCTAAGTCAGACTTAGACAGGTTTAACATTGAGTCTTTTCAAATACTTAGAAAATCCGACTTTGATCTCTTTCAGCTTTAGGCAATGCAGCTGCAATCTTCTGTGCAATTTCAATATAACTATCTGCTGCATCATCACCAATCAATACAGATGGTTTACCTTCATCGGCATGCTCTCGGATTTTCGCATTCAATGGTAAACGTCCAAGTAATGGAATATCGTATTGTTCCGATAACTTATCGCCACCACCAGTACCAAAGATTTGCTCTTCATGGCCACAGTTTGAACAAATATGTGTCGACATATTTTCCACCACGCCCATCACAGGAATTTGAACACGGTTAAACAATTCAATACCTTTGGTCGCATCCATCAGTGCCACGTTTTGCGGTGTCGTCACGATCACTGCACCAGTCACTGGAATACGTTGTGCCAGAGTTAATTGAATATCTCCTGTTCCTGGTGGCATGTCGATCATCAATACATCAAGATCAGGCCAAAGGGTTTGGTTGAACAGTTGCATCAACGCGCCTGTTGCTTTCGGGCCACGCCAAGCCACAGGAGTATTGTGATCTCCTGTCAGATGACCAATTGACAACACCGCCATACCAAAAGCATCCAACGGTACAAAATGTTCTGCCTCGATCATTGGGGTTTTACCGGCATTACCAAGCATCGTTGGGATACTTGGACCATAGATATCTGCATCCAATACTCCTACTTTCAGCCCGAGCTTTTGTAGTGCCAAAGCTAAATTGACCGTAGTGGTTGATTTGCCTACACCACCCTTACCTGACGAAACTAAAATCACGTTCTGGATACGTGGATGCTTAGGTACATCACGTTGCTGTGGTGCAGCTTTTTGAATCGGTGCTTCTTCTTGTTGAGGTTGGTAATTCGCATTCGCTTGTTTTACCGCATCTTGGCTTGCAGATGCATCTACAACAGGAGGCAGATTGGATTTTGGGGCTTCGGCTTTTTTGCTTGAACAGCTTTCACCTGCTGCATGGTTGTGCCCACAACCACCTTGTTGTTGAGCATGACTGCCTGTTTTTTGCTGAATGACATGCATATTCAGCTCTTTAATCCCACACTTTTCCAAAGCATCAGCAAGTTCATCGTGAATTTGCTGTAACTGATCTTTTTCACTTGGCACGGTATTAATGGTAATTTGCAGTACATCACCTTCAACATTGACCTGTGTGATTCGATCTTTCAAAAAATTGTCAGAATTCGGCAAAACGTAGTGTTGTAATACGTGTTGTACAGCCTCTTCATTCACCTCCTTTGAGGGTGAAAAAACAGATTTGAGTGAAGAAAGCCACGACATACCGTACTCCAAGTCTGGACAGAAACTGATAAAGGAATAGTTTAACGAGAAATATCAACAAGGTTAAGCAACAATATATTGATCCCCGTTTGACTAGAAATATGTTAGTCGAATTCCAACTAAATTAGTCAGCTTTTTTATTATTTTTATTGGCGTATTGCGAATGTTGTCATTGATACAGGCTATAAACTTGATTTCACTGTTAAACGCCTTGATTCATGTTGCAAGTGATTCATGCTTTCAACAAATAGCAACACAATAGAGAATTTTTCAAATTAAAATTGAAAAGAATATAAAACCAAGATAACACTTCGATATGTCTTTAAAACAAAGAAATCTGAAACTTAGACTAAAAACACGCTCAATAACTGCCTTAATGAGCACAATGCTGCTTCTACCAATTTTAGGCTATGCCGCCAATGAATCCCGAAGTTTTCGTACTCCTTCTGGACAAATCATCAGCTTAGGTGACTCTTATGCAAAATTAAGCTCACACATGAAGCAGACGCCGACTTCAACACAAAATTATGAATGGAAAGAAGGAAAAAATCGTTTTATGGCTTATAGCTATACCTACGAATTTCATGATCTGATTTACACCTTTACTGTGGTGAATAATGAAATTAGAAAAATCGAATGGATTAGAAAAAATTAAAAAAAAAAAAAGCTCATCTTATGATGAGCTTTTTTGTGATCAATTTACTTTTTCAGTTGATCAATTTTCTCTGATGCTTTTGCTTTAAGATCAGCAAATTTTTCACTCGCTTGATCTTTCAGGTCATGCAATTTATCTGCTGCTTGCTCTTTTAAATCTACCGCTTTATTTTTTAAATCATCTAAAGTTGAATGCGCTTCAGAAGAATTTTGCTGCGTATCATGTTTAAGTTCATTCAGTTTTTTTTCACCTTCAAGCTTGGCTTCTGCTGCACCATGCTTCACTTGATCCAATGCTTTCTCGCCTTTCAGCTCAGCTTCTTTCGCCTTCAATTTCAGATCATCGCCGAGTTCTGAAGCTTTGTTTTTTAAGTCATCAATTTTATTATTCGACATCTTCAATCCTCTTTATCGCTTTGATAGTGAATCTAAGTTATATCGAAGATTTGCAGTGCTCATCGTAAATGTTTAGAATCACTACAATTTCTCACATGATGATGTAGAACAACACTACGCTGTAACTTTTGAGTTGAAAATGATGAATTTAGGAGTGAATACTCGACATAAAGTTCAATGCAGAAAACAACCAAATAAATAAAATAAAGCTTCGTGCTTGTGTGAAATGCTCGACATCCGTGCCATGCAAAATATTATGACGTGTCGCGGTCACATTCGAGCTTGAATCCATTTTATAAGTCGCGAGTTCTGCAAAGTATGGATTAAGCTCAATGGCTATCTTAGATTTATGCCAAAGGCTCTTAATTTCATTGCCTTTCAAACCCGGTACAATTTTATAAACATCGACAAACTTGGTGCCGTTTTGTTTTAAGAATGCTTGTTGAATCAGCACATCTGTCAACAGCCCTTCCAACTGTGCATAGAGTAAAGGCACACAACCTGCATAACAGCCGAGTTTATACATTTTAAAAGCTTCGATAATCACAGGACGACGCAAGGCTTTATTCTGCTCATCGATCTGCATAGCATCGAAAGCGGTCAACACATCTTTTTGAAAAGCTTCAGTCTTAATAACATCAAGTAAGTTAAAACTTTGCACATCTTCATAAGCATGAATTTGTTGCCAAAAGTGCATCAGGTTTAACGCATCATTGGCAACTTTCGAACCGACAGGTTGATCCAACTGATCGGCAAGCACATTAAAATATTCATCTTGCTGGGCAAGTTCACGTAAATGATTGACTAAAAGTGTATGTTCGCCTTGCGAGATTTGATCAAGATAATCCTGTGCCTGATTAAGAATTTGCTTACCCAGAGTTGGTAAGCCCTGCACATTCGATTTGATGCGTTTTACAGGTTGCTCATCTTCATAATCATCAAAATCGTCATACATGGTCAAACACTCAGGTGAATAGCAGGATATCTATTATCCCTGATAAGTCTGTAACAAAGTAGCCTTTCCACGTGCTCTAACTTTGTTAATAAATAAGAATTCATCAAAAGGCTCATGCAAGTCTCGCCTATCTCATGTAAAATTATCGCCCATTGCATAAAATACGAATGAGAGAGTCAGATCCGTGCGTAATATCTTAGTCACTAACGCCCTTCCATACGCCAATGGCCCGATCCATATGGGTCACTTACTCGGTTATATCCAAGCAGATATTTGGGTACGTGCGATGCGTGCAATGGGTCATAACGTGACTTATGTCTGCGCGGACGATGCTCACGGCACAGCAATTATGCTACGTGCCGAAGCCAACGGCATTACTCCAGAACAGCAAATTGCCAATGTGCAAAAAGAACATGAGCGTGACTTTGCCGGCTTCAAGGTTGATTTCGATCACTACGACTCAACCAACAGCGCTGAAAACCAAGCACGTGCTTCTGAGATTTATATTAAGAACCGTGAAGCAGGAAATATTGCAGTTCGTCCTGTAACCCAGTTATTCGACCCTGAAAAAGGCATGTTCTTGTCTGACCGTTTTATTAAAGGCACATGCCCGAAATGTAAAGCGGAAGATCAATACGGCGACTCATGTGAAGTATGTGGTACAACCTACAACGCAACTGAATTACTCAATCCAAAATCAACTTTGAGCGGTGCGACACCTGTCGAGAAATCTTCAGATCACTACTTCTTTAAACTGCCTAACTTTGGTGAATACCTACAAAAATGGACACGTGACGAAGGTCGTTTACCTGTATCGATTGCCAACAAACTTGATGAATGGTTTGAAGCAGGTTTGTCAGATTGGGATATCTCGCGTGATGCGCCTTACTTTGGTTTTGAAATCCCTGATGCACCGAACAAATATTTCTACGTTTGGGTGGATGCGCCAATCGGCTATATGTCGAGCTTTGAAAATTACATCAAAACTAAACGTCCTGATCTAAGCTTTGACGATTACTGGAAAAAAGATTCTAAAAATGAGGTGTATCACTTCATTGGTAAAGACATTGTTTACTTCCACGCACTGTTCTGGCCTGCAATGCTTGAAGGTGCCAACTACCGTACCCCAACAAGCTTATTCGTCAATGGTTTCTTGACTGTCAACGGTCAGAAGATGTCTAAATCTCGTGGTACGTTCATTAAAGCGGAAACGTATTTAGAGCATTTAAACCCTGAATATTTACGTTACTACTTCGCATCTAAACTTTCTGACAAAGTTGAAGATTCTGACTTGAACCTTGATGATTTCGTTCAAAAAGTGAATTCTGACTTGGTGGGTAAAGTCGTGAACATCGCAAGTCGTTGTGCGAAATTCATTAACACCAAGTTTGACAACAAACTTTCTGCGACTTGTGCAGAGCCTGAACTCGTTCAAAGCTTTATTGATGCGGGTGATTCAATTGCGCAAGCATATGAAGCACGTGAGTTCTCAACAGCGATTCGTGAAATCATGGCGCTTGCTGATAAAGCCAACCAATATATCGATGAGAAAAAGCCTTGGGCTTTAGCCAAAGTTGAAGGCGAAGAACAACAAGTTCATGACGTATGTTCTGTAGGTATTAACCTGTTCCGGCAATTGGCGGTTTACCTTGCGCCTGTATTGCCAACATTGGCAGAACAAGTTCAAGCGTTCTTACAGCTCGACAGCTTCAACTTTGAATCTCGTAAGCAAATCTTGGTTGCACATGAAATTGCATTGTTCCAACCATTGATGCAACGTGTAGACCCGAAAGCAGTTGCTGCAATGGTCGATGCATCTAAAGATTCTTTAGCTGCACCTGCGGAAGCACCAAAAGCTGAAAAGAAAAAAGAGAAGAAAGCTGCTGAGAAAAAGCCTGAGCCTAAAGTCGGTGAAGCTGAAATTATCGGCATCGAAGACTTTGTAAAAATTGACCTACGTGTAGCAGAAGTTTTAGATGCTGCTACGGTTGAAGGTTCGGACAAGCTTTTACAACTCACTTTAAATGTCGGTGAAGCTGAACCACGTAACGTGTTTAGCGGTATCCGTGAGTTTTATCAACCTGAAGATTTAAAAGGCAAATTGGTTGTGATGGTAGCTAACCTTGCACCACGTAAGATGCGTTTTGGTATTTCTAACGGTATGGTGTTAGCTGCGGGTAATGGCGAAGGTGTTTGGGTGATTTCACCTGAAACTGGTGCTAAACCGGGTGATAAAGTGTCTTAATTGTTAAATTAAGATGAAAGAAAGCCCCTACTGATGTAGGGGCTTTTTCAATTACAAGCTTCTAAATGTAAATACATCTAAAATTTAGTTGTTATTATTTGGTGTAAAATAATGACCTACAATTAATTGATTTAAAAAATCAAAAATCATTGCGCATTCAAGTGTATGTATCAACAATAGAGTCCAACATAGGCATAATGCGATAGCTGTATAAATAGGTGTTCTACTCACAGAACTCTTTGTCAAAATTTTATCAGTGATTAACTTTTGAAGAAAACTTTCTTTATTTCTTTCCAACCGCATTCTTTCTTCAAGTCTAGACTTCATATGGTTGGAATCTAAATTGAATAAGTCTGTAAATTGGTATTTGCTATAGTAAGTTTGGGTAAATTCTTTTAACTGCTTTTCAGCTTCGCTTGCCTGAAACTCCCAATATTCTTGCCAAAATTTCGCTCCGCAAGCCACTTTAAATTGAAAATAGGATATAAAAATACCTATAGTTGTAATTATAAACTCCACCATAGGTTTACTTGCTTGATTACTAAATACAGCCGCAAGTAAAACACCTTGAAACAACATGTAATAATTATTTCGATTAGTTAACTGTGTTATTTCAAAGTTTCGTGTTTCGACACTTATTTCATATACTCGTTGTAGTGCTTTTAGTTTAGAAGCAATGTTTTCACTCATCGACTTAAGTGTTCTAAATAATTAATTTTAAATATTATATTTTTATTTTCCATATTACTCAATCAACTATTTTCTTTACTAATTTTTATTAGTATTAATTAAGATTTTGCGAGATGGATGTCGCCCGTTCGTTAGGGGCACACGGACGTGCCCTCTAACGAACAAAGGGGTTTTGTTACTTTTGCCCCGACAAAAGTAAGGCTAAATTTCCTAAATATTAAAAGCCCTCACCCCGACCCTCTCCTCCCATAGGGAGAGGGAGAACGCATTACTATAATAATTTCGTGCAGTTCCCTCTCCTTTTAGGAGAGGGTTAAGGAGAGGTCATTTTATAAAACAACTATAAATATGATAAAAAAGAAGTAATCCTTTAAAATCTAAAAGAAGCCTATGAAAACTTTAAAACCCCTATTCCTCACTCTCGCCCTAAGCACCACAGCCATCACAACACAAGCAGTTGAACCCACCACCATCCCAACGCAAAAACAAGTCGCTGGCTACTACCATCACCAAATCGGCAATACCCAAATCACTGCCCTACTCGATGGTACAAACTACTTAAACCCATCCATGTTTAAAGGCTTAAGTGATAGTGAAAAAACTGAAATCTTAAAAAAATACGCAGCGGTGAACGATAAAGGTATCCAAACCTCAGTCAACGCCTTTCTCATTAATACAGGTAATCAGCTTTTAATGGTCGACAGCGGTGCTGCAAGCTGCTTTGGCACACACTTAGGTTCAATCTATAACAACCTCAAAGCATCGGGCTATCAGCCTACGCAAGTGAATGGTATCTTCCTCACTCACTTACACCCTGACCATGTGTGTGGTATTTCAAACAACGGTGTAGCCAATTATCCAAATGCGACACTACATATTTCAAAAACCGAATATGACTATTGGCTGAGTCCAAACACCGTAAAAAAACTGCCAAAAGATAAGCAAGCAGGCTTTTTAGGAACAGTTGAAAAAATCAAAGCTGCACTTGCGCCATATGAAAAAGCCAAACAGATTAAAGTCTTTTCAGACAAATCTTTACGCTTCGGCGATGTCGAATTTAAACCATCCTTTGGTCATACACCAGGACATTACAGCTTTAAACTGAAAGCTGATGAACAAGAAGTGGTGTTTATTGGTGACATCGTACATTCACATACCTTGCAGTTCGACAGACCTGAAACCGCGATTGAGTTCGATATCGATCCACAAACAGCAATTCAAACACGTTTAAAACATTTTGCTGAATATGCCAAAGATGGACAGTTGATTGCAGCACCGCATTTACCATTCCCAGGGCTTGGGCACATTTATTCCAAAGATGGACAAAGCTATCAGTGGGTGCCAGTTCACTTTAAAGATTAAACTAAAGTCACGTAATGGTTGAAATTTCAAGTATTTTTATTTAAAGTTCCCTCGCTTAAAAACGGGGGTAAACTAATGAAAAAATTATTAATTTCAATTATCGCAGCAACTTCAGTATTGGCGACAGGCTGTTCAGTTCGTATGGCTGATATGACAGTTGCTTCAACTAAAAACTACAATCTCAACTCAAATCAGTTTGTGAAAGGTGAACGTGTAACAGGTGAAGATAAGGTCCCAGTTGTCTTGTTCCCTTTAGGGGTTCCAAACTTTAAAACTGCTGTAGATCGTGCTATTGAAAAAAACCGTTGCGCTGTGGCTCTTTCTGATGTGGTGATCACTCAATTGAATCAAGCATTCATTGTCGGTCAAATTGGTTATCGTGTAGAAGGTACACAAGTAATTGACCGTTCACAGCCTGAATGTAAGAAATAAGATTTTTAAAAGCCTCTAATACGTTTAGAGGCTTTTTTTTAAGGGCGTATTTAATTCAAAAATTAGGTGTCTAAATTTACGTTCTGTCTTCGGTCGATATATTCAACATAACCTCGCCCCTTACGTTCAGTTCCATTCAGCAAACCACTCCACTGATAAGAACTCACATAACCTGCGGCTAAACCATAACAATATTCCGTATCTGCCACCGCAAGAATATCTAACACTTTCTCACCTTGATGATGTGCAATCCATCTAAAAGACTGAGGCACCTCCATCTCAAAACCGTCAGGTGTTATTTTCGGATCAGGCTTTAATGCGATGACTTGAAAAGCAACCTCACCATCATACTGGATGGAGGTACCATCAATATGGCGATAAGACACAGCGGTATAGGTAGGTTCACCTGCAAAACCGATATAGGCCAAGACCAATTGTGACTCTTCATCTATGTTGATAACTTGATAACTAAAACTGTCTAAAGGCACCAATCCTGTGGTCGGTTTAATGGGACTCGGCAACATTGAGCTTGAGACTGCTTTCCAATGTTCTAGTGTACATAGTCCTTTAACTTCAACACGTTTTCCATGTTGGGTGACATGACCTTCATATTGCATCAATACACTAAAGTGCTGATATAACATGCTATGTGCAAACCACGTAATGGCAGGCGTTGGGGTTAACCAAAGATCAACTTGCAGATCATCACGTTCAGATACTAGATGATAACTCCCTTCAATTTCAGCAAGGAAAGATTCTCGACCAAACTCAACCTTAAATGGCTTTTGATGAAATACAATTTCCTCTTGAATGTTATAAATGCGAAAGGCTTCTTCATCTGTCGATAAGGCTGTTCCATGGACCAAAGTAGCGGTATTTTCAGGACTAAGACCCGAAATCGACTTGGGTAAATGCGTTATCTTCGCACCGACATCACCAATGACAGAAGCATAGGACAGATATCGAAAAGGCTCAGGCAAATCTGGAATCATGATTCCATAATGCGTACTCGCGAATTGACGATGAAAAACATGCGCGTCTAAATTATATTCGCGCGGTAAAAGTGCTTGTTCTTCTGGCTCTACTGCACCCAAAAGGTTTTTGGCCATTTGACCCAATTGATAGTAGAACTTTTGTTGTAGACTTTTATTTTTGGAATGACTACTGAGGAGAGAATACATAACAAACTCACAAACAATGAGAGATGTTTACACCCTAAACAACCTCTCCTCAGTTCTTTATAGCTGATCAGGACTGGCAAATGTGAATTCAGGTCAGATCATAAAAATTGTTAGACAATATTAAAAATGTGATCTACCTCACACCAAAAATCAACTTCAATCCGAGTACAGACATCACAATGCCCGCACCACGATCAAATACTTTCTTAAATTTTAAATACACCGCACGTGGCTTTTCTGCTGATAAAGCAACCGCCACCAACGAGCACCAACCAGCATCGATAAAAAAGCACAGCATTGGTAACACAAAGTAAAAATACAACGGAATCTCTTTGGGTAATAAAGCTGTGAAAATACTGGCAAGTACAATGGCAATTTTAGGATTCGACAATTGAGTAATTAAGCCTGTGGTAAATGCACGTCGTAAACTCATCGGATGCGATGCAGAATGATCAGCTTCGATTGGATCTTTGGCATGTTTGATAATTTTATAAGCCAAAAACAATAAATATAATCCACCGCAGATTTTCAAAGCCAAATATGCTGAAGGCACTGCAAGTAAGAATGCCTGTAAACCTAATACTGCCAATAAACCAAAAATCGCAGCACCGAGACCAGTTCCCAGTGCAGTAAATAAACCATGTTTACGCGAAATAGCGATTGAATTTTTAGCGACATAGATTGAAGTCGGCCCCGGACTCATTGCGCCCAGTAAAAGTGCTGCTGCAATCGAACCTAAAATCCAAATTGATTCCACATTAATTCCATAGTAGATGATTGATTTATCGCGTTATTCTACTTGGAAACCTTATGAATATTTCCCTAATTATTTGAGTGATTTTTTTAAATATTAAAATTATTCACTATTTATTTTATTATTTTTAGCGAATTAGTTTACTGTATAAATTAAATACAATTGATTTTATAAAAATAGCCAAGTCATGCTAATCATCATCTGACAGTGCTTCATTATATGCAGTTTCGTGCGGAGACAGACGATAGTCCCTTTCCTGTACAGGTACGCCAGCAATAATCATACTTCGTGCTTCAGTTTTTGGTTTGTTTAGAAAATCCTGCTCACAGCCTAAGGCCGTTAAAACAAACAAACCCAATAATAAAATGGATAGAGATTGCTTCATGCCACCCTCCCAAAATTCCGTTTTCTTTCAGATTAGCACTTCTGATTATTTTTTAAACATATTTTTTCACTGTTTTTCAATTTCTCCAAGTAAGAGCTAAGATTCGAAATCCGCTATACTGTTAAAAAACCAAATGCTCGCACTATGTTTGATACGATTGCCCAACAGGTTCAAGATCAGGAAATTTCTTTAAATGGTTTAAACATCACCGTACGCCGTTTAGACCAAATTCATCCACATATCTCTGGAAATAAGTTTTATAAACTGAAATACAATTTTATTGAGGCAAAACGTCAAGGCTTTCAAAAAGTAATGACCTTTGGTGGGGCTTATTCAAATCATATTGCCGCCACAGCGTTTGCTGCGCATCAATTTGGCTTTCAGTCTATTGGGATCATTCGTGGTGAAGAACTCAAAAACTCAGCCCGCAATCACACCCTCGCCACCGCAGAACGTTTTGGTATGGCGCTGCATTTTATCTCACGAGAAGCATATCGACACAAAAATGATCCTGAGTTTTTAGCTCACTTAGCGCAACGCTTTCCTGAAAGTTATTTAATTCCAGAAGGTGGCACCAACTCGCTTGCCATTCAGGGCACTCAAGAAATTTTAAAAGATGCTGATCAGACCTTTGACTTCATTTGTTGTGCTGTCGGAACAGGCGGTACGATTTCAGGATTGATTGAGCGCAGTTTAAACCGTCAAAGAATTATTGGATTTTCTGCATTAAAAGGCAATTTTCTGAATGATGAAGTAAAACTACTGACGGGTAAAAACAACTGGCATATCACTGATGATTATTGCTTCGGAGGCTATGCCAAAACCCGACCTGAACTGATTCAATTTATTGAAAAGTTTGAATATGAATACCGTATTCCACTTGAACAAGTCTATACAGGAAAAATGATGTTTGGCATTCATGATCTTATACAACAAAACTATTTCCCCAAAAACGCTAAAGTTTTAGTCATTCATTCGGGCGGGCTTCAAGGTCGAACGATTTAGTTGATCTTGCTTCTGCTTCTGTTCGCTTGAATTAATCCGATAATGCTCAGTTCATCTTAATTTACCGTTATAATTGCGCTGTTTCGTTTTTTGATTATTTTCATGTCTTCCAAGCAATACGATGTTTTAGTAATAGGTGCGGGTGCATCTGGTTTAATGACCGCATATATGGCTGCTCAACGTGGGCGTCGTGTCGTGGTGGTTGAAAAAGCCAATAAAGTAGGGAAAAAAATTCTCATGTCAGGTGGCGGTAAATGTAACTTTACCAATCTGTATGTTGAGCCTGACAACTATATTTCACATAACCCGCATTTTGTTATCTCAGCACTCACTCGTTATACCAATTGGGATTTCATTGGCTTGGTCTGCGAATATGGCATTGAATACGAAGAACGTAAACACGGTCAGCTCTTTACCCTCAACGGCGCGAAAGAAATCTTAGCCATGTTACTTGCTGAATGTGACAAAACTGGTCTAGTCGACATCAAAACCAGTTGCGAGGTGAAAGCCGTCAATGCCCTTGAGGAGCACGGTTTTCAAGTAGCAACCAATTTAGGTTATTTTGAAGTTGAATCTGTCGTGGTCGCATCTGGTGGTCTCTCAATTCCGACGCTTGGAGGCTCAGGCATTGGCTATGAGATTGCTAAACAATTTGGACACTATGTTTATCCGACTCGTGCAGGTCTAGTCCCCTTTACTTTTTCTGATGGTTTCAAAGAAGTGACGACACGACTCAGTGGCAATGCTGTTGAAGCGACATTAAGCAATCATCTCAATAGCTTTACTGAAGCACTCTTGTTTACGCACCGTGGTTTAAGTGGTCCAAGTTCTTTACAGCTCTCAAACTATTGGGATGTGGGTCAAAGTTTTAAAGTCGACTTTTTACCGAGTCTTGATCTCTTGGATTTTTTTAAAACTAGAAAACAAAATCAACCTAAAGTGTTACTCCGCACCTTACTCGCTGAACACTTACCCAAGAGTGTCGTAGTTGAATTGCAACAGTTGATTTGGATGGATCAAGCTGAAATATCAATCGGTAATATCAGTGATGAGAAGTTAGAGATGATTGCCCAGCGCCTTCATGCATTTGAAGTTAAACCTTCTGGGACTGAAGGATACCGTACGGCTGAGGTGACTTTAGGTGGAGTTGATACCACTGAAGTTTCCTCAAAAACAATGGAAAGTAAAAAGCAAAAAGGACTTTTCTTCGTCGGTGAAATACTCGATGTAACTGGCCATTTAGGTGGATTTAACTTTCAATGGGCTTGGTCATCTGCACATGCCGCATCTGAGTATGTCTAATTAACAACGAGTATTGTTCATTTTTTCATTAAAGGGGGCATCCTTTGCCCTCTTTGAATATCGTCCCTATTGATCAATCGAATGCTTCATTATTGATTTATCTTTTCTAAAGGAAGTAATTTATGAGGGTCTTTGGGCGTTGGTATCAGTTGAATCAATCATTTGTGTGGTTGGATCTGTTACTGCATCATCAATAGATGGTGTATTGAGTCTGTTGTTTTCAGTAGCTTTTGAATTTGCAAAAATAAAGCGGTAAGCGCTTGCTAAAAAACCCACGGTGATACCCGCAATCACTATTGGGGCGAATAATTTATTAAATTTCTTACTCATAACTTTTACTCTTTTTCATGAGGATCAGCCAAACCATGCTGACTGATCCCGACACAAATTTACATGTTATTCAGGGTCATTTTTTGATGGTGTATTTTGATCCGACTCTCCTGTAGATCCATAAGGATTATTCAATGGTTGAGTTGGTGCCTCTACATCAATTTGCGTGGGTGGAATGTCTTCGTCTTGATATTCTTCCGCAACAGTTGAAGCATCCATTTGCTCAGTAAGTGGTGGAGTGACTTGTTCAGGCTGATTTGGTCTTGGCTTATTCGCGTCAGATTTCGCTTTATCGATTAAGTCAGTCAACAATCGCTCTGCAGGTTGGCGACCACCTAGACCAAAAGCAAGCGCAAAAGCGACAGCAACCGCTCCAAGTGTTAATCCAAAGGCTAAGTTTACGATTGAGTCAGCGATTCCCATTGCACGCAAGCCCATTGCCACGACTAAACCAATGATCAGTACTCGGACAAGATTCGCTAACCAATGTGCGCTATTGGTCTCACCACGCTTCACCACATTGGCAACAAGATTTGCTAACCAGAAACCAATGACGAGGATAACTGCACCTAAAAGTACATTCGCTCCGAAATAAATGAACATCGCAATCAAATCACTAATTTGATCGAAGCCCAAACGATTCGCAGCTTCAGACACCGCAAAGAGCATGGTGAAGAATACAATCAAATGACCGACAACTTTTGATATTTTGGTTTGACCCAAAAATCGTTGCATATCGAGCTTTTGAGGAATGTTATCAACACCTGTCCCAGCGATCACTTCAACCACAAGATTAGATACGAAACGTGAGACCACATAAGCAATGATCAGGATTAAACCTGCTGCGATGATATGTGGAATTGCATTCATGATTTCATACAACATAGCCGTTGCTGGTTGTGAAATCGCGTCTACACCCAAAGCCTCAAACGCAATAATCAGTGAAGTAATGATGACTAAGGCAAATACAAATGATCCTAATAGCTTAGGCAGATTAGAATTTTTAAAAACTCCGACTTTTTCAGCTTGCTGTTGGACATTCAAACTTGAAAGTAGCCCTTCGACAATACCGCGTACAATTTTTGCCAAAATGTAACCAACAAATAAAATCACACCTGCCATAAAGATATTCGGCAAGTATGCAACGGCTTCAGTCACCATATTCTGAACTGGATATAACAAACCATTTAAGCCCAAAATAGACAGCACGATCGGTAAGAACAGCAATAAAATGAGCCAGTAAACAATTTCACTGATATTTTGACTAAATGAGCTCACACCAACGTCTTGACTGAGCTTTTCATCCAATTGTGTACGACTGAGTAGTCGAGTTAATCCAACTTTGACTAAATTTGCTACGATCCATCCAATAAAACCAACTGCTACCGCAGCCAATAATTGTGGGATAAATAGTAAGAATTGTTGAACCATATTACTAAACGGACCACTCACACTGGTCAGGTTTAAAACGTTGAGTGAACCGATAACAGCAATAATGAGGATCAGCCAGAAAACGACTCTGGAGATGATATTTTCTATATTTGAGCGATGTCCTGTCGCGCTACTCAATTTTTGATTGGTATTTAATTTTGCAAGTACCTTCTTAACCCCTGCGGCAACGATTAAAGCGATGATCCATCCTATGAGTAAAATGGCCACTGCAGCAATAATTGGTTGGAATTGCTCCCAATAATACATTGCATCAAAGCCCCCATTTCGAGTGAAGCCGTTATATTCATCATTCATTGGTTACGCCTCTTCTTATGTTAAGTGTTCTGAATTACGATTGATTTAATTCTTTTCCCTAGATCATTTTTCGATCGCGTCATCACACCATAAATTTCGAATATTTTTTAATCAACTCAAAGCATCATAAATACAACACATTGTTGCAAATCAAGAAAAAACCCAGCCTAAGCTGGGTTTAAACATGAAAAGTGTAGTGGTTTATTGATCGTTTGCGACCGCAGTAACGGTATTATCCACTGCTGAATCTGTTGCCGTTGCTGTATCTGCATTATCTTGAGTTGCAGGAATAGTCGTATCAGCAGGAATTTGACCTGGTGTTGGTTCACGATCAGCGAGCATATAGAAAATGAAGGCTGCTAAAAAAATACCAACGATAATCAGAATATACACTGGGATCTTACTTTTCTTCTTTTGATCATTATGGGTCGGATGATTGGATTGATCTACCATGATGCCCCTCTTATGTATTTTGATGATTTTTTATACTAGCAATCTATCATGTTGTTTTGTGTGAAAAAACATTATCAATTCGTACCGATCAAAGCACATGAGCTGTGATGCAAAATAGAGTATAATATGCACCCTCCTCATTTTTATTGTCGATCTGTATGACCTATCGCCGACAAAGTGTCTCTTTAGATTTAGACACAGATGTCACTCATGCCTGTTCTTTGCATCATACCCGTGATGGGCATTTGATTGGAATTATTGAGTTTACGAAACCAAGCTATGTGCTGAAGTGGGGTGACTTAGAGTATTTCCGCCGTCGCACTGAAGAATTTTCAGTGATGCCCTTTCCTGAATGTGTCAACGGCATGATCATCGACATTCGTAACATCGCTTGCTTCTTAGATAATGAAGTGCCCATTATTCCTTGGCGTTTACTCGAGGAAGAATGCCCAATTCGTTTAGTGGTTCCACACGATCGTTTGGAACATTATGCAGGTTTATTTGAACCGACTTGGCTCACGAGTGATGTCGATACTGCGATTCAAGAGATTCGTCAATTTATGGATATGTTTGTCCATTAAGTATGTCGCATAGTATTCCTATGTAATTAGAAAAAAACCTCCGAGATGGAGGTTTTTTTTGTGCCGTAATTCACTCTCCCAAAGGGAGAGGGTGATTAGGACTTACCAATAGTTCTCTACTGCAATATTTCCTTCACCACGGCGATTCATGGTTAGACCACGGGCTTTCAGTGCCTCTTTTGTATCTTCAACCATTTGGGGATTCCCACACAGCATGATATGTGACGTTTGCGGATTAAAATCGACACCTACGGTTTTCTCTAACGCTCTATTTTCGATCAATACTGGCAATCGATCATGCAATGGTGCATTTGGATCACGTGTAATAATTGGCACAAATTTAAATCCTGTATGACCTTCACCAAAGGTATCCGCGACTTCCTGAATTCGGTCTACGTAAGCCAATTCACTTGCTGTTCTCACACTGTAAACCAAATGAATATTTTTATATTTTTGCCATACTTCAAAGTCTTGCAACATAGAAATAAATGGTGCGAGCCCCGTGCCTGTCGCCAATAACCACAGGTCATTTGGCATAGGTAACTGGTAACGTGCTAACGTCAAAAATCCATAAGGAATCTTTTCCAAATAAAGTTCATCACCAACTTTGAGATGTTGTAAATTTGATGTAAAAGCACCATCTGGTACAACAATTGAAAAGAATTCTAAGGTTTCATCAAAAGGCGATGAAACGACAGAATACGCACGTACCACTAAATCATCGCCAACTTTCAAACCAATACGCGCGAACTGCCCTGCGGTAAATTTAAAATGTGCGGGACGCGTCATGGTAAAGCTAAATAAAGTGTTGGTCCAACGATGTACAGAAAGGACTTTTTCTACGCTAAATTTTTCAATTGACATAATTTCTACGTGGCATGACAGACTGCGCTCATGGTAGCATGACAATATAATTTATTAATATTTTTTCACATTAAGGCTTCATTCATGCGCATGACATTACGCCAACTGGCTGTTTTCGTAGCTGTCGCTCAAGAGGGTACAGTAACTAAAGCAAGTGATGCTGTACGACTCACACAAAGTGCTGCAAGTATGGCGTTAGCAGATCTTGAAGATGGTCTCGGTGCACCATTATTTGATCGCTTAGGAAAACGACTTCAACTGAATGACTTGGGTCGTTTTTTACTCCCACAGGCGCTTGAAATTTTAGGTCGATGTGAATCATTTGAACAAGCGGCAAAAGGCGAGCTTCAAAGTATTGATCTCCGTATTGGGGCGACTTTGACCATTAGTGATTATTTGATGCCTGATTTAATGGCTGATTTTCTTCAATTACAACCACAAGCACATTTGCAACTTCAAGTGGGCAATACGCGTCAAATGATTGAAGCTGTTAATCAATTCCAACTTGATTTAGCCCTTATTGAAGGTTCATGTCACTTACCTCAATTACAATCGATCCACTGGCGTGATGATGAGCTTGCTGTGTGTTGCTCACCAGATCATCCCCTAGCGAAATTAGACCGCCCTCTGACCATTGAAGACTTTAAACAGGCTGAATGGATTTTACGTGAAGAAGGTTCAGGGACTCGTGAAGTCTTTGACAACGCAATCCTGCAAGACTTACCGAATGCCAATATTCGTTTAACTTTGGGTCATAATGAAGCTATTTTGAAAATTGTTGCTGGTGGTTTAGGCATGTCATGTATTTCAAAATTAGCCATTGAACCATTAAGAGAGAAACAGCAACTGGTGATTTTAGAAACGCCGTTCTGGCAACTCACACGCCCTTTATTTATGTTAGTACACCGTCAAAAATATCAGGGACCTGGTTTAAAAGCCTTTATGAAATTCTGTGATGCTTAATAAAAAAAGCTCCTCATTGGAGCTTTTTTTATTTCTCAGCTTCTTTCTTTTGTTCTTTGATAATGTGTTCTTGTTCTACCGCATAAATTTTTGCTTTTGCGTCTTGCTCTTCTCTGTATTGCTCATATTTTTGAAATCCCCAAACACCCAGATTAATGAACACTAAAATAGGGACAATACTTGCAAATATCCATGGATTAAATTGCTTGTTTGGATCTTTTATCTTCTTGGCTTTTTTCTTTGATTTTTTATCAGCTCCGAATTCATCAACACGCGAACTCGTAATGAATTTTTGCGCATTAAATTTTAATTGAAAATGCGTTTTAACATCAGGGAGTTCTTTACGTACAACTTTTGGTGGGCGCCCTTTTGCATGGGTTGGCTCGGGTAGATGATCATCTACGTTCTCTTCAGGCGTACTCTCATTCAATGGTTGAACTTTCGTAAGTGGTACGACAGCTGACTCATCTAAGACTGGCACACGGCGACTTGGCTTTGATTCGAGCATTTCTTTAATTTGCTCTTCCTCAAGAGGTTCACCTAAGGAAATTTTAGATACTGGATCTGAAACTTGATCTGCATGATGTTCAGCACCAGAACCATCCAACACGATTGATTCTTTACTCAGTGTATTAAAATTTAGTTCAAAATCTTGGATTTGTGTTTGTGAGTCAAGCGTACTTTCCTGATCTGCAAGACGCTTTTCGATCAGCTCATCTAGCTCTTGTTCAAACTTCTTAGACTCACCTTCTAAATCTTCGTGCGCACGATAAAAAAGTTGATTCAAGGGTTGTTCGACGCGTGCATGTTTATTGTCCAACCGCACGATAAATTTTGCATGACGTTGGTCGTCTTTATCGACCACGATACATTTCACACGCTCACCAATTTGAGGCGCGATACTGGAATTTGCCATGTCATTCAATACGAAATGTACATCAAAATCATGATCATTGATTTTGATAATTCCTGCTTTCAATGCAGGGTCGTACGAATGTAAAACACCCCTGTAAAACATGTTATTTCCCCAGCATAAAAAAGATTGATTCTTAGTAATTAGTTTTTTAAATTTATCGTTGAATCAAAATCTTAATAAAAAAGGAGGCCTTAGCCTCCTCTATAATTTAATCAAATTTTAATCTTTTTGTACAGAACCAAAAATTTTATCGCCAGCATCCCCAAGACCCGGAACGATATAACCATTCTCGTTTAAACCGTTGTCTACAGCTGCGGTAAAAATGACAACATCAGGATGTGCTTCTTCCACACGTTTAATACCTTCTGGTGCTGCAACCAAAACCATCACTCGGATATCTTTACAACCACTCGCTTTAAGGACATCAATAGCAGCAACCAATGATGATCCAGTCGCAAGCATTGGATCAATAATCATCGCTATACGGTTTTGTACGTCAGGTACCAATTTCTTATAGTATGTACGTGCTTCTAATGTTTCCTCATCACGCTCTAAACCAAGAACAGAAACTTTTGCACTTGGAATAAGATTTAAGAAACCATCAAGCATACCAATGCCAGCACGTAAAATTGGTACAACAGTAATTTTTTTACCTGCAATACGCTGTGTTGTCACCGGGCCATTCCAGCCATTAATTTCGTGATCTACAACAGGTAAATCTTTGGTTGCTTCGTAAGTCAGTAACATTGTGACTTCTTGCGCTAACTCACGGAAGTTCTTCGTGCTGATATCTGCACGGCGTAATAAACCTAATTTATGACGAATGAGCGGATGACGAATTTCTTGGATTGGCACGGGAGAACACCTGAAGCATAAATGTAAATTCTGTCTATTATAAATGTTTTTAATATAAGAAATAAGAAAAGCCCTCAATGAATGAGGGCTTTTTTTGTTAACAACAATAGTTTTTTTAGATTAATCGATCAACTATTGAAGAACGATATGTAATGGCGCGATCAATTGTGCTTGATTTGCCATCGCAATGACTGGATCTGGATATACACCGATTACAAGCACTGCAAGCGCAGCAAGCAATACCATAATACCACCCACTTTTTGACCCCAATGTTTATCAGCATCAATACGTGGAGTGTCTGGTGGCGTCATATACATGACGATCATGACACGTAGGTAATAGTATAGACCAATACCAGAACCCACAATGATCATCGCAGCGAAGAACCAATGTGCTTCAGACACAACTGTCATGATCAGCATGAATTTACCGATGAAGCCTGCAGTTAACGGAATACCTGCAAGAGATAGCATCATCACAGTCAGTGTTGCCGTCAATACTGGACGACGCCAGAATAGACCACGGTAGTCTGCAAGTGATTCTGCTTCGTCATTGTTGTTGTATGGGCTAGACATCAACGCTACAGCACCAAACGCACCAATCGTCGTTAATACATACGTTAATACATATAAACTTACTGACGTTAAGCTTAAGAAAGATGTCGTAACAACAGCAAGGAATAAGTAACCAAAATGCGCAATTGACGAGTATGCCAAAATACGTTTTAAGTTCACTTGTTTCACTGCAAGCATGTTACCAATCAAGATTGATAACACTGCAATGACGATCAAAATCGTTTTGATCGATTCGATACCAATTACACCTGAAGACAGTAAGTAACGTACGAATAAACCAATCATTGCAACTTTAGCTACAGTAGCAAGGAATGTTGCAATTGGTGCTGGAGCACCTGCATACACATCTGGCGTCCATTTATGGAATGGCGCTAAAGACAATTTAAATGCAACAGCTGCGATGATTAAACCAAGACCTAAGATTCCAAATACAGTGGTAAGTTTCTCACCAAATTGAGGAATATAAGATTGCAGCGCCATCATTAATTGAGGATCTTGAGACTTAGTTAACGCCCAGAACATATCATCCACTTGACCCGCAAATGATAATGAACCTAGAACTGAGTAAACATAAGCCATACCCATCAACAACATTGCAGAAGCAGTTGCTGAAAGTACAAGATATTTAATACCTGCTTCGAGTGACTTACCGCGTTGGTAGGTATAAGCAATCAGACCGTACACTGGAATCGACATTAACTCTAAGCTAATGAAGAATGATGCAAAGTGTGAACTTGTTACCATTAACATTGCCCCTGAAACAGAGATCAACATTAATAGATAAAGTTCTTCACGATTATCTTTATAGGTTTCGATATATGCATGTGACAGTGTGCAACAAGCCAATGCAGCAATCAAAATAATCACTTGATAGAACAGACCAAAAGCATCAACCATAAATAGGTTCATGACATTTGGTGAGATCTGAGAACCTGTAAACAACGTGAATAGAATATTCAACAATGCAAGGTTAAGACCGATAACAGATACTGTCGCAATCAAATTATGATTACGTTTGATTGCAGTCAAAATCATTACGATGATTGCTGTTAAAGCAACAATCATCACAGGAGCTAATGGCATTAGCTCAGAAAATGATAGTGTGAAGTTCATGACTTATTGCATCTCCACATTTTCGAGTTGAGTTGTGGCTTGTTCAACCACTTCAACTACTTCTTGTACTGGAATGTAGCTATTCGCAATCCAAGCCAAACTTGATTCTGAAATATCAAGGAAGCTTTGTGGATACAAACCAAGCCATAACAGACCGAACGCACAAATTAACAAAATACCAAGCTCACGCGCATTAAGATCTTTTAATGGGTTCGCATAGTGTTGTTTTTGCTCTTCGTTTGGCACACCAAATAACGCTTTATGAATCAGGATTAAACCATATAGACCCGCAAATACTAAGCTGATCGCAGCAATAATCGTGAATGTAGGGAATTGAGCAAATGCACCCATCAAGATGAGGAACTCACCAATGAAGTTACCTAAGCCAGGGATACCTACAAGCGCAGCAATAAAGAACATCAAGAAGAATGGTAAATACTGGAATTGACCACGAATACCACCCATCAAGCGTAAATCACGTGTGTGAAGACGCTCATACACTTGACCACACATAATGAATAATGCTGCTGACGATAAACCGTGAGCCAACATCATGACCATCAGACCTTGGAAGGTCAGGATGTTACCTGCGTAGATTGCAAGTAAAACAAAGCCCATGTGTGAAATCGACGTATACGCCAACAAACGTTTCATATCGGTTTGCTGGAAAGCACACCAAGCACCGTAGAAGATACCGATTAAACCGAAAATGATTGCTACATCAGCAAACTGCGCTGAAGCAACTGGGAAGAATGGAATGACGAAACGAAGTAAACCGTAAGCCGCTGTCTTAATTAAGATACCCGCAAGGTCTACAGAACCTGCTGTAGGTGCTTGTGCGTGCGCGTCTGGTAACCAACCATGCAATGGGAAAACAGGAAGTTTGACTGCAAAACCAATAAACAAACAAATCATAAATGCAAAGGCAATTGATGACGTTTGTGGGTTAGCATCCAATGTATTCGCAACAGCGAGTAAATGGTTATAACTGAAGCTGATTGTATCTGTCATCATGAAACCGTAGATCACAAGACCTAAGATACCAATCAACATGATCAGACCAGCCACCTGCGTGTAAATAAAGAATTTAGTCGCAGCGTAAACACGAGATTTACCAGAAGCACCTTTGTGGCCCCAGAGTGCAATCAAGAAGTAGATTGGAACGAGCATCATCTCCCAGAAGAAGAAGAACAAGAACAAATCAACAGCCAAGAATACACCGATCACGCCACCTAAAGACCATAAAAGGTTTAAGTGGAAGAAACCAACGTTCTTCTGAATTTCACCCCAAGAACAGCCAACCGCCAATACACCTAGTAAAGCAGTTAAACCGACCATGAGAAGTGAAAGACCATCCACCGCTAAGTGGATGTTAATGCCAAAGGTTTGAATCCAAGGTACATAGAACTCTGCAGACCAAGTCGGTACAGTTTCACCAATTTGGTAGCTGTAGGTACCTGATTGCCATAAAGCAACGGTCATGCCCAAAGTAATGAGCATACCCACAAGTGCGATATAACGTGGTAGGTGTTGATCTAATTTATCAACGACCCAACAAATAAAACCAGCAATGAACGGAATGAGGATCAGCGCGGGTAAATACCAGTTATTGATGTTTTCCATCTTATTTCCCCACGATCTGAGTCACGATCAGAATCATGATAATCACCACGATACCGAACGCCATGCTCGATGCGTACTCACGCAAAGAACCTGTTTGACGTGAACTAGTGAAGCTATGACCACCTTTAACAATCGCTGGCAATACAAGCCATACGCCATCAATCGGGTCACGACCAATCATTTTTGCAATAAATAAGTAAGGTTTTACAAACACGAGGTCATATAACGCATCGAAACCAAGCGCATTACGACAGATATTTGCAAGTCCAGCACCCAATGAAGTGCGAGCAAAACCTTGAACTGCTTTATAAGCAAAAGCAAATAAGACAACACCAACCGCTAAACCAGCAAGTGCGATTGCAATAGCGACATATTCTGCACCATGCGCACCAGCTTCTAGCGCTTCAGGAATAACAAATGCAGGGATTTGTGCTGCATCAAGAATACTCATGACTGGCGCTTTAAGTACGATTGCCAAACCTGTAGAAAGGACAGCAAGAATCGCTAAAGGAGCCCAGTAAGTTGCACCTTTGATTTCGTGATATGGCGTTTTCTCTTCGCCAAAGAACACAATCCAAATTAAACGGAACGTGTAGATTGACGTTAAGAATGCACCAGCAACACCGACCCAATACAATGTATTGAATACAGGTAAGCCTGCGATATGACTTTGTGTCCACACAGCCGCCAAGATTGCATCTTTTGAGAAGAAACCAATCGTTAAGAATGGAATCGCTGCTAAGGCACCGCCACCGATCGCGAAACAAGCAAATAAAAATTTATTACGCTTGAACAAACCACCCATTTTGAAAATGTTTTGTTCGTGATGGTATGCAAGAATCACCGCACCTGATGACAAGAACAACAACGCTTTGAAGAATGCGTGTGTCAACATGTGGAATAGACCAGCTTGGTATGCTTCAGCACCTACAGCCATAAACATATAACCCAACTGACTCATGGTTGAGTAAGCAAGAATACGTTTGATGTCTGTTTGAACCAGTGCAGCAAAACCTGCAACTAATAATGTCACCGCTCCTGTGATTGAGATAAACACCATGACTTCTGGTGCCATTTCAAATACAGAGAACATACGGCAGCATAGGTAAACACCTGCTGTTACCATTGTTGCAGCATGGATTAATGCAGATACTGGTGTAGGACCCGCCATCGCGTCTGCTAACCATGTTTGTAATGGGATTTGCGCAGATTTACCTGCAGCACCCAAGAACAACATTAATGCAGTCCAAATGGTTAACGATGAGCTTTGTGTCATTACCACAGGCGCAGCAGCAACGATTTCAGTAATATTCAATGTTCCAAATTGTTGGAAAATTAAGAATAATGCAATGAGTAAGAAAACGTCACCAATACGTGTCACGGTGAATGCTTTAATTGCAGCAGCACCATTTGCTGGATTTTGGTAGTAATAACCAATCAGCAAGTATGAGCACAGACCAACACCTTCCCAGCCTAAGAATAACAACGCAAGGTTGTCACCCAACACAAGCAATAACATGCTTGCTACGAATAAGTTGAAGTAAGAGAAGAAACGTGCAAAGTCTTCTTCACCACGCATATACCATGATGCAAAGATATGAATTAAGAAACCCACACCCGTAATCATGCCAAGCATAAGTAAAGATAAACCATCTAAGTGCAAGCTAATGCCTGGCTCAAAACCACCCACACTGAACCAAGTCCAAAGGTGAGTCACTTGAGATGTTTCACCGCTGTTGATGAAATTCATACCAGCCAATAATGCACATAGTGCAGAAAGACCAACTGAACCCACACCAATAATGGCAGCTACAATTTCAGGAAGCTTATTACGCCCTGCCGCTAAAAGGATAAAACCAATGAGCGGAAATAATATGGTTAATGCTAATAAACTCATCCGCGCATCTCACTAGCAGCATCTACATCCAAATGATGGAAGCGATGATAGAACTGAAGGACGATCGCAAGCCCGATACACGCTTCTGCCGCAGCAAGCGTTAAGATCAAGATAAACATGATCTGACCATCTGGTTGCACCCATGCACTACCAGCAAGGACGAATGCAAGCGCTGCTGCATTCATCATGATCTCAAGGCTCATTAACATAAATAAAAGGTTGCGTCGCACCATTACACCGTAGAAACCGAGTGCAAAAAGAATGGTTGCAACAATCAAACCATGCTCTAAAGGGATATTACCCATTATTCTTTTTCCTCTTCTGCACTTGGTTCACGTTTGCCTAAGTGGAATGCAGCAACTAACGCAGCAAGCAATAACATTGCGGCAACTTCAACCAATAATAAATATTGTGTAAAGAGTGCTTGACCAACTTCTTTAGGGCCTACAACTTCTGTACCCATTAAAGGACCAGAAATGCTGTGCTCTGAAGTCATTGTCCAAACTAAAACCAGACCCATTAAAAAGCTCATCAATGCAGGGTAAGCCCAAGCATCAGATGTTAACCATTTACGTTCTTGTTCAACAGTTTGAGAACCAAGGTTCAACATCATCACAACGAAGACGAAAAGAACCATAATTGCACCAGCGTAAACAATAATCTCAAGTGCACCTGCAAATGGTGCACCAACGATCATGAACATACCAGCGACTGCAAGTAACGAAACGATTAAGCTTAAAAGTGCGTGTACTGGATTCGCATTAGTCACAACACGAACCGTAGAAACGATGGCCACAAGTGCCATCAAATAAAATGGCCACATCATGGTAATAAGCTCCGTACATCGACAGGTGCGCTTTCACGCTGAGCCTGACCTTTGTCTTTACCAGCTACAGCCATACCCGTTACACGGTAGAAGTTATAGTCTGGATATTTACCAGGACCAGAAATGAGCAAGTTTTCTTTCTCATAAACTAAGTCTTGACGAACGTATTCACTGAGTTCGAAATCAGGTGTCATCTGAATAGCAGTTGTAGGACATGCTTCTTCACACATACCGCAGAAAATACAACGAGAGAAGTTGATACGGAAAAATTCCGGATACCAACGACCATCTTCTTTTTCAGCTTTCTGTAATGAAATACAGCCAACAGGGCAAGCTACAGCACACAAGTTACAAGCTACACAACGCTCTTCACCATCTGGGTCACGTGTCAATACGATACGGCCACGGAATCGTGGTGGAACGATTTCTTCAGCTTTAACTTCAGGGTATAAAATAGTGTCACGTTTACGTGTTGCGTGGCTAAATACCATCCACAACGAACGTACAATTGACCCAAACCCAGCTAGAATTTTATACATAATGTTCTCCCTGCTGTCCTAGGCCTGATTCATCAGAATCACAGCACCAGTCACCAACAAGTTGACCAACGCTAAAGGCAAACAAATCTTCCAACCAAAGTTCATCACTTGGTCATAACGTGGACGCATTAATGAACCACGTGCCAAGACAAACATCATCACAAAGAATGCTGTTTTAATCATGAACCAAAATGCTGGAGGTAGGAAATCTAGACCAAATGGTGCTAACCAACCACCGAAAAATAAGGTTACGATCAAAGCTGAGATCAGGACAACGTTGACGTATTCCGCAACGAAGAACATCCCCCATTTCATACCACCATATTCGACATGGTAACCTTCCGCCAATTCTTGTTCCGCTTCTGGTTGGTCAAATGGGTGACGATGCGTTACCGCAACACCTGCAACCACGAAGATGAGGAAACCTAAGAATTGTGGAATGACAAACCATACATCTTTTTGAGCTTCTACGATTTCACGCATGTTGAATGAGCCTGCAATTGCAACCACACCCATCAAGGAAATACCTAAGAAGACCTCATAAGAAATCGTTTGCGCTGCTGAACGAAGACCACCGAGTAATGCATATTTATTGTTTGATGACCAACCACCAAATAAAACTGCATACACTGCAATACCCGCCATTGCCATAAAGAACAATAGACCGATACTCATGTCTGCAACACCTAAATAAGGTGATACAGGGATAACCATGAACGATAACACCGCAGTTGCCATTGCAACTGCTGGAGCTAAACGGAAAGTCAATTTATCTGCAAACTTTGGTGTCCAGTCTTCTTTGAACATGATTTTCAGCATGTCGGCAACAATCTGGAACATCCCCCCAGGACCTACACGGTTTGGACCGTAACGGTCTTGCCACAAGCCAAGTAAACGACGCTCAATGAAAGACATCAACGCAGCAATCAAAACTACAACGAGCAAGATCACAATCGCTTGAACTACAGAGTAGGCAATTGGCCAGTTCTCAGCCCAAAGCGGCGTTTGACGGATTAATTCTTGTTCCATGAATTATGCTCCTACCGCGACTGATACAGGCTCAGCTAACGATACCGTTGGCGCGAGACCAATTGGGTAACCAATATAACCTGTAGGTAAATATTCAATGACTTGAACAGGAAGAACGATCGAAGCCTCACCTGCTTTCACAGTAATGTTTTGGCCGTCTTTCACATTCAAGCGCGCTGCATCTTGCTCACCCACTGCAAATACCGCTTCTGGAATACGAGACTCCATTGCAGGTGTTTTCACTGTGAATTCACCAGAACCAAAAATATGATGCATTGGAACAAGGCGGAAACTCTCAGCATTTACAAGAACTGGTGCTGGTGCAACGTATGTGCGTGCTGGTAATTTCGCAAGGCGATCAAATAAACGAATACCTGAATCACCACCTTTTAAAGAACCGCCCACTGATTCTTGGAACTTATTCCAAGCTTGTGGCGAGTTCCAACCTGCTGACCATGCAAATGGAACTAACGCTGACGGCGTTTGGTTCCCGACATAACCTTCCATAGAGAATGTTAATGCAGAGTCTTGATCAGTTGGTTGTTTAGGCTCATGGACAGATAACGGCGCACGAAGTGAAGTACGACCAGAGTAACGACGTGGTTCACGTGCCACTTTAAGACCATGGACACGGAATCCTGCATCTGGTGCTACATCTTGAATCGCTTCAAGCGCAGGTACATTCTTGGCAACTGATTCGATGACATCATCAAGCACAGTCCAAGAAATTGCTTTGCCTTTCACGCCAGTTTCAATGGCATGTAACCAACGCCAAGATTCTTTGATCGCAAGTTCTGGTTTGTAGTAACTTGGGTCATATACTTGATAGAAACGTTGTGCACGGCCTTCTTGAGATACCACAGTACCGTCACCTTCAGCAAAGCTCGCTGCAGAAAGAACGATATTCGCTCTTTTCACCGTTTCAGTTTCTGAATGGTCAAGCACGATCACGTCTTTACCAGACAAAGCAGCATCTACTTGCACTGCAGGTAAACGACGATAAAGGTCGTTTTCTACAATCACGACAGTGTCATAGTCTTGTGCAAATGCTTGCTCAAGGCTGTTACCGCCAAAGATTGCTAAGCCCATTGAGTTCACTTCAGGAACAGTCAAAGTTAGACCCGCATTACCCAGATTCTGTGCAACTTGTGCAGCAGCTTCCATAATTGCAGCTTCTTGCAAGCTTGTACCAGAGATAATCAATGGTTTTTTTGCAGCTTTTAAAGTGTCAGCAATGGTTTGAGCAAATGCTTTTGCATCTTCTTCTAAACCGGTAATACTTTCACCTTTCACCGCCGCAGCAACAGCAAAACCTAAACGTGCGATATCATTTGGAGAAGCAACGACTTCACCAGTAGCTACGTCAGATAAACGTGTTTGAGTCGCAGCCAAGATATAAATTGGTGATTTTTCGTCTTGAGCAATACGTTGTACTGGCTCAGCCAACCATTCTTGTGTACGGCGTTCAGCAGCCATTTCTTTGGCTTTGTTCTTCGCAGCTTGACGTACTGACAATGCCATACGTGGTGCAGTTTGTGTTAAATCTTCACCGAGAATTAAGACAGCATCGTAGCTTTCAATTTCACGCATACCTGGGTTATATACACCCTCAGTTTGCATAATGGATGCAGCAAGTTCAACCAAGTTTTGCTCTTTTTGAGACATACCTGTTGAATAGTTTGCTTGTCCAACCAATTCACGAAGCGCAAAGTTAGACTCAAGAGATGCACGTGGAGAACCAATACCCAATACTTTTTTGCCTTGGATTTTCTCAATCACGGTGTCTAACGCTGTATCAACTGAAACAGTCTCTACATTGCTACCTGAACGGAATTGCGGTTGACGTGGACGGTCTTCACGGTTCACATAACCCGTACCGAAACGGCCTTTATCGCACAGGAAGTATTGGTTGACTTCACCGTTAAAACGGTTTTCTACACGGCGTAATTCACCATAACGCTCACCCGGAGAGATGTTACAACCTGAAGAACAGCCTTGGCAGACGCTTGGCGCATACTGCATGTCCCATTTACGGTTATAACGTGCAGAGTGTGTTTTGTCTGTGAATACTCCCGTCGGACATACTTCAGTTAAGTTACCCGAGAACTCAGACTCTAAAGTACCTGATTCTGGACGACCAAAATAAACACGTGAAGCGTTTGCATACACACCGAAGTCTGTGCCACCTGCGTAGTCTTTATAGTAACGAACACAACGGTAACATGCGATACAACGGTTCATCTCGTGCGCAATAAACGAACCAAGTTCTTGGTTGTAATGCGTACGTTTCGTGAAACGGTAACGACGACGGTCATGTTGTGTCATCACCGTCATATCTTGAAGGTGACAATGACCACCTTCCTCACATACTGGACAGTCATGTGGGTGGTTCGTCATCAAGAATTCAACAATAGACGCACGGAAATCTTTTGCTTCTTTGTCTTCAATCGAGATGTAGGTATTGTCAGCTGCAGGTGTCATACATGACATAACTAAACGACCGCGAGTATCTTCTGGATTCGCGTATTGAGTTACAGCACATTGACGGCAAGAACCGACAGAACCTAAGGATGGATGCCAACAAAAGTACGGGATATCAATACCCAAAGACAAGCATGCTTGTAGCAAGTTCTCTGAGCCATTGACTTCATACGATTTGCCATCGACATGAATTGTAGCCATAGTCGAATTCCTTAAGCTTGTTCTACGTTGCTAACTTGAGCAGCGGCATTCACCACTTTTGCTTCAAATTCGCCACGGAAATATTTGAGTGCACCCATGAGTGGTTCCATAGCACCAGGAGCGTGAGCACAGAAAGTCTTACCAATCCAAAGCTTACGTGTAAGCTCTTGCAAATGATCGATGTCTTCTTTCTTGCCTGTACCATCTTCAAGTGCTTTAAGCGCTTTCACCGCCCAAGGTAAACCATCACGACATGGTGTACAGAAACCACATGATTCACGCGCAAAGAATTCTTCTAAGTTACGTGTTGCTGAAACCATACATTGAGTTTCATCAACCACCATGAGCAAACACGTACCTAAACGCGAACCTGCTTTCATGATGCTTTCCGCATCCATTGGAAGATCGATGTGTTCAGCTGCCAAAAAGTCAGTTGATGCACCACCTGGTAACCATGCTTTAAGCTTTAAGCCATCACGCATACCACCCGCATGTTCTTCAATCACTTCACGTGCAGTTGTACCAAATGGAAGCTCCCAAAGACCAGGGAATTTCACTTTACCTGATGCACCATAAATTTTTGTGCCAGGATCTTTCGACTTACCTGCAGATAAATTGATATACCACTCAGGACCACGCAGCATAATTGCTGGTAAGTTATTGTAAGTCTCTACGTTGTTTACAATCGTAGGACGACCCCAAGCACCTGCAACTTGCGGGAATGGTGGTTTTGTACGTGGATTTGCACGGCGACCTTCAAGCGAGTTGATCAATGCAGTTTCTTCACCACAGATATAACGACCCGCACCAGTGTGCACATGTAGTTCAAAGTTCCAGCCAGAACCAAGGATGTTTTCACCCAAGTAACCTTTGGCACGAATTTGCTCTAAAGCTTGGTTCAAATATTTCGCAGCTTCGATGTATTCACCACGGATAAAAATATAGCCATGGGTTGCTTCAAGTGTATAACCTGCAATTAACATCCCTTCGATCAATTGATGAGGAAGTTTTTCCATCAACAAACGGTCTTTGAATGTACCTGGTTCCATCTCATCGGCATTACAAATCAAGTAACGAGGACCTGAATTGTCATTTGGCGCCATGAGCGACCATTTAATCCCTGCAGGGAAACCAGCACCACCACGACCTTTCACAGTCGCTGCTTTAATGATTTCCAATACATCTTTAGGCGGCATTGTGAGTGCTTTCTTGAAACCCTCATACCCTTCAAGAGATTCATAGTCTTCTACACTATGAACAAATTCTTGCTTGCTCAAACGCCATGTTAATGGGTGAGTTTCTGGGTTACCGTCGCCATAAATCGGTTTTGGTTCAGTATTCATACATACTTCTCCAATAACTGTTTCACTGAAGAAACTTCTACTAGGCCGTGAGTATCTTCATTAATCATCAAGGTTGGACCCTTATCACAGTTTCCTAAACAGCAAATCGGGAGCAAAGTAAAACGACCATCAGCAGTCGTTTGACCAAATGAAATCCCGAGTTCGCGTTGGAATGCTTCTGCTAAAGTTTCTGCACCCATCAAGAAGCAAGCAATAGAATCACAAAGCAAAATTACGTTGCGACCTACTGGCTGGCGGTAAATACGGTTATAGAATGTTGCCACACCTTCCAAATCAGCAAGGCTCATTGACAACATCTGCGCAATCGCATTCATTTGCGCATCATCCACCCAACCATTACGACGTTGAACACATTTAAGTGCATCTAAACATGCCGCACGTGGGTATGGGTAATGACCAATGTGATGCTCGATTTCGTGGATTTCTTCCGCAGTTAAAATCCCTTCGACATTCACACGTGGCTTTTTATCAGTCAAAATCATCATAATGCGTACCCCTTAGCGATCCACGTCAGCCATTACGACATCAATCGTCGCTAAATAAATGATTAAGTCAGATACAAGACTGCCGTTAATTACAGAAGGAATTTGCTGTAAGTGCGTGAAGGTTGGTGTACGAATACGGGTACGGTAACTCATCGTTGACTTGTCTGAAGTCAAGTAGTAGTTCGATGCACCTTTTACCACTTCCGCCATAACAGATGCTTCACCTGCTGGCATGACAGGACCCCATGACACGCTTAAGAAGTGCGTAATCAAAGTTTCAATGTCTTGTAGTGTCTTATCTTTCGGTGGTGGAACAGCCAATGGGTGATCCGCTTTATAAGGACCAGATGGCATGTTATCCAAGCACTGCTTGATGATTTTTAAAGATTGTTCGATTTCACGGTAGTGAACGATCACACGTGCATATGCATCGCCTTCGTATTCTACAGGCACTTCGAAGTCGTAATTTTCATAACCGCTATATGGACGATATTTACGTACGTCAAAATCAATACCTGTTGCACGTAAACCTGTACCTGTTACACCCCATGCCAATGCAGATTTTGCATCGTATTGCGCAACATTACGGGTACGACCTTCAAATACCGAGTTTTTAAGTGCTGCAGTATGATATTCCTTCAAACGTTTAGGCATCCAATCCAAAATTTCACGGATCAAATGTTGCCAGTTGTTTGGAAGATCGTGTGCAGTACCACCGATACGGAACCATGCTGGGTGCATACGGTAACCCGTGATTGCTTCAATCGCGTCATAGATCTTTTGACGATCGGCGAACATATAGAATACTGGGGTCATACCGCCGGCATCCTGAATCGCTGTACCGATATAAAGCAAGTGGTTATTAATACGGAATAGTTCCGACATCATGACACGAATACATTGCGCACGTTCTGGCACAGTGATCCCTGCCATCTGCTCCACACCCATCACATAAGGCATGTTTTGCGCACAACCACCTAAGTAGTCAACACGGTCAGTATACGGAATGAATGAATGCCAAGTTTGACGTTCAGCCATCTTTTCCACACCACGGTGGTGATAACCGATATCAGGCACACAGTCTTTCACTTCTTCGCCATCTAACTGCAAGATCACACGGAATGCACCATGCGCAGATGGATGGTTAGGACCCAAGTTCAAGAACATGAAGTCTTCATCAGCATTACCACGTTTTAGACCCCAATCTTCAGGTACAAAACGTAAATGCTCTTGTTCGAAATCTTGTTTCGCTTGGTTCTGACGATAAGGTGTGTATTCAGTCGCACGTGCAGAATATTCTTTACGCAACGGATGACCTTCCCAATACGTTGGCAATAAAATACGACGGAGCATTGGATGCCCTTCGAAGTTAATGCCGAACATATCGTAAGCTTCACGTTCGTACCAGTTGGCATTTGGCCAAATGTTGGTTGCTGTTGGAATATTGAGATCAGACTCATTCAACGCAACTTTAATACGAATATCCGTATTACGCTCTAGTGACAACAAGTGATAGAACACAGTGAAGTCAGACGCAGGTAACCCATCGCGGTGAGTACGTAAACGCTCATCTACCGCTGACAAGTCAAACAACATCACGTAAGGACGTGACACTGTACGCAAGAACATTAATACGTCTTGTACACGTGAGCGCTCAACCCAGACTGTTGGAAAGTCTTCAAAAGTCGTTTGCACGTAGAAATTCTCACCAAACTTGGTTTTGAGCTCTTCTACAATTGCAAATGCTGGGCGTGAATCAACTGGAGTTGATTCTGGCATAGCAATGTCAGTTTCAGCCATTGGCTTGGCTTCCTATTTAATACAAATTCATTCAACCAAAACGACAATTACACCCAAGCGGGTGCATCAATATTATTTGCCGTTAAGATTATTTAATTTCATCCATAGAGCGTAAGTGTTTTACTGCAATACGTTCAGCATTCTTACGGTCACGTTCAGGCTGCATCTTTGGCTTATAAACTGGCTTAAGATCATCACCGATCACCGCAGAAAGCGGACGACGCTCTAATTGAATTTGGTCTTGCAATAACATCAACGCTTGGATTAATGCTTCAGGACGCGGTGGGCAACCTGGAATATACACATCCACTGGAATGATTTTATCGACACCTTGCACAACCGAGTAAATGTCATACATACCGCCAGAGTTTGCGCATGCACCCATTGAGATCACCCATTTAGGTTCTAACATTTGCTCATAAAGGCGTTGAATTACAGGTGCCATCTTGACGAAGCATGTACCCGCAACAATCATCAAGTCCGCTTGACGTGGTGAAGCACGAATTACTTCGGCACCAAAACGTGACAAGTCATGCACGCCTGTTAAAGTCGTTGCATACTCTACGTAGCAGCAAGATGTACCAAAGTTGAACGGCCAAACTGAGTTTTTACGACCCCAGTTTACTGCTGTATGCGCCAAATCCTCTAAACGAGTCATGAACACATTCTTATTCACTTCTTCTTGTAGAAGCGGATCTTCTACAACGATACGCTCTTGAAGTGGATACTGATCAGCATCCGGATTCGCACGGGTTAATGTATATTTCATCCCGTATTACTCCTTATCAGATGATGTAGTCGTTGGCGAAGCTTTTACACGACCAGATGATTGCGCTGGAATTTGACCTGTAGGGTCAACCACCAACTCCTCAATTGAGTTGAAGCGAGTAATTTCTGCGAGATCCATATTTGGCGAACCAATTTTAGGTTTAATCCCTGCTGCTTTACGCTTATCAGATGGCGCCCAATTTAATGCACCAGTAGACAACTCATAAATCAAGCCAACGAGTAAAACTAAAATAAATACAGCTGCTGCTGCAAAACCGATCCAACCCACTTCACGAACTGACGCAGCCCATGCATAGAGATAGAGCGCTTCTAAGTCAAACACAACGAAGAAGATTGCAACCAAATAGAATTTTGCAGATAGACGAATTCGTGCTCCACCAGCACTAACTACGCCTGACTCGAACTGCTCTTGCTTAGCACGTCCCCACGATTTACCCCCTAGGAGTAGCGGGACAGTGAGCATAAAGACGCATAAAAATGTAACGCCGATCACGAAGGCAATTATTGCCCAATCGTATGGAGTAATGGCACTCATGCGGGGATAACTCCTGGCAGGCCTATTTATTAACAAAGAATGTATGTATTGGCCTTCAAATACACCAAACACAAAATTAATCCCGCCAATTGTACCTGATTTATGATTTCTGTTGCTAGCCAATCCCTCTAAGTCTTTAGGATGAATTTTGCCCTTTTTCCAGATTTCATGGTGATTAAAGTCAATAAAACCTTATTTAATCGTAGAAAGTTATCAAGGTGATACAACTGATTATTTTTTCCGAATAATCATTCAAAAAATTCAAGAGGCGTCAATCCACACACTATCACTTTTTTAGTTTTACCATTCGTGTTAGGTCAGCTTTTTTTGCACCAATATGGCTCAATTATTTTTGATTTATTCTATTTTAAAAGTTTTAAATTTTAATTGCTTACAATGTTTTAATTAACTTTATACAAATCGTGCTGATTTTCGTTATATGCTCAATTAAATAATAAGGAGAAGATCTATGAGTCTAGAATTCACACACAAACCTAACTATTTTTTATTTGCTCAGTTGATCGTCCATCATTTAGACAGCTATATCAAAAAACATCCTGATGCAACGAATGCTATTTTTGATTTACGCGATATTTATCAAATTTTCCGCCAAGACCTCGCCTCTACAACCACTAATCTTGATGCTATTCTCAACATCGCAGATGAATATACAGTTGAGACCATTCACGGCGATCAAAAGCTGATTAGCAATTATCATGTTGATGCAACCAATAACAGTTTACTGATCGATTTCAATGCCGATGCCTTAAATGCACTTAAGGAAGGAAAACGCATCATTGAACCGAATGCCAATAATTACCAATAAAAGGCAATATAAATTATAAAAAAAGCGCTTAATCGCGCTTTTTTTTTAATTCTCGCTTTACTCTGATGTTTGACTGGTTTGAACAATCTTCTTCTTTTTAAATCTTTTAGCTGGCCATTGCATAGTAAATCGTGCACCGCCCATTTTAGGACTTTGATCCACTTGAATCGTACCACCAAACCAATAGGCGATTCGGCTTACAATAGATAAGCCCAAACCATATCCACCTGAGGCACGTGTACGACTATCATCCAAGCGAGCAAAAGCTTCGAACACGCGCTTACGATCCTCTTCTGGAATCCCCGGACCATCATCTTCAACTGAAATATACGCCATTCCCTGAGCATCAATTCCACCAGTGATCAGCACTGTATCATCGCAGTATCGGATCGCATTTCCGACTAAGTTTTGTACTACACGATGTAAATAACGGCGTTCCGCATCCACCACCAAAGCTTGTGATGGCAAGTGTAATTGAATATTTTTATTGGTTTTTAATGCTTTAGTTTCAATAGCGACTTGCTCAAGCACTTCGTATAGTCGAATTTCCTCAAAATCAATAGAAGGCATGCCTTGCTCAAGCTTAGCATAGGTCATGATTTCATCAATGAGGGTATTTAAAGCCTCAATGTCTTTATCAATCATTTCTACTTGTTGCTGACGATACTCATAATCCTCTTCATCAACCAACATTTCCATACCAAAGCGAATACGTGCGACTGGCGTTCGCAGCTCATGTGATACAGCTCTCATTAACTCTCGCTGAGCTTCGATCAAACGCTGTATATGATCTGACATACTGTTATAGCTGGCTGCCAAATGTGCTAACTCATCATATCCTTCGACAGGAACGCGAACGGACATATCCCCTTTTTGCATAACATTTAAGGCTGAGTTAACTTGCTTCAACTTGCGTTGCATTGGGACAATCAGACCATACACACCAAGCGACAAAATAAACATACTCAGCAAAGTAATCCCTGCCGCCAATTGGAATGGCATCCAATTGAACATTGGCACTGGTCCCATCACCAATACGTCACCAGACGAATTCGTCATTGGAGAAATAACAGAAATCGTAGTACCACGAATGCTAGCGCTATCCTGATACAGGATAACCCCTTGATCCGCACGTAAACGACCAATTTGCTCGGAATCTAAATTGAGATCAGACAGATTTTGAATGCTTAAATCATAAGAAAAGTGTTGCTTAATTTTTGCAAGATATTCCCTTTCCTGCCCTGGATAATAAACCAAGTATTCCCATACAAAGATTGGTAAGGCCTTCATTTGACGCTCACCGATATTATCCACTTTTACATAAAGTAAATGCTCAGGGTCATCTATTAAACCAATAATAACATAAGCAATACTTTCTTTGGCATCATACCGCACCACTGCTTTGCGCTTTTCTAAACGATATTTTTCGGTGCGTGAAAGTTCGACTTTATCAGATTCTAGATAATAGATTGGAAGTTCGAGCAAATCAGATGCATCTGATATCCAATCCATTCTTTGTTGCATGGTTTGTTGTCTTGAAACACCCTCGCTAATGACGTACGAAATCCCATCAGTCAATGACTCACGGTATTCCTGCGCGCGTTGATAGTTGATGATTTGCACAAGCAAATAACCAAATATGGCAACCAGCACCACCAAAATGACGAGACCTGCGTAGATACGCAGGAATATACTGTGTTTAGACACTAAGGTATGACCTTCTGAGGAGTGAGGGCATTACCGCGGGGATGTGATTACATCCCGTTGGTTTCTTTAACGAATAAATATCCTTTACTACGCACTGTTTTAATACGTTTAGGATTTTCAGGATCATCACCAATTTTTGGACGGATACGAGAAATACGAACATCAATTGAGCGGTCTTGACCATCATATTCAATACCGCGTAGACGCTCAAAAATGTCTTCACGTGAAAGGATACGACCAGCATTAGATGCCAACAACCATAATAAGTCATATTCTGCACTTGTGAAATCTACAAGCTCACCGTTTAAGGTTACAGAACGACCACCATTATCAATCACTAAATCATCAAATTCGATACGTTGAGCAACTTCATCCTCTGGTGTTTTGTCTGTACGACGAAGCAAAGCACGAATACGCGCTAATAGAACACGTGGCTGAACTGGTTTCGCAACATAATCATCTGCACCCATTTCAAGACCTAATACTTGATCCATGTCTTCAGTACGTGCAGTCAACATTAAAATTGGTTGATGATAATGTGGCCGAACCTCACGACATACGGTGAGACCATCAGCACCAGGAAGCATAACATCCAGCACCACCATATCTGGTTGCTCTGCGATAATACGACGGATTGCACGATTACCGTCTGGTTCTACCCCAACTTCTAATCCATTACGAATTAAATACTCTTGCGTTAAACGCGCAAGACGCTCGTCATCTTCAACGATCAAAATCTTTGGTAACTTTTCTTCTTGGCTCATAGAATGCCCCTATATTGTTACGATATCTGCTGATTAAAATTCACAGATTTACATCGATATGTTTTGCAATATACACACGTTTACATTGTAAACAAGAGCCTGTTCACGAAACTGATACACGAGCGTAGTCTTTTGTTATCTTTTTATTAACTATTGATAAATAGATAGTTTTGCCAAGTCGATCAATATTTTCAATCAACTTTAAACTTTCAAACACAAATCAATTTGATGATATTTTAAACAAAATATTTCAAAAAAATTATTTTCGAGAAGCAATTTGCACTTTCGGAGTTATCCACAAACTTATCTATAAGCACTCTAAAAAGTCTCTGTTATGCTTAGCACCCTGTGACGCTGACTACATAACAAAAATGGCGGAACATGGAAAAAGTATAGGGAAATTTGAGTGTTAAACTCAGAAAAAAAATTATCAAAATGTCAATATTGATCTACCCTGAAATTTACCGTATCTTGTGTCATAATTTACATTAAACCACTAAGTCTTGTGTTTACCCTCAAATATCGCGATAGCTCATTTTTTGAGTTTGTATCCGATTCAAATGGTCCATAAGCATAAAAATGATGAGAATGGAGCGACGCTGAAATGAGCGCTAATACAACCCCTGGTCAACTTCAAGTGATTAAACGCACTGGTGATGTTGCCACTTTTGATGCAGATAAAATCTCTGTAGCAATTGGTAAAGCATTTTTGGCTGTTGAAGGTCAACCAAGTGCAGATTCGAGCAGAATTCATGATCGTATTACTCAGCTGACTGAGATGGTGATGAATACATTTAAGCGTCGTTTACCTTCTGGTGGCACGATTCATATTGAAGAAATTCAAGATCAAGTTGAATTAGCTTTAATGCGCACAGGTGAACAAAAAGTAGCGCGTGCATACGTGATCTATCGTGAACAACGTGCTGAAGCGCGTAAAGAGTTAGGTGCTCATCATCACCCTACTCTTCAGATCACAGGTCAAAATGGTCAGCTCCAACCATTAGATTTGAGTCGTTTACAAGCGAAGATTGAAAAAGCTAGCGAAGGCTTAGAAGGCATTGATGTTCAAGCGATCATCGATGAAACTGTAAAAAACCTATACAACGGTGTTAAAGCATCAGACATCTCTACAACGATGATGATGGCGACACGTACACGTATTGAACAAGAACCAAACTATACGTATGTCACTGCACGTTTATTGCGTGACAACTTAGTCGCAACCGGTCTTGAGTTTCTTGGTCTATCTAAAGACACGCTTGAAAATGATGCGCTTGAAACCTTCTTGAAAAAAGGTGTTGAGCTAGAGCTTCTTTCTCCAGAATTATTAAATTTTGATCTTGTAAAATTAGCGGCTGCGATTAAACCAGAACGCTCTAATCAATTTACATATTTAGGTCTTCAAACATTATTTGATCGTTACTTTATCCACTCTGATGGCGTACGTTTCGAATTACCACAATTATTCTTCATGCGTGTTTCTATGGGCTTGTCGCTCAATGAAGACAACCGTGAAGATCGTGCAATCGAATTCTATAACTTACTTTCTAGCTTCGATTACATGGCATCTACGCCGACTCTATTTAACTCAGGTACATTACGTCCTCAGTTATCAAGCTGTTATTTAACAACGATTGATGACGACTTGTTCGATATTTATGGCGCTATGCGTGATAACGCAATGTTGTCTAAATGGGCAGGCGGTTTAGGTAATGACTGGACACCAGTTCGTGCCTTGAACTCATACATCAAAGGTACTAACGGTAAATCGCAAGGTGTTGTTCCATTCCTTAAAGTAGCGAACGATACAGCAGTTGCAGTTAACCAAGGTGGTAAGCGTAAAGGTGCGGTATGTGCATATCTTGAAACTTGGCACTTGGATATCGAAGAATTCCTAGAGCTTCGTAAAAACACGGGTGATGACCGCCGTCGTACACACGATATGAACACTGCAAACTGGGTTCCAGATTTGTTCATGCAACGTGTATTTGAAGATGCTGAATGGACACTCTTCACCCCGTCTGAAACACCAGATCTTCACGATTTAACGGGTGCTGAATTCGCAGAACGTTATGCTTACTACGAAAGCATTGCGAAAGAAACAGACATGCTGCATAAGAAAGTCCGTGCGAAAGACTTATGGCGCAAAATGTTATCAATGTTATTTGAAACAGGTCACCCGTGGATCACATTCAAAGACGTATGTAACTTACGTTCACCGCAACAACACGTAGGTGTGGTGCACTCTTCTAACTTATGTACTGAAATTACGTTGAACACAAGCAAGGATGAAATTGCGGTATGTAACTTGGGTTCAATCAACCTTGTTCAACACGTTCAAGGTGGTCAACTAGACCGTGAGAAACTTGCTCGCACGATTAAAACTGCAGTTCGTATGCTCGATAACGTTATCGACATTAACTACTATGCAGTTCCACAAGCGCGTAATTCAAACTTGAAACACCGTCCAGTGGGTATGGGTATCATGGGCTTCCAAGATGCACTATACGAAATGAAAATTGCTTACGGTTCTGATGCTGCGGTTGAGTTTGCAGATGAGTCTATGGAAGTGATTTCTTACTACGCGATTCAAACTTCAAGCGATTTGGCGGTTGAACGTGGTACGTATGAAACATTTAAAGGTTCATTGTGGGATCAAGGTATTTTACCAATTGACTCTCTTGAGCTCGTTGCGAAATCTCGCCCAGAACGTATGTTTGAAGTCGATCGCACACAACGTTTGGATTGGGACACGTTACGTGCCAAGGTTCAAAAAGATGGTATGCGTAACTCGAACGTGATGGCAATTGCACCGACTGCAACCATTTCAAATATTTGTGGTGTATCTCAATCTATTGAGCCAACATTCCAAAACTTATATGTGAAATCGAACTTGTCTGGCGAGTTCACTGTCATCAACCCTTACCTCGTTCGTGCATTAAAAGAACGTGGTCTTTGGGATTCTGTGATGGTCAATGACCTGAAACATTTCGAAGGTTCAGTACAAAAAATTGCGCGTATTCCTGAAGAGTTAAAAGCAATTTTCGCGACAGCATTTGAAGTTGAAGCACGTTGGATTGTTGATGCTGCATCACGTCGTCAAAAATGGATCGACCAAGCACAATCCCTTAACCTTTACATCTCTGGTGCAAACGGTAAGAAATTGGACATCACGTATAAGATGGCATGGTTACGTGGTCTTAAGACGACTTATTACCTTCGTGCATTAGGTGCGACATCTGCTGAGAAATCTACGATTAACACAGGTGCATTAAACGCAGTTAAACCTGCGACAGTTGCAGCGCCAGTGGCAGCGGTTGCTCAAGAAGCTAAACCTGAAGCAGCAGCGTCAGAAGAAGGCTTCGAACAAGCAGCGCCAGTGCCAATGGCATGTTCAATTGACAATCCTGATTGCGAGGCTTGTCAATAATCTGACAGGTTTTAAATCCTCCCCCTTGTGAAGCTTTTCTTCTCACCGTTAATAAAGGAGGGGGATTCCTCGAAGCAAATGGCGGGATGCAAGTCCCCCTTTGCAAAAGGGGGATTTAGGGGGATTTCTTAAACTTGATGAACAAAACAGGAGGAAATTAAATATGAGTTTTATAGACGGAAATAAAAATGGCCTGTCTATAGAAACTATAAACAAGCCATTTGAAACCCAAGCTTTCAGAGAAAATAATTCCCTGAATAGCTAAAAGTAGTCAGTTGTTAAATTGTCGAGACTTAACGCTGAATACTTTAGCAAAGTTTAGGGTATGAGTCACTCCTCTGAAAGCATCTTTTACAAAAAGGAGATGCTAATGAGAGTTATGTGCTCATTGGATAAACCTGTCAGTGTATGCGATTACACTCGAGTTCGATTTAATCGACTTGAATATGTTCGCGCTCATTGTCGGAGTTTTCCAAACCAAGCTCAATTAAACTTATGGTAAAAATCGAGAGGCGTTATCGCCTCTCACTTAAATCAAGGAAACCACCATGCCCCATATGACCCATAACTATATGTTAGGACTTGCGGTATTGGTCTTTGCCTTTATTTTCTTTTACACGCCGATGGTCTATGCATTTTTAGCCATTCGCAAACAACAGAAGCGTAAGCAAAATAAGTAGTGCGGAAATTCAATCTACTCAAACGAACAAATTGAGTACATTCATCGGCAAAACTTAATTTTGCTTACACAATATAAGCGTATAGTAGGATGTCTCACGTTGAGATGTCTGAATAAAAAGATATAAGCAACGTAGAGAGAATTGATATGTCTATCCTCAGTTGGGACGATTTCGAAGATGATGAACCGAAACAAACTGCACAAGCACAGCAGTCTGCGCCCATCGAACCGCAAAAAGCGCCTAATCCACAAGTGGTATCTGATGCACGCAACGAACCGACGCGTGTGGCAGCTGCACAACCCGCTCGAACCAGTTCAAACGGAACAACAAATTCAGCCGATCCGTTGGCAAGAGCATCTAACGCCTTAGAACATTTGGACGTTGCTCCAGGTCTTGAAGAGTTAGAAATGGGCGCTCAACGTGTTCAAGTTGATGATAAAGCAATGATCAACTGTCGCGCTGACTTGAACCAACTTGTACCATTCAAATACGAATGGGCTTGGCAAAAATATCTAGATGGTTGTGCAAACCACTGGATGCCACAAGAAGTTAACATGAACCACGATATCGCACTTTGGAAGTCAGAAGATGGCTTAACTGAAGATGAGCGTACCATCGTGATGCGTTCTTTAGGCTTTTTCTCTACTGCCGATTCGTTGGTTGCAAATAATTTGGTTCTTGCGATTTACCGACACATTACTAACCCTGAATGCCGTCAGTACATCTTGCGTCAATCATTTGAAGAAGCGATTCACACGCATGCTTACCAATACTGCATCGAATCTTTAGGTATGGATGAAGGCGAAGTCTTCAACATGTACCGCGAAGTTCCATCAGTTGCGCGTAAAGCTGCATGGGGCTTGAAGTACACTCAAGAATTAAGTGATCCAACATTCAAAACAGGCACACCTGAAACAGATCAAATCTTGCTTCGCAACTTGATCGCATTCTACTGTGTTCTTGAAGGTATTTTCTTCTACTGTGGTTTCTCTCAAATCTTGTCAATGGGTCGTCGTAACAAGATGAATGGTGTTGCTGAGCAATTCCAGTACATCTTACGTGATGAGTCAATGCACTTGAACTTTGGTATCGATATGATTAACCAAATCAAGATTGAGAACCCACATTTGTGGACTGCTGAGTTCCAAGAAGAAATCATTCAAATGATTCTTGAAGGTACGATGCTTGAAATCGAATATGCACGTGACACAATGCCACGCGGTGTATTGGGTATGAATGCTGCAATGATGGAAGAATACTTGAAGTTCATCGCAAACCGTCGTTTAGCTCAATTAGGTTTACCTGAGCAATTTGCTGGTGTGAACAATCCATTCCAGTGGATGTCAGAAATGATGGACTTACGTAAAGAGAAGAATTTCTTCGAAACTCGCGTAACAGACTATCAAACTGGTGGTGCGTTAAGCTGGTAATGCATCACGCTATTGTATCTAAAAATAAAAGAGCCTTATATGGCTCTTTTATTCTTTATACTCAAGCAGGTTTAGTATGTTCAAGAATAAAAAAAATAAATAGCAGGGTTAAGTTTTAAGATTCTTAGATTAACATTTGAAGGGCAACACCATGTTGTTGCCATGATACTTGACTCGGACTTTTAAAGCCGAGTCTTTTCTTAGCCGATGATTCAAACGTTGAGTGATTTCTGAGATGTATTCATCCGTATAGATATTTAAATCACTCCCTTTTTTAATGTATTGCCTGATTAGACCATTGGTATTTTCATTTGTGCCTCGTTGCCAAGCATTATAAAGATCAGCAAAACACCAGTCTATGTCTAATTCTTGAGCAGTATACTCATGCAGGCTGAACTCCTTACCATTATTTGCGTTGATTGTTTTGAGATGATCTTTGATCGGCTCAAATAGACAGATAGTTGTTTGGCAAACTTCTTCTGCCTTTCGTGAGCTACACTTTTTGAGCCATAGATAACCTGTCTTGCGATCTACAATCGAGACCAAGGATTGCTGATAGTTCTTACCTACAATCGTGTTTATTTCCAGATCACCAAAGCGAGTCCGATGCTCAATCTCAATAGGTCTATTATGAATGCATCTACGGGTTTCATGAAAGCCGTACTTTCGTTTCCTTTGATTTCTGAAACGTAGGTTGTGAAAGAGTGTGCCACCCTTATTTCTATCCTGCCGAATGAAGCGATAAATTGAATGCAAACTGACTGAAACACGAGAAGCGATCTGTTCAGGACTCCATAGAAGATAAGAGATAACTTGTGCCTATATTTCACAAGGGATTATTTTAGAATTGGAACAATGGCGTCTTCGAGCGAGTGTATTAGCATGTGTAGGGAAGTAACCATTTCTCGCTCGATTACGTTTAATTTCTCTAGAAATAGTTGAAGGTGACCGATTGAGTCTCCAAGCGATATAATGTTTAAAAAAACCTTCACGTAATAATATATAAATCTGATATCTTTCTTCTTAGGTAAGATGAGTATAGTTCATGAAGCAATTTTGACTTTGGATGGTCGGAAGCAAAATGCTAAATCATCTTACTTCCTTCCAATAACTTAATCATTCAAAAATTTTATTGTGAATGTTTTTTTTCCTTAGTACCACATACCGATTAGAAATATAAATCTCTGTTTTAAAAAATAACACTATATAGTCACCTGCCTAATCACTGTAGTCATATTAATTGTAATTTTTCTAAATAATTCAACTTATACGACCTAGAAAATGCATTCAATAGTGCTTGGATAGATGCGGAAGCAATATCAGTATCAATTGCAATTCCCCAATACGTATTTCCACTGTAGTCTATACAACGAATATAACTAATAGACCGGCTACTACTCTGCTTCCCTAAAGTATGTTCTGAATACTCAGCAATCGTTATTTTACAAGGCCATTTCTTATTTAAAGCATTGACTGAGGCAGATAATAATCCATTTCCACAACCTACTAGATTGATAATCTCACCATGTAACTCAATAGATAGTTTGACTTCATAAACATCATCTTTTTTATCCGATTGATAACTTACAAGTTCAAAATTATCTTCATTAGCGTTTATACCATATTCCGTTCTAAATACTGTCCAAATTTCAGCATGAGATAACTCTTTCTTATTGTTATCCGTCATCTTTTGCACGATTTGGCTAAAATCTTTTTGTAACTTTAGTGGTAAATCTATGCCATGATTTTGCTGCAATATCCAAGCGGCACCACTTTTACCAGATTGACTATTTACACGAATTACAGCCTCATAACTGCACCCTAAATCAGCTGGATCTATAGGCAGATATGGAACTTCCCAAAATGAATGATCTTGAACATTTCTCGCTTTAAAACCCTTTTTAATTGCATCCTGATGACTACCTGAAAAAGCTGTAAATACTAATTCACCTACATAAGGATGCCTTGGGTGAATCGGAAGTTCATTACATTCTTTCACGATCTCTGCCACTTTCTTGATGTCAGAAAAATCAAGTTCAGGATAAATGCCTTGTGTGTACATATTCAAAGCAATATTCACAAGATCAACGTTCCCTGTACGTTCACCATTACCAAATAGACAGCCCTCAACACGGTCTGCACCTGCAAGTAATGCTAATTCAGCAGTTGCAACGCCTGTTCCCCTATCATTATGAGGGTGCACACTGATACAAACCTGTTCTCGTTTAGTAAAATTTTTACAAAAAAATTCAATCTGATCGGCGAAAATATTAGGTGTACTGACTTCAACGGTAGTGGGCAAATTAATAATCATTGGATTTTTAGGACTTGGAGCCCAAACTTCAGCTACGGCTTCACAAATTTCTAGCGCAAACTCAATTTCGGTAAAGCAAAAAGTCTCCGGAGAATATTCATAAGTCCATTTAGTTGCTGGATATTGCTTACATAGAGATTTCACCTGTTGTGTTGAAGCAACGGCTAGTTCAATAATTTCCTGTTTAGACTTTTGAAAGACAATTCTGCGGAATACTTCTGCCGTGGCATTGTAAACATGAACAATCGCTTGCTTTGCTCCCATCAGAGACTCAAAGGTTCTTTCAATTAGGTCTGGTCGGGCTTGAGTCATAACCTGGATACAAACATCATTTGGAATCTGATCATGTTCGATGAGGTAACGAACAAAATTAAAATCAGTTTCTGATGCCGCAGGGAACGCAACCTCAATTTGCTTGAATCCACATTCAACAAGCATTTGGAAAAATTTAAGTTTCCTATCGTGATCCATAGGATTGGCCAATGCCTGATTACCGTCTCTTAAATCGGTTGAACACCAAACAGGAGGGTGAGTAATTTTTTTACTTGGCCATGTTCTATCAGTAAAATCGGAAAAATCGAATGGACGATATTTATTTTGAGGATGAGTTAACATGATGTGCTCCTATGACTTTAATCACATCATCATGAATCATCATTTTTTGTCTTTCTTTCGATTTAAAGACAAATACCATCTAGAAAAAGACAAAATCTAATCTGATTTTTTCTTTATATATTCTGTAGGCGTCATTCCCATTTGTCTTTTAAACATATAGGAGAAAGCACTAGGACTCTCATAGCCTAAATCTAAAGCGATATTGAGTATTGGCTTTCTCATTTCCAAATCAGTCAAGGCTTGCAGCAATTTTGCTTGCTTCAGCCATACACTAAAATTCATATTGAGTTCTTTCTGGAAAAGTCTTGAAAGTGTTTTAGAGCTAAAAGCATGCTGTTCGGCAACCATCTCTAAATGGTTGGTTCCAGAGAGATCTGCTTTGATATTTTCACAAATTTCTTTGAGTATCTCTGACTTTGCTTCTGGCAACTGAAATGGAATTTCTTCTAAAAAGCGTAACTCATCTAATATGAGTTCCAAAAGCCGTTCGTTTCTAGTATGAGGTAAGATTTCTTCTTTTATCTGTACAGCCTGATTAATAAGTTCTGACAGAAGTTTTGGAATAGCAACAACACTACATTGCGTATTGAAATCAGCACGGGCAAAGGGATCAACAAATATTCCTCGGGCTTCCACATTACCAAATATCTTGATTGAATGTTTTTTGTTTTCAGGTATCCAAATACCTTTAGATGGAGGGATGACCCATATTCCTTCTGACGTTCGAACATGAATGACTCCAGAAAGAGTATGTAGTAACTGGATTCTGTCATGTTGATGAGTCCCTTCTACATAACCATGAGCATACGACTGTGCATAAGCATAGACTGGATAACTAAGCTGACCATGAGAATAATGCACGAGATGTATCTCCTTAATGCTCGAATTCATATTTTATAGATGATCGAGAAATAAAAAATATTTATAGGAAGCTTTGTAGTTAACTTAATGCCTGATATATGAATAGATTAAAGTAATTGTTATAGTTTTCTTAGTCTAAGAACTATTTTCGTAAAATGACACAGGTTGTGTCGCTATATCCCAAAAAATGACATAGGTTGTGTCGCTAAAATTGTCATTATGTGTCGCAAATATTACGAAGCTTTTGAATTTATTAAAAGAGAAATGACAACTTATGTGTCGCGTGACGATCAAGCTATTGTATCTAAAAATAAAAGAGCCTTATATGGCTCTTTTATTTTTTATACTCAAGCAGGTTTAGTATGGTTCAAGAATAAAAACAAATAGCAGTGTTAAATTTTCAGATTAAAATTTTCATATTCACATGTTTATTTAAGCATCAAAATCAATCAAAGTTAAAGCACTGAGTTTTCAACCAATTTAAGAATATCGAATTATGCAAGCACTCCTTTAAATCCAATGTGAATAATGAGTAATGAGCGGATTATTCTTCAAACTCAGGCAAAATGATCTCTATAACCTAATTCTGCAACACATATCGAGTTATAAAATTAGACATTACTACTCCCCCCCATACTAGCCACCTGAAAACACAAATAAAAATGAGCAAGGTTAACTTTTTTTAACGGAGCGAGTGTTTGTTTCTATATTCTATTTAATAACGTTCAAAAACAGGTCTAAATATAGAGATGAAAATCTCTTTGGAGTAGGAATTTAATTTTTTGAATCATTACCATTTTTTTATTATCAATAAACCCTAAACAACATTTTTTATGATTAAGTCTACCCCTGATGACTAACACATAAAGCTCTATAAAATGGTGCTTAGATATGATTTTTTTGTTGCAATCGCGTCTCCATAATGAATTTTTTTATTAGAATATTTTTCAAATGACGAAATAACAAATACAATTTTTTGTTCTTCAAAAATTAATTTATTCAAATTGTTAGTATTTTATTTTTTTCATACCAATTACTTTTGATTTCACATTTTTTAAAAATAAAAAGAGGTCTCGAAAGACCTCTTTTCATTTGTTTAATTAAATTTGATTATATTTTAACAGATCATCGATCGCATAAAGACTGCTATCTGTATTTTGCAGAACAATGAGCTCAGTTGGGTTATATTTCGTTTTAGCCCCATCAGTATCAACACTAATCACCGTATTTGCACCATCTTGTTTGATCGTTACAAATTCACCAATGTTAGACGATGTAACATTCTGATCTTTTAATAAAGCAGAAATATCAACTCGATCACCTTCAGCTTGATTAAAGTCAGTCCAAATATCTGGACTTTCGTTATGTTGAGCTTGATTGAGCACATCATAAAGGACTGTATCTGCGCCTTCACCAAGAGTAAAAGTATCGATTGAAGCAGATGCTTGTACGGTATCTGCCTCCTCACTTCCAGTTAGCGTCATCGAAACATTAATTTCAAGTGTTGCAGATTGTGATGTTCCCGCTTTAGAAACTGTTGTATAGGTGAATGTTTCAAGACCTCCACTTAAACCTGATGGTTGATACTCATAGGTGCCATCTTTGAACACAGTAAGGACACCATGCTTACCTTGAACTGTGAATTCTTGACCACCTTTAGCTGGATCATTTACATAAAGCTCTTTAGATCCAATTTTCAGAATATCAATTTGGTCGATAGCTGTATCATTTTCAAATAAATCACCCTCAAGCAATGGTGTATCAGTTGGAGTAATATTATTGACCATTATTCCAGTAATTGATGCACTAGATACATTCACTGAATTAAATGTACCACTCGTTGTGTTAATTGAAATAACATAATCACCTGCATCGAGCACTTTGCCATCATCTAAAATAATTTCTGAGGCATAAGTCGTTGATGTCGAAGGATTCAATATTGTTCCAGCTGGCCATGTAATACTAACATTTCCGGTATAAACTTGTTCAAGCACTTGTTGTTCAACGCCGTTGACAAGCTGAGTAGTCACCTTATTAATCACAACACTCATTGAAGGATTATCATTAGTTAAAGTACGAGTGATATTCCCTTGGAGATCTAAGCTACTAATATAAGATCCTTCTTCAACTTTAAATTCTAGTGTACGACTTGCAGATCCAATAATTCCAGACTCTACAGATTCATTGAGCGTTGAATAGTTTGCAGCTTGAACTTCTACAACTTCTGCATCGTTAGCTACTGTATTGGTATCAATCTTAATATTGAGAACTTCAATGTAAGTTGTACCATCTGCTCGTTCCACTACAACCTCAAAACGATCAATCTCACCATATGGTGGAGTCCAACCCACTGTGCTTTGTGGAACTGTAACATTGTAGGTATAAGTACCGTCAGTATTAATATTGAGTGAGCCATATTGACCCTGTACAACTAAAGCTTCACCTTCAACCACATCAGTGTTATTTACCAATATTAATTTATCTGTCGTAATCTGAGTCACATCACCTTGAACTGATCCAGTTATCGTTTCTGGGTTTGCATAATCGTAAATATTGACATCTGTAACTTGAGCTGAAGCTCCTCCAATTACGTTTACACCACTAGTTTGCTTGATAATACCAACGTAAGTACCCTCACCAAAACTCAATGTTACCGGGGTTGAAACACCACCGCCAATGAGCACTTGAACAAAATTTGGAATTTCGTGTACTTGAACCAACTGTTGAGTATTCTCATCTAAACGATAGATAACCAAACTAAATGTTGAAAGTATCGTTACCCCGCCCGCGGAACCGGTAAAGGTCATTTCTTGGAAAGTACCGTCTTCAACAGTGAAGTCCATGACACCTTCCGTACCAATTACACTTGCAGACAACACATCACCAGCAATACCTAGATCAAGTAAATTCAATGCGACTGCATTTGAAATACCTAATTCTTCGCCTGTGGTTTCAGTTAAATCAGGAGTAACATCAAGTAATACTGTATTATCAATGATGGCATTTTCATCTGTGGCAACACGCACTAATTCAATATTCAATTCAGCTGTGCGTTTTTCACCATTTGGTGCCGTTACCTCATATACAAAACGATCAACTTCACCGTAATCTCTAAATAATGGATCTACTGTATATGTATATTGTCCATTTTCAGAGATAGTTAAAGTGCCATACTCCCCTTTAATTGTTGCAATACCATCTGTAAATTGATTAATGGTATCTTCACCATGAATAACTCCGCTGATTTTACTACCCTCTGGGACGACATCTGTACCATTTTGATAATCCTGATCCGTAATCACATTACCATTTATTGTTCCTGTCACAGCTTCTGGATTATTAAAATCACGTACAGCATCTGATTCAAATCTTAATGTATACCCCGTAGCAGCTGACAACCCTTGGCCGTTACCTAATACAATGAGCCACTCTCCTTCATCTAAAGAACGACTTATCGTTTCTGACACACCACCTAATACAACGAGATACCAATTATCAATTTTTTCTTTTAATTCATATTCACCAGTTGACTCATTTAACTTATACATAAATAAGTTCATCGTCCCTGCTGTAAGACCACCAGCATCAGCATAGAAACTAATATCTCTTTCGGTGCCTTCTTCGACTGAAAGGGAAACTGAGGAGCTAAATACGCTTTCAAGCACACTTGCATTTAACACTGGACCTAAGCCAACAGAACCCACTGTAAATCCTGTTGAGTTAAGCTCTGTTGGTGTTTCATTAACATCTACAGTCGGTGTGATATCCAATACCAATTGCACATCATTATTCGCTGTTGCAAATGGCTCAGGTACCTCAATATCTACGAGATCATCTATTCTTTCTTGCAATAGAGCTTTTGCAGCTTCAATCGCGTCTGAAGTTTGATCAATATTGTCTAATGCTTGTTGTGCAAGAGTTTTTGCTGCCTGAGCAGCTTCTAGGGACTCTTGCAATTTATCAGCCTCTGCCTGTGTTACAGTACCGTCTTGCAAGGCGTCAGCTAAATCCTCTTCAGCCGTTGTATAAGCTTCTTCAGCACTTTCTATTAAAGCTTCGACCCCCGCTAGTAAAGTATCAATATCATCAGAAATATCATTTTCATTTTGATCATTTACTGTTGGTAAAGTGATATCAACCAGGTCATTTAAACGACCTTGTAGCACATCTTTTTCTGCTTGTACTGCCTCAGGTAACGCTGTCACTTTTGTTTGTGCTTCTGTTTTCGCAGCAAGTGCATCATCACGTGCTTGAGTCAATGCAGTAAGTTCTGTTGGCGTGATGAGGCCATTGGCATTTGCATCGATCAGCGCTTGTTCTGCCGCAGCGTATGCTGCTTCTGCTGCCTCTACTGCTGCTTCGGCATCTGCCAATACTTGTTCGTACTCATCTGCTACGCCATCTTCGTTTTCATCATTTACTGTTGGTAAGATGATGTCGACTAGATCATCTAAGCGTGCATCCAATGCGTCTTTGTCTGT